>JBNGDS010000039.1:0-4461 GCA_049975365.1 Desulfomonilia bacterium | reverse complement strand
GACCTGAATCCTTCGGAAACAGAGTCGTCCGCTGTCTCCCTCACGCTCCCGGTGTCAAAGAAACAGGTGAGCTCGAAATTGTAGAGCAGTTCGATCCTGGCCTCGATGCTGGACACCAGCATGATCCGCCCTCCCAGGGGATCTCCCAGGGAGTCGTACCTGAGCATGTTCTCGTCGAATCCCCTCACATCGAGGGTTCCTCCCACATAGAACAGCTGGTCATCGGGAATGTTCTCGCTCGGGCCGTAGGGATCGATGTACCCGGCCCTGCCGAGCCATGCGAGCGTGATGCGATCCACAGGGGTCAGGTAATACCTCAGGTCGAACATGTACTTGAAGAAGTTGTCCAGAGAGTTCTCGAGGCCTTTCGAGATGTCCACTGAAAGGGACGAGAAGATACCGCTTCTCGGGATGACAAAAGAGTCCCTGGTGTCGAACATGATCGTCGGGGTCACGACCAGGATTCCCCGGGGCTTGAACGGGTCATCCTCATCTCCGGGATCAATGGAATCGTCCGAGTTTCTCAGGAACTGGTTTCTCCTCTCGTATCGGAGACCCAACGCTGTTCTGAAAAAGGGTTCGAATGCCCTGGTGAAGTTCAGCGTAGACCCGAGGACCGTGGTCCCGAAGTCCTGGTTGAACTCCTGGCGTTTTTCGGAGAAGATGCCGAACGAGCTCGATACGCGGGAGCCGAAGAGCCTGGGTTCGGTGATGCCGGATTCCGCCCTGTACCCGATCTGGCTGATTTCTCCGCCGATCCAGGCATTCTTGTTCAGACCGAGGAGATTTCTGTCGCCGAGACGGCCATGTCCATAAACCCCCCGGTCGCTCTCGTACCCGACGCCGGCCTGGACATAGTAGGGTTTTATCTCCTCCATGTCTGCAAGAAGCGTGATTCTCTCCCGTTGCTCCTTGAGCCCGATTGTCTTGAACTGGACCGAATTGAAGATCCCCATGTCGCGGATGTCCTTCTGCCCCTGGAGCATGTGCCGCAGGGAAAACGCCTCTCCCGGTTCGATGTCGAGTTCGGCATCGAGGATCGAGTGCTGTGTCCTGAAGTTGCCACGGTAGTAGATGTTCCCCATGGTGACATAGGGGCCTTCGTCGATGCGGTAGACCACGGTGGCGCGGGATCCCTCGTCGATGAACTGCACCTCTCCAGTCACCTGCACATAGGGGTATCCGTTCTCAGAGATGAGCGTGGCAAGGGTGTTCTCGCCACTCTTTACCAGGTAGCGCCTGAAGGCATCACCCTCTTTCATCATGAGCGCATCTATTGCCTCGTGATATGGGATGATTGTGAGTCCCTCGAAGCGGATCTCTTCCACCAGGATCCGGGTATGTTCAGTGATCCTGATTGCAATGTCCACGCGCGTCCTGTCCTCGCTCCAGGAAAGATCGTGTTCGATTGCGGCATCGGGAAAGCCTTTATTGAGGTAGAGGGATTGAAGGGCGGTGAGATCCTGCGCAAGGGTTTCCTCGACATAGACTCCTGTGTGGAGAAATCCGGGTGGCCGGGTCAGCATCTCTTCCCTGAGAGCCTCCTCTCCTATGGCCTGGTTCCCGGTGATGTGAACAGACCCCACCTGTGTCCGGGGGCCCTCATGGACGATGAATTCCAGAGAACGGAGATCACCGGTCTCATCTTTTCCGGAACTCTCCTCCAGAGCCACGGAGACATCGGAATACCCTGCCGAGAGGTACCGCTGTTCTATCTTCCTGGTGCTCTTCTTGAGTGCACCCCTGGTGCTGCCCCCCTCCTGGAAGAAGACGAGGTCCTTCTTCAGGGTCCTGTCCGAGAACTCACTGTTCCCTGTGAAGCTCACGGTATACCGCGGCCCCTCGGAAATGGTGATGCTCACCATCACGGTGCCGGATGATGTGTCTTTCTCCACCGATGATGTGATCCTGCACTCAGGGAACCCCCGGTTCCAGTAATACTCGTTCAGAGATTCGATATCCTTCTTCAGATCGAGGTCCTTGAACCGTCCTGCGCTGCCGGGGAGGAGAGAGGTTCTCCATGCATGCATCCTGAAGCGGAGGGCTGAATCTGAAAACGCCCGGTTGCCGTCAAATACGATGGAGGAAATCCTGAGATACGGCCCTTCGTCGATCTCGATGAAGAGGATGACACTGCCGGTGTCTTTCTCATCGCGCGTGGTGATGCGCACGGCAGGTGAGATGAACCCCTCTTGCAGGTAGAGATCAGTGATGAGTTTCTCCTGGGTTGGAAGAGTATCGTGTGTGAAGCTGTCACCCGTGTAGACGGTCATGGCCTTCAGGATGTCTCTGCTGAACAGTGGGTACTGTCCTGAAATCTGGATGTCCGAGATGAGCCTGAAGGGAGTCAATGAGAAGGTGAGGGCGAGCCCTGCCTCTGATACGCTACCGTCAATATCGATGTCTCCGAACCGGTCGCTGAGTTCAAGGGAGGTGATGGACTCATCGAGGAGTTCTCTTCGAAAGTACTGTCCCTCTTCCAGGGTGATCAGATCTGATGCAAGGCGCACGAGTTCTTCATGGCGGGTGGATGTGTCCTGCACGTGAATGTTGATCTCGTGTATGCGCAGGACCTCCGAGATGTCCGTGAGAGTCTTGTCGATTGACACACCAGCGGGGCAGGGCAGAGCCCACAGGCACATGATCAGCCATGCAGCCACCGGGGTGAAAAGTGTGGAAAAGGATTCAGCTGTCTTCATGCCGTCTACCGAAACTCGAGTCTGAACTGCATATCGGCCCCGAAGATGCCCTTGTTGTCCTGAAAACCGTTCAGGAGAAGGTTTTCCAGCAGCTTGTATTCTGCGATGGCCCGCTGGGTCATCTCGCTGTTCCTGGTCTCCATTTCGTACTTGATGGTCATCCGCCTCGAGAGCTCTTTTCCGAGGAGAAGTCTCATGGCATCAGCATCGTCGGTCGAGGCATCCTGCACGCTTTCCAGCTCAAAGATGTCCAGGGTGGTCACCTCCTTGATGTCTTCACTGAATGTCGAGGCCACGAGTTCTGCGATCATGCCGGACGTGGACGTCAGGGTCCCGCCAGCATTCTGGATGAACTCACCTGTCGTCTTTCCGAATGCCAGCAGCGACAGGATGTCGGCATCCTCCTCAGGGGGATCGGATCTCAGGGAGAACACCATCTCTTCGAAGGTGCCGGTAATGCCCAGGAAAATAGTCCATGTGCGCACAGGCACTTCGCCGGTGATGTCGATGGATGCCTCTGTTGTGTAGGGATTGACAAAATCGATCACCCCTTTCGTGATCACGAAGTCCTTCTTCTGGTAGGTTATGGTCCCCTCCAGGACAGACATCCTCCCGGTGATCACGGGCTCAATCATGGTTCCCCTGATGAGCAGGTCGGGGTTGATCTCCAGGTATGCGATGTTGTTGTCAACCGCCACGGTCCCGCGGCGTTTGACGACGATCTGGAGCTCGATATTCTCCACGGATTCAGGCACCTGAACAGGAGCCTGGACAGAGGTTCTCCGTTCAGGGTAAAGCAGCCGGCTCACGCCAGTGAGCAGGTTGAGCTTCACATCCCGGTAATACGTTCCCTCGAGGATCAGGATTTCACCTGCGAGGAGCGAGGAATCGGCGGGACCTGTGAGGGAAAGGTTTCCATCGATGGTCATGTCCATGGTATCCGGGACCGCGACGGGGAGGTTCACGGCACGGAGCGTGAGATCGAACCCCGAGGGGTTGAGCTCTGAGAGCGTGATCGTCCCACCAGCAGTCATGGCCCCGGTTTCGAGCATGCCCTCGATGTTCTCGAACGTGACATCCGATTCAGTGATCCTGATGATGCCGTTGAGGTCATGGATCTTCTGGCCGGTGGAGGGGATCCGGTACCCGATGTCCTGGAGTCTCAGGACTGCGATGAATTCCGGCTTCGAGAGCGTGCCCGTGATCTGCGCGGAGAAGCGGAGTGAACCCTCGGCCTCGTTCGGATCCTCCTGGAAAGAACCCAGGACCTCGAGAGGAATTGTCCCTTCTGTCGTGATCCTCAGGGTTGCGTCTGTTCTGCCTTCACCCCGGATATCCATCCACCCCTCGCTTCCCAGGACAATGCGGGAAGAGGGAAGCACGAGAATGCCGTCTTGAAACGAAGCGTGCACATCCCTGCTTCGGATGATCTCAGTGCCTGTGTAGAACACCTGGATCGAGGAGACGTTCATCTGAACCCGTGAATCCATGAGATTGCGTACATTGCCGTGCGCATCGACGGATCCGCTGATTGTTCCTGTGAGGTTTTTCCTCCCCATGAGCGTGAAGTACGGGGAGAGATCTGTCTGGTCGAATCGAGCCGCTGCAGAAAAGAGGTCCTGGTTCAGGTCATAGGACGCCTCGATGTCGAAATTGAGCCTGCCGGTTGCCTGGATGGTGTGTTCCTCGAGGTGTGCATCGATGTGCCAGTCAGGCAGTGCCTCGCCTTTGAGCCTCACGTTGGTGATGTCCAGGCGTGCAG
>JBNGDS010000038.1:0-31627 GCA_049975365.1 Desulfomonilia bacterium | reverse complement strand
TCGTGTTCGGTGTGAGCTATGGAGACGACCTCGACAAGGTGAGGACCGTCATCAAGAGTGTCATTGAGAAGGACACCCGGATACTCAAGGAACCTGAGTCAATGATCGTGGTGAGTGAGCTCGCAGACAGCAGCGTGAATTTCACGGTCCGGGTGTGGGTCAAGACCGCCGATTACTGGGGGGTGTTCTTCGATACCATAGAAATGGTCAAGAAAAGCTTCGATGCCGAGGGTATCACCATCCCGTTCCCGCAGCAGGACGTCCACATGTTCCAGGCAAAGAGCTGACAGGTTACAGATATCACCATGCAGCAGAGCCCGGACCGGGAAGGTCGTGTCCCCGTGGTTCCTTTCCAGGAAACA
The DNA here is from genome assembly GCA_049975365.1 of Desulfomonilia bacterium. Lineage (GTDB taxonomy): Bacteria > Desulfobacterota > Desulfomonilia > UBA1062 > UBA1062 > DSBG01. The sequence goes on along the minus strand of JBNGDS010000038.1, from coordinate 31,265 downwards.
CGGGGACAGTGTACCATGGTACCCGACCTGACACGTATCCGGGATGGAACAGAGTGTTCAGGCTCACAGATGAACGCTCTCGAGTGGATCAGGCCCCGATGGTTCCTCAAAGCCAGGGTAGGTTTCTCCTGATGCATTCGATACCAAGAATATGTTTTTCTATCCATACAGATGGACTTTGAGTTCATTTCGGGAGGGATGAGTATGAAAAAATATACCATGTATATCAACGGGGAATGGGTCGATTCATCGGATGGGAGGACAGTGGAAGTGATCAATCCTGCCACCGAGGACGTGATTGGAGAGGTGGCCAGCGGGAGCATCGAGGATGTTGATATGGCCGTTCGTGCTGCACATGAATCGTTTGAGAAGGGTCTGTGGCGGGACAAGGATCCGTCGGAACGATCACGGATCATGCTCGATGTCCTGAGGAGGTTCAGGGAAAGGGCACAGGATATGCTGCCGATTGAGGTCGCCAACTCAGGAGCAGCCATAAAGCAGTGCAGCACGTTTCTCTCCTCAGCGCAGAACAGGCTGGAATGGTATGCCAGGGCGGCAAACAGGGTCTTTGAAGAGCCGATGCCCCTCTTTCGCTTTCCTGCCGCCGCATTTCCCTACATCAAAAGGGATCCTGTCGGTGTATGTGCCCAGATTGTTCCGTGGAATGCCCCGTTGGTGGGAGGTGTTGGGGCTATTGCGGCACCGATCGCTGCCGGGAACAGTGTTGTTGTGAAACCATCCACGCTCACGCCCCTTTCAGTTCTCGAATTTCTGAAATGTATCGATGAATCAGAAATTCCCAAAGGCGTGGTCAATGTGGTGATTGGCCCGGGTGATTCAGTCGGAGAGGCGCTGGTCTCTCACCCGCTGGTTGACAAGGTATCGTTTACAGGATCCACTGAATCGGGAAGGAGGGTGTGTTCCCTCGCAGCGGAACGGGTAAAGAAAGTCACGATGGAGCTTGGGGGGAAATCGGCGAATATCTTCCTCGATGATGTCGACCTTGATCTTGCTGTGGACAGTGCCATTTTCGCGTGTTTCTTCCACGCTGGGCAGATTTGCTATTCAGGGACGAGGGCCCTGGTTCACAGATCGATGCATGACGCCTTTGTGGAAAAGCTGGTGGACAAAGTCAAGAAGATGCACGTCGGTGATCCAATGGACGTCGGTACAGACATGGGTCCCCTTATCAGCGAGGGACAGAGGAAGAACGTCGAAAGATACCTGGAGATAGGGGAAAAAGAAGGTGCAACGCTGGCCTGTGGTGGAGGTAAACCAAGAGGTCTGAACAAGGGCTACTTCATCGATCCAGCCGTGTTTATCGATGTGAACAACAACATGAGGATTGCCCAGGAAGAGATATTCGGGCCGGTACTCTGTGTCATTCAATATGAGCGTGACCAGGAAGCCATTTCGCTAGCGAACGATTCCGAATACGGGCTTCTCGGCGCCGTGTGGTCGAAGAACGTGGACCGTGCCATTGGGATTGGTGAAAAGCTGAGGGTCGGCAACGTCTGGATCAACTCGTTTCACCTCCAAAGCCTCGATCTGCCATATGGAGGAACAAAACAAAGCGGGATAGGAAGGGAGAGGGGAATGGCAGGTTTCTTGAATGAATACACAGAAATCAAGAGTATTCAAATTGACATCGGCCATTCCCTGGAGCAGAGATTCTGGTATTCATTGGTGGTACCGCAGTGATCTCCCCAAAGGGATGGATTCCATTGTAAGAGTCTAAGGAGTGTCTATGGACGTAGGGTACAGGGGTATCGTTGCCGTCATTCTCGCAGGTTTTTGGGTGAATGCATGTGAGTTTCTGAGAAATGAGGTCCTTCTCAAAACATACTGGGTTGAGCACTATCAATCGCTCGGAATGTCGTTTCCCTCTCACGTTCTGAATGCAATGATGTGGGTCGCATGGGGGTTTTTATTCGCCGCAGGTATGTATTTCATTTCCAGAAGATTCAATCTCATACAAACAGCACTGATCAGCTGGTTTATGGCTTTTGTCTTGATGTGGGTCGTTACTTGGAATCTGAGTGTACTCCCGTGTGCACTTCTTGTGTACGCAGTTCCGCTCAGCCTTCTGGAAGCCTTTATAGGTTCGTATATCTGCATAAAGGTCTCTCCCCATGGCTGAATTACAACGAGGCGCATGCTCTGAGATCACTGGAACTATCCCACCATGCCGTAGGACATGATGTTGATGGTAGACGCGGTTGCATATATCGCAGAAACGACTTTCACCTAGCTGCTGTTCTTTTTCAGGCCATCTACCCGCCGTGGGGCTCAGCAGGGCATGGCCCAGCTGCATCTACTTCGAATACGGAATGGCGATGTCTATTCCCAGGGCCGTCGTGAAGGTGGTGTTCTCGGTGGAGACCTCGCCGATGGGAGTTAGTATGTCTTCATCGTTCCAGAGGGTATAGGACACGCCCAGGTTCAATTTCACATTTGGCCGTATCCTGTAGGCAAAGCCGGTGGAAAGGTTTACATTGGTGGAGTACATGACCTCTATTGCCCCAAGGTTATTGTTGTAATAGGCATCCAGATCATCCCAGTCATGCTTTGTATACAGGAAGCCACCGCTGACTTCCAGTTCGGGTGATAGCTGATACGCCGCTGCTGCTCCGATGCTCCAGACGTCTCCTGCGTCGTTGGAATTGTCGCTGCCGTCCTCGTTCTTCCCCCAGTTGGCATTCTTCTGGAAAAACCAGTTGAAATCTGCCTCACAGCGGAGTTTGGGATTGATCTGATAGGAGGCGCCCAAACCGACCATGGCAGGAAAATCCCGCCGGTTCTTTTCTCCGTCCACGAACAGCCCCAAGTCTTCGCTGATGTTGTCTGCACTGTTTATGTCATCCTCAAAATCGAGTTTGACCTGAGTCTCATAGTGCAGAGCTATGATCAGCCTTTCCCTGGGGATGATCTGTATCCCGAAAATTCCACCCCATCCACGTGCACTCTGGTCGACATCAACCCTCAGGGGGATATCGGGTGTAGCATCACCTGCGACTCCACCGGACAGGGTGAGCCTGCCGTCGATCGTGTTCCTTGCGTTGATGCAGCGGATTCCGATGGCAAGAGAAAACAGGTCGGTCACTTGATAAGCACCACCGAGAGTGGTTGCGATATAAACGGATTGTGCCTCGATGCTTTCATCAGTTATGGCAGTGTATATGCCCTCATACGGTCCGCCCGGGCCGATCAGACTTGCCCCGATGAGCCGTGTGGTGAACGATCCGTCCGGGTAATCGAGGCTCGCCCCGCCACCCGGAATATGGATGCCGCCGAAGAGCGACCACTGATCACGGGTATATGCAGCATACACGTTGGGAACGAGCAGGTCAGGGCTCTCCTGCTCGTAGCCCAGGTCTCCGGTGTCCAGGGGATCGGTAAATGAATGCTCAGGCATACGGAACATGAACTGGTTCCCGATGTCGAGATGAAACCCCGGGGATAAAGAGACCGTGCCTGCCGGGTTGAAGACCACGATATCCGGCGCATCAATGGCGGCATTGCGATTGGACATGCGTATCCACTCGGCGCTCATGTTGGTGAGGTTGTCGATCTGTGCATAGACTGCCGGGACCACCATCATGCTGAACAGACATACGGAGAGAACGATTCGTCTGGAAAACATACACACCTCCTTTTCATGAAAAATCTTGGTTATCATTCCATTATGTACCAGATATAATCTCCTCTTTTGTCTTTGCGTCAAGAGGAATGCTCAGAGCATGTCAACGACCTTTTTATAGAAGACCCTATCCGTGAACCGGTTGTGCTCAGGGCTATACATCACCTCGTACTCATCGGCCATCGGTGCAGCAAGTGATACTTCTCTGGTCATCCTTCCCAACAGCAGCTCATATTTTGGATGGAGTCCTGTTGATTATCAGAATGTACTCCCCTTGAAAGAGCACCCCACTGGACGTATAATTACACCTGTAGTGCATGTCAGAAACCCAAAGGTCCTGTGCTGGAATGCTCCAAAAGAGCTCATGGCTGGGAGAGGGTGCGGGATGATTGCCGAGTGGCAATGAAGGGAGATCCGTATGCGGAGGATAATCTGTTGTGTCTCGATCCTGATTGCTCTGAGTCTGCTCCTTGGTGGGTGCGCAACCGACCCGTACACCGGGGAGAGGAAAATGAGCAAGACTGCCTGGGGAAGCATCATAGGCGGCGTGAGTGGTGCAGCAGTAGGCGCTGCAGTAACCAAACATGACGACCGCCGCAAGGGCATGCTCATCGGTGCCGGTGTCGGTGCACTCTCTGGCGCCGGGGTCGGGTACTACATGGACCGCCAGGAGGCAAAGCTGCGCGAGCAGCTGCAGGGGACGGGGGTCAGCGTAACCCGGCAGGGAGACAATATCATACTCAACATGCCCAGCAACATCACCTTTGATTTCAACAGCTACAATATCAACGCGAGTTTTTATGATGTGCTCAACTCCGTTGTTCTTGTGCTCAAGGAGTATGAGAAGACGTTGATCAACATCTCCGGGCACACCGACAGCATTGGCAGCGAGTCCTACAACCAGACCCTTTCCGAACGCCGGGCTGCCAGCGTCGGCCAGTACCTCATCTCCCAGGGCATCATGGACATGAGGATCATAACCCAGGGGTTCGGTGAGTCATACCCCATCGCGAGCAATGACACGGACGCGGGCAGGCAGCAGAACCGAAGGGTTGAGCTCGTGCTCGTCCCGCTGACAGAGGGGTAGTACACAGAGAACACCGTCTATCCCTGTGCTGCGGAAAGGATAGGGAATACTGCCGATGAGGATACCCCCGTGCTGTAGCCACATCCAAGAGAAAGGACACAGCACTGTACCGAAGGAACCCTCAATCTTGGCTGAACGAAATATATTGCGCAGAATCCTTCAGCGCATGAACGAATAGCCGTGTACGTATTCTTCCATCTACTACCCGGGATGCTTGTCCGGAATAAGGCTCATGGCTCGTTCCGCAAGCGCCGTTATTGTAAGGGCAGGGTTAACGCCGACATTTGCCGATACCGCCGCTCCATCGATCACATAGAGACCCGGGCACCCGAAGACCTGATGAGATGAGTCAATAACTCCGGTTTCACGAGACGATCCCATATGGCATCCGCCCAGTATGTGTGCAGTTGTAGACATATTCAACAAGCTTTCATTACTCACATTGGTGGGCATCCCATCAGCCACTTCCGCAAGAACAGCACACGCCTTGTTGGCTACAGGAATATTCACAGGAGCCTCTTTCCCTTTGACCCTGTTTGACTTCAGGCGATGCTTCAAGAAACAAAACACAGCGCTGGGTCCATACTCGAAGGAAAGCTGATTGTCGTGGTTCTGCATGACGGTGAGAACGATGATCCTTTTATTCCAGTTCTTTGCAAAGAGGCGCTGATACACGCCAATAGGGTTCGTGATCATCTTGCCGAGAGTGACAAGGGACCTTCTTGTCGGATGGGGATCGTCGACGAGGGGCACACTGAAATATTTCATGAAGTTGTATCCCTCCGGGAACCGGTTCTGTGTGATGTGCGTGTACTCGTCGGGATAAAAATCTGATGATATCGTTGTTCCATGCGAGAGATCGAGATCTGTATTCTTCGGCAGAACACCCACAATCGACTCGCTGTTGGTCCGTACAACCACACCGAGTTGATTGGATATATTCGGCAGTGTTTTCGTAACATTCTTGCACCTGAAGAGAAGTTTGAGCGTACCGAGGACTCCTGCTGAAACAATGACTTTCTTGGCCGTGACATTGGGGGCTTTCCTCAACATGCCGGAGGTGTCTTTTACCTTGAGGACATACGTGCCATCGTGCTGCGGTATGATATTCGTCACTTCCCGGCAGGGCAGAATGGTCGCCCCGTATTTCTGCGCCAGGTACAGATAGTTCTTGTCGAGAGAGTTTTTGGACCCGTATTTGCACCCGGTGAGACACTCGCCGCAGAGATAACAGCCGGTGCGGGAAGGCCCTTTCCCATCGAAATAGGGGTCGTCCGCGACCACTTCAGGTAATCCGAAATATATCCCTGTTTCGGTAGGGCCGAACGTATCGCCTGCCCCCATTCTCTGTGCAGTCTCCCTCAGGTAGTCGTCCATGAGATCCAGGCCCGGGTTCGTCACCACACCCAGCATTTTTGACGCTGTATCGTAATGTGGCTTCAATTCCTTTTCCCAGTCTATTCCAAGTGTGCTCCAGGAAGGATCTTTGTAGAACGCTTCCTTGGGTCTCAAGGTTGTCGCAGCATATACGATGCTTCCGCCCCCCACACCAACACCGCCCACGATTGCGACATGCCTGAAGAAGTCATACGTAAAGAATCCTTTCATGCCGAGCACAGGATTCCACATAAGCTTTTTGAGGCTCTTGGATGCCTCCTCCATGTCCGATGGAGTTACCCATTTGCCTTTTTCGAGCACAACAACCGTGTATCCTTTTTCTGCAAGCCTGAGCGCTGAAACGCTTCCACCGAAACCACTGCCGATTATGGCAAAATCGAATTCCATGCTCATCCTCCACAGCAAACTTTTGATAAAGCCTGTACGGCCTCTGCACTAGAATATTCCTGACTATATCACACTATGGTATGACAAAGGTAGACTCCGAATGTTCCAATCCGACATCTTCAGTCTTCTGGAATCATAAATTTTCAATGATATTGAAGGGATTTCTTCTCTTCTAACGAATAGGAGTAATGTGAACAATTCAGCCGGACACCAAAGGTCCAGATGGTTGAATACCAGTGGTTGGTCAGTTATCAGTAAAAGGTGGATGTAGAATCGGCACCTGTTCCACGGGCAAGATACAATCCCTGATAAATGTACAATACGTTGTTGTGATAGCCTTCAGTTTTTCTGATGCAACCCCATAGGACTCATGATCATTTTCCATGATCTCAATCAGCATATCGCCCATTGACCCAAGAATTTCCATGATATCCAGTACGTCATCAATTTTTTCCACAGGTAATTCAGAGAGCTGCTGTAAAAATAATCGAATATGGTCTCTCCGAATTTCATTGGCTATGACGCTGATGTCATGTGTGGAGGTGTATTGATCAAGGATCTTCATGCCATCTGTGAAAAATTCTCTTTTCTTCGAGATGGCAGTCTCTTTCCCTGCCTTCTCTAAGAGATCTTTCGCTTCATCGATTCCTGTGGGCATTCTCACTCCGAATGTATTCTACGTCTTGAACACATACCCAATGCTTTGAAGGAGCCATTCAGTTCCATTCACCTCTACATTGTGAGCAGATGAGCTCCGATCTGAAGGGTCGAAATCTCTGGATGATGAGATCAGACCGGAGCTCGTATTCGTTACAGCATGGACCGTATGATTTTCGGGAATTTCGGCAATAAAGAGAGATATGCCACTATTCGACGGCGTGTATTTCCGGAATAGAGAACTTTGATGAAAGCCTCCAGGATCTTATCCGTATCTTTCAGCATAGGGAACCAATGAAGTTCCCTCTTCAGGGGCATGGTGGTTTCGGTAATTGATTTGACATCAGTAAAAGCCCTGAGACCCATCTCGCCATGGTAATATCCCAGCCCTGATTTTTTCAAACCCCCGAAGGGCATGGATGGGATAGCGTATGTCAACAGAGAATCGTTTATGTTCACCGATCCCACCTTCAGGCGCTCGGCGATAAAGCGGCCCTCAGTCATATCTGTTGTGTACACGCACCCTGACAACCCATACTCCACGCTGTTTGCGAGACGAAGTGCTTCATCCAACGTATCATAGGCAATAATGGATTTCAGTGGGCCGAAGGTTTCCTGATGGAACACATCCATATCGGCCGTTACATCCGTCAACAGTGTCGGAGCGCACCATAATCCCTTTGCATTTGATGGCACCTGCCCAGAGTATACGACCTTTGCCCCTTTCTTGATGGCATTATCGAGTTGAGACAGTACAATCTTTCTTTGGGATTCCATGGTCATGCACCCGATCTCACCAACCCCTTTCCCGAGCTTGAGGGTTGAGACAAGGGAGATGAACTTTTTCAGGAATGATTCGTAGACAGTTCGGTCTACCAGAATAATTTCTGTGCCGATGCAGGTCTGCCCGGCATTCGTGAATGCGCCCCAGGCAACACCGTTGACGGCTCTGTCCAGATTGGCATTTTTCGTGACGATTGCCACATCCTTCCCACCCAGTTCCAGAATGACTGGTATCAGCCGTTCGGCTGCCTTGGAACAGACCTGGAGACCGACATCGGTTGAGCCGGTGAAAAACAGCATATCAAGCCCTGTATGTTCGATGAAAGCCTGTCCGGTTAAGGAACCCGTTCCCGTCAAAATTTGGAGCACTCCTTGCGGAAGTCCTGCATTGTCAAAGATCTCCTTTACGATCATTCCGCTCCGGGTAGTCTGGGATGAAGGCTTCAGGATAACCGTGTTTCCCGCGGCAATAGCAGAGGCTACCGGTGATGCTGACAAGGTGAAGGGATAATTCCACGGAGAGATAACCCCGATGACCCCTTTTGGCTGGAAAATATAATAGCAGTTTCGGAGAGGCGCGACCAATGATCCCGGCAGATTCCTCACCGGTTTCAGAAATTTCTCGGCATGTTTTGCTATATACTTCAGAAGATCGACTGATGTGTATACATCTGCGATCAGAGCATCGAGCTTTGTCTTTCCATTTTCTGCAGCAATCTGCTCAGCATAGACACCTGCGTTGTCAGCAAGATATTGCGATGCCCTTGTTAGAATCTTCTTTCTTTCGGTAAAGGATGACTGCGACCATGATTCAAATTTCTTGCGCGCCGCTGCCACCGTTTTGTCTATATCTTCCCGATCCATCAGGGGATATGACTCGATATCCACTCCTGTGGCTGGATTTGTAATGGTGAATGTTTTCCTGCCGTGCTCAAAGCTCTCCTCTTTCTGCATTTGAACCTTTTCCATTCCTACTCTCCTTTCAAGATATTCAGTGCAGTGGAAAAATACTTTTCATGCAAACCTTTGGTGGCTCGCTTTTTCCTCCAGTTAATGTATAATGTATACAAATATAATACTAATTATTATGTTGTCAAATACATAATGAAAGCAAGGCACAAACGCATCTGAGCAATTGAATATTTTGGGCTGTTATTGCAGAATAGGGTGAAATCGAAAGTATCATGAGAACAAAGAGGTGAACGTTGACATTTACACCTTCAGTTAATCTTGCCTATCAGATCGCCCAATATGTCAGTGAAAAGATCATCCATGCTGAGTTGAGACCAGGCGAACGCATCATTGAGGATAAACTCGCTCGTGAGTTGAAGGTGAGTCGTATTCCGCTCCGCGAGGCACTTCGTTTTTTAGAAAAGGATGGTCTGGTGGAACTGACGCCTCGCCGCGGAGTCAGGGTTACCATCCTCACACGGTCTCATGTTGAATATACCTACGATATTCTGACAGAGCTCTACGATCTGCTGATACGAAAACTCGTAGAAGTTGCAGATCAAGAGTGTTTCGCGCAGATCGAGACGGCTATTGATCAGTTGGGACAGTGTGCCACTGCACATGATGTCGAGGGATACTATACTGCAACATTCAACTTTGGTGCTATCGCACTTAAATTCCTCAAGGCGCCTCTATTGGAGCGCATCATCTCGGAACTCTGGCCATCAAAGCGGCGAGTGGAGTATTATATCACAACACATCGACAAGAAGACCTCATGGAGAATGTGACCCTCTTCCGCCAGGCATTTCAGTATGCATGCGCAGGAGATGCGGAACGCGCGTCTCTCAGTATCAGGACCTATATGCAGCGGCAAAAAGAATTTGCCCTCGAACATGTGCCCCTTGATTGATCCGTATACGCATGGTGCATCTTGAGGTGCCTGGCCGGGCTTGAAATACTCCCCATCAGTCCCTACGAACACATCAGCGTAAAGAATTGGCTTCAAGCGCAAAGGAGGTGTTCGTATGGCCGACAGAATCTTGAGCTCTACGAAACGGAAAGAAAAAGATCTTCACACCCGGCGGTCTTTGGATGTTCGTCCACTGGATGTGTTCAGAGATGTCTTCCGGATGGATGTGGACAGGATCTTCGATGATTTTCTGACAGGGTTCGGTTTGAGGTCTCTCATCGATCTGGGAGGAAGCCTCGATACATTCACCCCCCGCATCGACATGAGCGAGGATGAAAAGGCCATCCACATCAATGCCGAACTGCCCGGAATGGACGAGAAGGACATCGACGTCAACGTGACGACCGACAGCGTTACCATATCGGGCGAGAAAAGGAAGGAAACAGAGCGCACGGAAGACGAGTGCTACTGCTCCGAGCGCACCTACGGTTCATTCAGGCGCGTGATCCCTGTTGAGGACATTGACCTGGACAAGGTCGAGGCGGTCTTCAAGAAAGGTGTGCTGAACATCACCCTTCCCAAACACAAGGATTCCACGCACTCGAGCAGGAAGATCACGGTCAAAAGTCAGTAACGGTCAACCGGTACACTGGTTCGGGAGGGAGGCAACAGCCTCCCTCCTTTTTTTCATTTCGCGGCCTTCTTCTCTTCCTCTGCAAGAATGATGTCGAGAGTCATTCGTGCAACCTCTCCCACCAGGGTCGAGCACGTGTCCAGCATGCCTGCTTTGAAGGCGGTCTCCATCTCGACAGGGTCGTACAGGTTGTAGAACCTTCCGAAGAATTTGTTCTGAAGATCGTAACACCGTACCGTTCCGTATTTTTCAACGAATCGATTGCGGAGTTTTTTTGCCATCAGATTGGCTTTCACGAGCATCATCATATCGGGAAAATCCTTCTTTTCCCTTCCATAGAGGTAGCCGATTGCAAGCGTTCCCCCGGAAAGCGCACCGCAGTGGCCGTCCCCGGTAAGCCCGACGCCGTCTGCAAGCGCAGTTGCCGCCTTGAAGACCGCATCATTCTCTAGCCCGAGGACATCAAATATTGCCGCCAGAGTGCACTGCGAACACCCGCCGTTTTTCATCTCGTACTTCTTTCCGATCTCAAACGCCTTCTCCAGCATCTCCTGGTGCTTTTCCTTCATGGCTTCCTCCTTCATTGCGATGGTGCTCACCTGTTTAATTCCCCATTGTCGCCGGGGATATTGAGAGGAACAGGAGAAGTGGTACCCTGTCCCCACATTCTTATGAACGCATTCTCAGAAGAGTGCAAGCATGTGGGCGATGCCCCCTGCAACGATGAGGGCAACGGCGGTATTCAGCCCCATCGAATAGAGGGCGATCTTCCAGCCGCCTTCCTTCCAGAGCATGGTTATGGTCGCGACGCAGGGGATGTACAGCACGGTGAAGACCACGAGTACGAGGATCTGGCCTGCGGAGAGTATAGTTGCAATGTCAGAAGTTTGAAGCGACTGGTTCAGCATCAGGAGTGTGAGTTCCTTCCTGAAGATGCCCAGGAACAGGGTTATGCCGGTCTCGTCCGGGAGCTTCAGGATGCTCGAGGTGAGGGGGGCGAGGAAGGAGTTTATCACAGTGTCCACCCCGACATAGGAGAGGAATGCCAGGACAAGACTCGATGCCGCAATCACCGGCCAGGCAAATTCGAGGAACTCTCGCAGCCTCCACCACACCTTGTTGGCCACGAGGTTGAGGTAGGGCCTCCTCAGCGGCGGCACGTCCATGATGATGCCGGGGCCCGGATCTTTCCTCAGTCTTGTCAGGGAAAATGAGACAGCGAGGGCCACTGCGATGTTTCCGAAGTAGATGAGCGTCGTAATACCCGCCCCCAGGTATTTTCCTGCAAGGGCCAGGATTACGACTGTCCTCGCGGAGCAGGCGATGAAGGGAATGATGAGCATGGTGATGATCCGGTCTCGTTCGTATTCGAGGTTCCTTGCAGCCATGATGGCCGGGACGTTGCACCCGTATCCCAGGATGATAGGGACCGCGGACTTTCCATGCAGGCCAAACCGGTGGAGGATGCCGTCCACCATGAATGCGATTCGAGGCAGCAGGCCAGAGTCCTCCAGGATGGCGAGAAGAACGAGCAGCGGGAGGAGGTAGGGCAGCACGATGCCTACTCCTGCCACGAACCCGTCATACAGACCGGATACCGCCACAGCCCAGATTCCGCCTGCCATGGATTCCAGCTGTACCCTGATCATGTCCAGAGGTGTTTCGATAAAGCCCGAGAGAAGGTCTCCCAGCCAGAACGATACAGAAAACATGAAGAACAGCAGGCCGATGATGGCGATGAATCCGCCGGCCGGGTTAATGATGAACCGGTCGATGCGTTCCCTCAGGTCGACTCCTTCCTTGCGCTTTACCCGGGTGACCTTTTCGAAGAGGTCAAGCACAAAGGCGTGGCGGTGAGAGGAGAAAACCCCGTCCTCGGGCCAGTTGTGGATTTCCGCGAGCTCCTTGCGCTTCACGGTTACATAGTCGACAAAGGTCTCGTCGACCGCTCCAACCGCATGTTCGAACTCCTCGTCCATCTCCAGAAGCCTGATGATCACGAACCGTTCGTCAATGGGAAGGGCTTTCTTCAGGGCAGGCGGATACCGTCGTGCGATGTCCGCGATGCATTCCTCAACATCACGGTCATAGACAGGCTTAATGGGCGTGTAGCTGTTCTCGGCGACCTTGAGCGCTGCCTCGAAGAGGTCCCGGACTCCGCTGCCCTCGACCGCGATCACGGGGTATGCCTCCACCCCGGTGAGCGATCTCAGCCCTTCCAGCTCGATTTCAAGGCCTTTTTTCGTGGCCTCATCGAACATGTTCAGTGCAATGACCATGGGGATGTTCATCTCGAGAATCTGGATGGTGAACTCCAGCGATCGGGCAAGGAGCGATGAGTCCAGCACATTGATGATGACATCCACTGTGCCGGACAGGAGATAGTCCCGTGCAACTTTTTCCGCAATGTCGTGGGAGGATATGGAGTAGGTTCCCGGCAGGTCGATGAGCTTCACGGTCCTGCCGCCAAGAAAGACCTTTGTCTCGGTGAAGGTGACCGTTGTGCCGGAGAAATTCCCGGTGTTTACCTTGAACCCGGCTACTGCGTTGAAGAGTGTGGATTTTCCGCAGTTGGGCTGACCTGCAAGGGCGATGACGATCTCGTCACGTGATCTTCTCACAGAGTACCTCTATCTGTGAGGCCATTCCCCTGCCGATCATTATCCTGGCTCCAGAGGTGATATCCTCAACCATCAGGGGACCGTGGAATGGTGCAGCCTTGATGAGCCTGATGCGGCTTCCTTCATGGATGCCGAACCCGGCGACGCGTGCCCTGAACTGCCTTCCGCCGATCAGTCGGTGCACGATGGCCGCCGTGCCCTGCTTCAGGTCTAAAAGTTTCATGGGAGTCTGGTTTTGTTTCGCTCGCTTTGAAGTTTCCTGCATACTAGTCATCTCCGCTCAATACAAGGATATCACTGGAACTGGACTCGCCTGAGAGCCTTGCTCCCCTGTGGAGGGGAAGTTGATTTTCATAGAGTGCATCATTTATCACCGCCTGCAGCTTTTTCCCGGCACTCGGGGCACACCCCGATGAGTTCGAGATGATGTCTCTCCAGGGTAAACCCGTATTCTTTTGCCACTGTTTCCTGGAGGACCTCGATGGCAGGGTAGGAGAACTCCACCTTCCTGCCGCAACGCGAGCAGACGAGGTGGTCATGGTGTTCCTGGGCCCAGATGTGCTCGTACCATGCACCTCCGGTATCGTTGTCTTCATGAATGGATGTCCTGCGGATGATGCCTGCCTGGACGAGCAGGGCAAGATTCCGGTACACAGTGGTGAGTGACATGGTGGATCCCTGCGCTTTGAGGAGGTCGAGTACGTGATAGGGGTGAAAATGTCCTTTAATATCGCAAACTGTTTTCAATAGCGACAGCCGTTCTTTTGTCAGCCTGCCACCCGTTGATTTAAGTAAATCAGATAATTTATCGGCGCATAACCCCTTGGGAGAGCAATAGGCGCACTGTGGTTTGAGGTATCTTTGATGCATATTATTTTCAATAATCACAGTTCACGCGCCTGTCAAGGGACTTTCTGCTGGAAATGAGAATTTCAGGGCTCAGACGCAGGGTGCAGGGTTTTCCCTGTCATGAAGAGAACGGGAGGAATGTGAGAAGAGGTTCACGCTGGCAGTGAACTGATTCCCCCCATGTATGACTTCAAGAGCGGTCGGTCACAGTGTTCAAGAGGTCTTTATGACCTTTGTATTCTCCCAGAGCCCGTGGATATTGCAGTAAGACATGGCATGGAGGGTGCCCCCCTTGCTGATCTTGAGTTCGGCGACCACGGAATGGTTCGTGTACACAGGCCCTGTGTTCGGGCCTTCCACTGATTCACCGTGGGCTGTGAATTCGAAGAGCCCTACCTGGTACGGAAATTTGTCACCATCAGGCTTGAAAAAGAGCTGTATCCAGCGGATGTGGTGCTCCGTGGTATTCGGGTGTGCGACTTCCTTGCCCAGCGAGACTCGTACCTGAAAGACAGCATCCTGCTTCACTTCATCCGGACACTCGATCACGGGAACGTGCTTTTCCTTCTTCCAGTCATCTGACTGAAACAGATCTCCAAAGGTACCCATACTCAGCCTCCTTTTACAGATATTGTCGTGATGAGAGAGCAGCAGCCAGAATACCGGTATGCAAACTCTGGTGCAGAGATCTTGGATCTTTATTCCGGCGCTATATGTAACAATAGACAACACCAGGATCTTGTCAAGGGATCGAGGGTATACCTGTTCAAGAATACACGGCATATCACTACATGCGAGTAATGATCAGGTACATCTCCAGTTTTTTTCCCAAAGTTGTCCATGTGTTTCGGGAAAGGGGTGTTTAACTTGTGAGAACAATTTTCCGATACAGGGATGGACTGGAATGTGCATGACTTGTTGAAAATGCCGCCACCTGGGAAGGAGGCACCGCGGAAATGGAGTACAACTTTTTCAACGATCGAAGAAAGAACCTCCGAAAACAAGTTCAGATCAAGGCGTCTGTTCAATTGACCGAACTCATCAAGGGTGTGGGGTATCTGAAGGATGTGACGCTGGAGAGCGTGCGTATTTCAACTCCGGATCTCTTTGCATTTTTCAATCAGGAACAGGCCGAACTGTTTCAGGATAAAGTCCTGATGGTAGCCCTGCCGTCTGAAGCGCTCACGCTCAAGGGGAAGATCATCCGCGTCGACACAGCCAAGGACGAACTGATCGTCATGATTTCCAGCGTATCGGACGCTGAAGCCTGGAAAAAGCTCTGCAGGTAACACGAATCGAGCAGGCATATACCCCGAATATTTCTCAGGCGAGGAGCGTCTCTAAAAACATATGAATAGATGTTCACATATATTTTTCAAGAGCTCCTGCTCACGTCGTGGATGATTAATATCATATGTCGTGCCTGGCAAACAACTCGTATCGGACAGGGCACAGGCAGATCTCGGAGGAGCCGAAGGTGATCTTGTAGGGGCAGGGGTGCGGCTTGCTCTCGATGATCAGCACGTTCTGCCCGTTGGCATGGGTGACCGGGCACACATCACGGGTCTTATGCGAGAGGCACGAAAACTGCTTGTCGCACTTTGTCGCCGTCTTGATCGTCTTTTCTGTAATCTGAATTCCCACACATACCCCTTCTGTGTTCATTCCCATACCATCGGGCCATATGTGTTCATTCCATGTCAGATCATTCCAGAAAGAACTGAAGAGATACGTAGATTATACGAGAAAAACATCTTTTTGCAAGTGTGTATGTCAGAGAAGAAGGACTCTGTTCATGACCGCACGGGAGACGCAGCGGCATCGTCTCTTGATTATCTGAGAGTGATTCTTACTATTACACATACCATTGAAGGGTATCAGAATCTCAGCGCGTGATGACTCGTCGAACCGTTTCAGCGTCCTGGGGTTTCCATTCGATGATAATGCCATAGAGGGGGACTGTTATGGGTCTGAAGCAGGAAAAGGCCGTTTACACAAAACTGGGTGAAAAGATCAACAACCTCACCGTACGAACTCCGTTGAACGAAACGTTTTATTCCATACTCAAAGAGCTGTATACAACTGAAGAGGCGGATGTGGTGGCAAACATGCCCTATACTCTGTCGTCTCTGGACAGGATATCCCGGGCAACCAGGATTGAAACAGATCACCTGAGAGACGTGCTTGGGAATCTCTGCCTCAAAGGTCTGGTCATGGATTTCTGGAATGAGAGCGAGAATCAGTACTACTACATGCCGTCTCCTCTGGCTGTCGGCATCTTTGAATTCACCATGATGAGGAAGGGCAAGGATCTGAACTCCAAGCAGCTGGCACATCTGTTCCATGACTACTTCTGTGATGTGTTTCCCGCGAACTTTTCTCAGAATGAACAGATATCCATTATGCGGGTGATCCCGGTGGAAGAGACGATTCCACCGGAGAAAGGTATGGAGTTTCTCGACTATGAGAAGGCATCCTCCATAATAGATGATTCAAAAAAGTTCGCCATAGGGGTGTGTTCCTGCAGGAACGAGAAAAATCTTCTGGGTGAAAAACTGTGCGATGTCCCGCTGGATGGCTGCAGTATGTTCAACATCGGTGCGGACTACATGATCAGGAATCATCTTGCCAGAGAAGTGACAAAATCAGAGATGCAGGACAACTTTGCCAGGTCCAGGGAGTATGGGCTGGTGTTCTGTTCCTGGAATACACAGAAGAATCCCATGGCGGTCTGTCACTGCTGCAAGTGCTGCTGCAACTATCTTTCAGGCCTGAGCAAATTCGGATACCTGAATTCAGTGATTACATCGACATTCCTGTCTCACATCGATACGGAAACCTGTACAGGGTGCGGAAAATGCGTGGAGGTCTGCCCGGTCAATGCCATCGGCCTCGTATCTGCGAATGATCCCAAGAACAAAAAGAAAAAAATGGCGCGTGTTGACGAGAGGATCTGCATTGGGTGCGGTGTCTGCGCCCTGAAATGCCCAACTGGATCAGCGGAGATGATCGAGCGGGGAAGCAGGGTCATCCACCCTGAAACCATGTTCGAGGCAACGATTCTCGCAACCCTGGAAAGGGGATCACTCCAGAACCAGCTTTTTGATGATCCGCACAGCAGGACGCATGAGTTCATGAGGACATTCGTCGGTGCTTTCCTCAGGCTGCCCCTGGTGAAGAAGGCTCTCATGAGCGATGTGCTCAGATCATCCTTCCTGAACGTCATGAAGCAGGGAGCAAAGCTCCAGGGCAAGGGATGGATGACCGAGATGTGAGGTGAATGAACGCCAATACCGCATCACGTACATGGAAAACAAAGGGATCACGCCCTCCTTATCGGCATGATCCCTTCTATTGTGTCCTGACGGAAATCAATACGACCCGGTCAGTCGATACTGCCAGAAATCACCTCTATTTTTCCCGTGGATACGGCCAGGCCATGATGCCGCCTTCCATGACCTTCACGTTCTTCCAGCCGTTCGCTTCCAGGACCAGGGCCGCCTCGTAGCCCCTGAGGGATATCTTGCAGTAGCAGATGATCTCCCGATCCTTGTCCTGGGGCATTTCATTGAGGCGATTCCGCAGGGCGCCAAGGGGTACGAGGGTCTCACCGATTCCCAGGCGCATCTCTTCAAACTCGTCCGGTCCCCTCACGTCGAGGAAATAGGGATTCTCGTGGTTGTCGATCTTCTTCTTCACCTCGACCGTCGAGATTCCGTTCATCCTGCCCTTCATCTTGTTCTGCATGATGTGCGCCGTGGCGATGAAGTGATCGATGGCAAGGGAGAACGGCGGTGCATAGGGAAGATCTGAATTTATGAGATCCTCGACCGTGAGGCCGCCCTGGATGGCCATGGCCCACTGGGCGATCTGCTTGGCCACGTTTCCGGGGCCGATGCACTGTGCACCGAGGATCTTGCCTGTCTTCCGGTCCGCCACCATCTTGGTCACGAGGAGAAGCCCTTCCATGAATCCTGGTTTGTCCGGGCTCGCGTTGATGACCGTGATGATGTCCTCATAGCCGAGCCGTTTCGCGTTCGTCTCGGAAAGGCCGGTAGACCCTGCAGAATAGTCGAAAACCTTGCAGATGCCGGTTTGTATGGTGCCGGGGAAGGTGACCACATTACTCGACGCTGCATTCTCTCCTGCAACCCGTCCCTGGAGGTTGGCGAGGTCTCCGTAGGGGGCGAGCACCTTCCTGCCCGTGATACGGTTGGTGACCTCGATGCAGTCCCCCACCGCGTAGATGTCGGGGTCTGAGGTCTGCATGTACTCGTTGACTTCTATGCCTCCGGTCTGCCCGATCGTCAGCCCTGCCTGCTTGGCGAGCCTGGTGTTAGGAATGACCCCGATTGCAACGACCGCTAGTTCGCAGGGGAGCTCGGTTCCGTTCTCGAGCTTCACGCCGGTGAGCTTCCCGTTCTCCCCCAGGAATGCCGCGATCCCGTTGCCGGTGATCACATTGGCCTTCTTGGTGCGGACATGGTTTTCGACCAGCTTTGCCAGTTCCCAGTCGAGGAAGGTCAGAAGCTGGGGAAGGAGCTCGATGACCGTGATCTCGATACCCGCCAGTTCGAGGGCTTCACAGGTTTCGATCCCGATCAGGCCGCCGCCGACAACAACCGCTTTCTTGATGAGGCCCTCGTCACGCACCTTGCGCAGGAAGTCGGCATCCTTCATGGACTGCAACGTGGTGATCCCCTCGAGATCTGTTCCCGGCACAGGGGGCATGCGGGGAGTTGCGCCGGTTGCGATGACCAGCTTGTCGTACTCCATGGTACCGGGTTCGTTGTTGAGCAGGTTTCTGAACATTACGGTGTGCTTGTCCCGGTCGATCTCGGTCACCTCTGTCAGGGTCTTGGCATCGATATCCTTTGCATTGAGGTAGAACTGGGGGTTCCTGGTCACCCCTGTGGGTGTGCTCAGGAGCATGTTCCGGTCGTCGAAGTATCCCCCCACGTAGTAGGGGTACCCGCAGGATGCCATGGAGAGGTCGGCATCTTTCTGGAGGATGATCACCTCTGCATTGGGGTCGATCCTCCGCGCCTTTGCCGCTGCCTTGGGCCCTGCAGCAGACCCGCCGATTACCACGATTTTCTTCTGTTTTTCCGTCATCGACTACCTCTCTTTCGCGCATTTATCGAATAGGTTTATTCTTGCCTTCAGAATACGAACTCCCCGTCATTGAAAATTTCTGCAACAAATTCTCACGATCATGTACTTTTCCTGAATGGTGTGAGAGTGCAGATCCTTTCTCCAGACTTCCATATGCATCTTGTTTCAATATAGGAAACTGACAGCCTGATATCAACTCCGTGGGAGGCATGTCATTGATCTGGGTCAATTTTTTATGTCACGGAGAGCCACAGAAAAAGATTCAGGATGCGATTTCCGTGGATATTCTCGCGTGGATTAAGTTCAAGATCAGTGAAAGAGCATTCACAGATATTGATTTCATGAAACAGGCCCTTATATTTAACAAATCGGCCAATGTGATTTCATCGGGTATTCGCTGTCCGAGGGATGGGCATGAAAAGAGGAGCGTTCTTTCTCGAATACAGGTTCAATCTTCTGGTGTGTAGAGAATCAATAGATGTGTATCGATTGTCGGGCATATCGTCAAAAGAGTGTATCAATATCAAGGAGGATGTGACATGAAAACAACAATCAACAAAGTACTTATGGTTTCATTTCTGGCAGTTTTTCTAGTGGCTCCGCTTTTCATATCGTCCACGGCATCGGCTGGGTGGTTTGACAGCAAGGTTAAGGTGATGACCCAGAACCTGTATCTCGGGGCAGATATCTTCAAGGTGGTCGACGCGGCAGAAAATCCCGATCCTGCAAAGAATGGCTTAGATGTTCCAATAGCTGTTGCAGAAATCTTTCAGACAGTTCAATACACAAACTTCCCGGAGCGAGCTGAAGCGATAGCCAACCAGATCTGGTTTCACAGGCCGCACCTGATCGGCCTGCAGGAGGTGTCGATCTTTTACACCCAGTCCCCTGGCGATTTTCTTACCGTTGATTTAGCGTCAGACCCGCCACTAATAGTCAATCCGGACCATGATCCAGCGGAAGATGTCGTCTATGATTTCCTTGCTATTCTTCTCAATGCACTTTCGGCACGGGGATTGAACTATGTGGTCGCTGTCGAGGGAGATAACGCAGACGTGGAAGTGCCCATGCTTACAGGGTTTACAACCATTACCATCCCAGGACCTACAGGACCTATTGAAATTGATGTGCCAACCTTTGATGATGTGCGACTCGTTGATCGTGATGTCATCCTCGTGAGAAGTGACGTTGCTTACGAGAATGCGGTAGCAGCAAACTATGGGACGAACTTGAGTCAGCCTATCGCTGGTGTTGAGCTCGAATTCACCCGGGGCTGGGTCGGTGCAGATGTTACGGTCGATGGCGGAACCTACCGTTTCGTGAACACGCATCTGGAAGTCCGCAGCTCGCCCTACAGCATCTTTCGGGTTGTCCAGTCAGCACAAATGCAGGAGCTGTTGACGATTCTGTCTTATGAACCAAAACCGATCATCCTGGTGGGCGATTTCAACAACTCCCCAGAGGATGTACCAGGTTTGGGTTATTATCCCGAGGATCTGGATGAGGATGGTATGCCGTTACCCGATGCAGTGGGGATCCCTTATGTACCACCATACATGTTTGCAACAGATCCAAATTTCGGGTTCGGCTACCTCATGGATGCCTGGGATCTACTCTTTTTCCCCAGGGACGGCTTTACCAGCGGATTCAGTGAGACCATTGATGATCCCTTTGATCAGTTGACCTCCCGCATTGACCTAGTCTTGTTGGATCCGAAGGAGAAATCGATAAATTGGGTGATGGGAACAGTTGTTGGAGACAATATGTTCAATATGACACCCAGCGGCCTCTGGCCCTCAGATCATGGCGGTGTAGTAACCTGGATCTCATTCACTAAATAAGGTGAAAGCCATATAGACTATCAGGCTGAGGTGATCGGTTGTGCTCACCTCAGCCATGTTTTTACTGTTTTCTGGTAATCAGTGACTGTGTTCCGTTGTATTGAATGTGTATGAGGTGACGATCCCCTGCCTGTTGAAGCGGATGACCAGGTCCTTGGTGCTGGTCTGGCCCAGGAGGCGGTAGCGGTAGATCCCGTAGGTCCAGGTGGGCTGTCCGTCCTCGATGCCGGTGCGCCAGGGAGGGCCGAACATGGCGCGGATTTCATCCTGCGTGGTCGCCTTCAGCTCGATCTCGCTGACCCTCCTGTCAGGAAAATCACGGCCCACGGTCGCGCACCCTGCGGACAGCAGGGTCGCAAGCACCAGAAAGAACACACACGTTCGCAGAGAAACCGTGCAGTGATGTTCTGAACTATGTCCTCTTTGTCCTGCCGGCGTCATGTCTCTTCCTCCCCATTGCTCCAGGATATTGTGTCACAGTCTCCACGGTGGTTCACGTACCGCCTCTGAAGCAGTATCACCGCGTGAGCTGCCGATACTTGATCCTGTGCGGCTGGTCCGCTGCCTTGCCGAGCCGTTTCTTCATGTCTGCCTCGTACTCGGAGTAGTTGCCCTCGAACCACACCACCGAGCTGTCTCCTTCGAAGGCGAGGATATGGGTGGCGATGCGGTCGAGGAACCACCTGTCGTGGGTGATGATCAGCGCGCAGCCCCCGAAATGCTCCAGGGCCTCTTCCAGGGCGCGCATGGTGTTCACGTCCAGGTCGTTCGTGGGCTCGTCCAGCAGCAGCACATTGGCCCCTTCCTTGAGCATGCAGGCGAGGTGCACCCGGTTTCTCTCCCCTCCTGAAATCATGCTCACCTTTTTCTGCTGGTCAGTTCCCGAGAAGTTGAACCGCGCCACATAGGCCCTCGAAGTCACCTCTTTCCTGCCCAGCTCGATCACATCCCTTCCTCCCGAGATCACTTCCCAGATGGTCTTGGACGGGTCAAGGGTGTCGCGTTCCTGGTCCACGTAGGCGAGCTTCACAGTCTCCCCGATCCTGATGGTTCCTGAATCGGGCTGCTCTGCATCCGTGATCATCTTGAAGAGCGTTGTCTTCCCGGCCCCGTTCGGCCCGACGATGCCCACGATGCCCCCTGCAGGGACAGAGAACTCCATGTTCTCGAACAGGAGGCGGTTCCCGTATGCCTTTGAAACCTGCTCAGCCAGGATCACCACCTTTCCGAGGCGGGGTCCGGGCGGGATGTAGATCTCGAGGTCTCCGGAAATTTTTTCATAGGTCTGGTTCAGCAGATTCTCATACGCGCTGACTCGGGCCTTTGCCTTTGCGTGGCGGCCCTTGGGAGACATGTGGATCCACTCGAGCTCTCTCTGCAGGGTTTTCTGCCGCTCCGACTCGGTCTTCTCCTCCTGCTGGAGCCTGATCCGCTTCTGTTCGAGCCAGGACGAGTAGTTTCCCTTCCAGGGGATGCCGTACCCGCGGTCCAGCTCGAGGATCCACCCCGCCACATTGTCCAGGAAATACCGGTCGTGCGTCACCGCGATCACGGTTCCCTGGTACTGCTGCAGGTGGTGTTCGAGCCATGCCACGGTCTCTGCGTCCAAGTGGTTCGTGGGCTCGTCCAGGAGCAGGATGTCGGGCTTCTGCAGCAAAAGCCTGCACAGGGCCACCCGCCGTTTCTCACCGCCGGAAATGACACTGATCGGGGTATCGCCGGGGGGGCAGCGCAGGGCATCCATGGCCATATCCAGGCGCGATTCGATATCCCAGGCATCGAGGTGATCGATCTTCTCCTGGAGTTCTCCCTGGCGGGCCATGAGGGCATCCATCTCGTCGTCGCTCATGGGCTCTGAGAATTTCATGCTGATCTCGTTGTACTCGTTCACGAGATCAACGCTCTCCCGCATGCCCTCTTCCACGACCTCCTTCACGGTCTTCTCCACTTCGAGCAGGGGCTCCTGCTCCAGGAACCCGAGGGTGTATCCCGGGGAAAGGACGGCCTTCCCGTCGTATTCCTGGTCAATGCCGGCCATGATGCGGAGCAGGGTGCTCTTCCCCGACCCGTTCAGGCCGATCACCCCGATTTTCGCGCCGTAGAAATACGACAGGGAAATGTCTTTCAGCACAGGCCTGTTCTGATAGATCCTGCTCACCCGCATCATGGTATAGATGATCTTTTCCGCTCCATTGCTCATGAACATGCTCCTTCTCGTAAAGAGAATATCGTAAACTGCAGGCCGGCCTTCCATGCGGCATCGGGCCCAGACAGCACCGCACCAGGTTCTCCGTTCCCCAGGCACACCTACATATACCGAGAAGGGTGTGTTTGGAAACGGAAAAAGAATGAGTCCATGTCCGGCAGGACGAGTTCATCGTGATGGTGACCATATGGATATCGGACAATCGAGCGCCGGGATGACGGGGTCATTGGTTTTTTCTGAAGAGTCCCGGCCACCGTCTGCTCAACGCCACCATGCACGACGGCAGAAGGAGCAGGTCTGACACCAGCGCGACGAACAGGGTGAGAGAAAGCAGGATTCCGAATTCCCGTGAAGGCTGAAAGTCAGAGATCACCACGATGCAGAACCCGCAGATGGCAATGAGCGACGTGAAGACCATGGCCCTGCCGGTCAGAATGATGGCCCTTCTCAGTGCACTGTGAATCGTGGCGTGCGGTGCCCTGAATTCCTTCCTGAAGCGGGTGAGGAGGTGGGTGGTGTCGTCCACCGCGATGCCGAGAGCCACGGATGCGATCATCACCGTGCCCACGTTGAGGCTGATGCCCACCCAGCCCATGATGCCGATGATGAGCAGGATGGGCATCACGTTGGGGATGATGGACAACAGGCCGTACCTCACCGACCACATGACCAGGAACAGGATGCCGAACACGAGGAGGAATGCGAGGGTGAACGACCGGATCTGGCTCTCCACGATGTACTTGTCGATCATGCTGAAGATGTAGGAGAATCCGGTCATGGTGATCGTCATGCTGTTTCCGGGGAAGATCTCCTCGATCAGGTTCTCGATTCCGGCGATGAGGGAACGGACCTCTTCAGAGCTCGTATACTTGAGGTGAATGGAGATTCTCCCGGTGGAGTAATCAACGGTCGTGTACTTTTCCAGTTCCTCGGTCCCAGTCTCCGACAGGCTGAAGAGGAGCAGCTCCTGTGCGATGAGTTCACGAGTGTCCGGGACCCGGTAGGCCTGCGGGTCGTCTTCATTCAGGGATCGGTTCACGGCCTTGACGTAATCGGCCAGCGAGATCACCTTCCTGATGCGGGGAAGTTCATCGATTTTTCTCGAAAGCGTGTCGATCTTTGAGAGGATATCCGGGTTCTTGAGCATATCTGTTTCACCCTGGAGCACGAGTTCGATATTCCCGATCCCTGCGAGGGAGGTGTCGAGCCGTGTGGAGTTGATGTGGAGCTCGCTGTCCTCAGGGAACCAGTCCAACTCGTTGGAGTTGATCTGCACCTGCTTCAAGCCAATAAAAGCGAAGAGAATCACGACTACCGAGACAGCAATGATGGGGATGCGGGCGACCTCGCTCAATGCAGACGTCCGAGAAAGCATGTGCCCCCAGTACGTGTGGGGGGCCTGTCTGCTCTTCGGGAGAAGCGTGAGAAGGAAGGGCACCGTGATGAGCGCGATGACGAAGGAAAACAGGATGCCGACTCCCGAGGTGATACCGAACTGCTTGACCGCCTTGATGGGGCTCGTCGAGAGAGAGAGGAGGCCGAAGGTGGTGGTAATGCTGGCAATGAAGCAGGGGATCGTGATGTAGCTCACCGTTGCAATAAAGGTGGCCTTGGGAGAACGGCTCCGGACCACCTCGTCGTAGTATTCGATCATGTGGATGCTGTTGGACAGCGAAAGGATGACGATGAGCGGGATGATCATGCCGCTGACCGGGTTGTAGGTGAACCCGATCAGGGAGTGGAAGCCGAGAGTCCACAGGAGGGTCATGGCGATCTGGATCTGGAGGATGATGCACTTGGGAATGGACCTGAACAGGATGTAGATGATGATGGTGCCGACGATCACCCCGAGGGCCGGGAGGAGCGTCTGGTTCTGCCTGGTCACCTTGATGAACTCGCTGCTGATCATGAGGCCGCCGCCCAGGAAGGTCGTGATTCCCTCGGGCCTGCCTCTGGCCATGAGCGAGGCGGTCTCCTCGATGATGGGCTCGATCTGATCGGTTCTGAGCTCGTCGAACACCACGAGGATGGCGCTCATAGTCGCATCCAGGGAAACCAGGAATTCTCTGAAGAGCTCGTCTTCCAGGGCGTACTGTTTCAGCTGCTCCGGCGAAGTATTCTCGATGTCATGGAGAAGCGGGTGGATCTCGATGCCTTCCTCTGTGCCGACAACATGATTTGCGTTGGCCAGGCTGGTGACCCGCCTGACGAAATCCATCTGCTCGAGCTCGGATGTCTTTGCACTGATGTACTGGAGGACATCCCGGGAGAAGATGTCCCGGGATTCCACGGCGATGATGAGGGAATTTCCTCCCTCGAAGGTATCCCTGAAAAAACGGTAGTCCACAGACACCGGGTCGTCGTCGGAAAACCACGCATCGATTCGGGTGTTCATCTCGAACCTGATCTGGGACCCAAGAAAGACTGCCACGATCAGGGAGAGGATGAAGAGCGGAATACGGAAGGTGTAGAAGAACGGGGCAAGGCGTTTCATCATGACGGGAATCTCCCTGGATCAGCACGTGACATCAAGTGCGGAGAGAACACCAGGAAATGGGGATTTCCTGAAAAGAGCATGGTCCGGGACATCACTGCGCTGTCTCCCACAAACTCACCCCTGCTGATACGTCATTTCACTGCAATTCCGGGATAGTGTTGCCTGTTCCCGGGCCATAAAGCAAGGGGTTTCATGGAACCGGGCAGGATTCCTGGTGCGTAGTCACATGAACAGTAGGGAAGGAAGGGTGGCAGAATCCCGTGTCTAGACGCTGAACCGGATGTTGAGGATGTCCCCGTCACGGACGAGGTAGGTCTTTCCTTCGAGCCGGATGAGCCCTTTTTCCTTGAGCGCCTTCTCCGAACCGTGCCCGATAAGATCGTCATAGGAGAAGCACTCTGCCCGGATGAATCCACGGGCGATGTCGGAGTGGATCACAGCCGCGGCATCCACGGCACTCTCTCCCCTGTTGATGGTCCAGGCCCGAACCTCATCTGGGCCCACCGTGAAGAACGAGATGTATCCCAGCAGTCTGTACAAGGCCATGGTGAGCCTGTCCCTGGCAGAGGCGCTGATGCCCATATCGTCCATGAAGTCACGGGCTTCATTTTCTTCAAGCCGCGAGAGTTCCATCTCGAACTTGCCTGCAAATTCAATGCAGGTGGAGCGTTTCATGATCCTGGAGATGAGCTCCGAGTTTCTTCCGAAGGTATCTTCATCCGAGTTGAGGACAATGAGCATCGGCTTGAGAGAGAGAAACTTCAGCGTCCTGATTGCCCTTGCCTCATCAGGGGAGAGGGAAGGGTGAGCGGTGGTGTCTCCTGCATCCAGAAACGCGTTGATCTTCGTAAGGGCGTTCTTTTCGACATCGATGACAGCGTGTTTTATCCCTCTCCTGGCCTGATCCTCGATCCGCTCGAGCCTGGTCTCGGTGAGGATGAGATCCGACAGGATGAGTTCCGAGACAATACTGGAGAGATCCGAGAGGGGGTCAGGCTCACCACGGGTCGCATCGATGATCGGGTCGTGGAAGTTTCTCACCACCAGGGCGAGGGCATCGGTGTTCTTCATCAGAGCAATTTCCGAGGCAGTGAACACCTCTTTTCTCCCTCCCCCGTTGTCAGTACAGATGCCGCCGAAATCCATGCATTCGAGGGTGGCATGGGTTGTCTTCTTCGGTCGGTACATGTCCCTGAGCTGAGTCATGCGGGGATCTGATACCTGTACCACCGCGATGTTGGGCTCGTTCTTTGAAGAGGGAAATTCACCGGTTGCCACATCCATGCGGGTGAGGGCGTTGAATATGGTGGTCTTGCCAGATTTTTCGAGTCCAAGAATGCCTATCTTCATGGGTGCACTGTTTCCGGAGGCTGTGTATAGCACCACCTCCTGTCCAGCGCAATGCATTTCTCAAGGAATCAGAGCACGATGCAGGATGTCTGCAGGGAGCTCGATCAGATCAGGTACAAGATCTCAGAGATCCTTACTGAACCTCGAGAACGAAGCGGATGGAGTCGGGCGACTCGGGATCAACTGCGCGGCCCAGGCTGATGAACCCGCTTCCCGTCAGGGGGAACTCATCGTGGTGGAGGAAGACAGGATCTTCACCGTCAACATTCACATAGGTGCCATTCGTACTCTGGTCGATCAGGACGAATTTTCCTCTGCGGTACTCGACATGGGCATGGGTTCGGGACGCAACGATATCACTCACCACCAGGTCGTTCTGGGCCTGTCTGCCCAGGGTGACGACCGGCAGATCGCTGTCGACTGCGAGTTCTTTCTTTCCGAGGGTGAGACGGAGACAGGATTCCGTTGTCTGTGCGTTGATATCTTTGGGGAAGAGAATGGTCAGGGTATCCTCCTCCCAGATGATCTCATAGATGGAGTGTTCCCCTGTCTTTCCTTTGATCGTGGTTTTGTCCACGCACTTGATGTCCATTCCTGTCTTCCTGGGCAGCGCGTCGATGACCTGCTGTGTTGCGATGATCTGCCTCGGCTTTGCAAGCTCCACCATCCGCGCAGCGATGTTTACGGCATCACCGAAGACATCATCCTTCTGCCTGATAACTGGGCCCACGTGGATGCCGATCCGGATGTTGGGCCTGATACGCTTTTCTGTGACGATGGAGGGCAGGGAGTCCAGGGTTTTGTGCATCTCTATGGCGGAGTGTACAGCGTGGTCGGAGGAATCGAACGTGCACATCACCTCGTCACCGATGGTCTTGATGACCGCCCCGTGATGCTTGGCAATGACCTCGGAGAGCACGGAGATATACGTGCTCACTACTTTGTGCGCCCGCTCATCCCCCAGCATGTCGTAGAGATTCGTGCTTCCGGAAATGTCGGCAAACAGGATCGCACAGTCGATGCTCTCTGGAGTCATGGTGTTTTTGTAAAGAGTTTGCTCCGCATGTGTCAAGGAAACAAACAGGTCATCGTTGTTTCATAATTCTATTGCAAAGAATAAGCGCACGGTATATGCGCACTATGCGCTGTCAAACAGCTGTGTGCAGCCAAGAGAGGACCACCATGAAACACAGTGAGAGAAACGAAACCATCAGGAATGTTGCCATCATCGCGCATGTCGATCACGGAAAGACCACGCTGGTTGATGCCATGTTTCGCCAAAGCGGCGTTTTCCGGGAAGGACAGGGAGTCGAGTCCAGGATCATGGATAAACTGGAACTCGAGCGCGAGCGTGGCATTACGATTGCTGCCAAGAACTGTTCCGTGCTCTGGAACGACGTGAAGATCAATATCATCGATACCCCAGGCCATGCAGATTTCGGCGGTGAAGTGGAGAGGGCACTATCCATGGCCGACGGAGCCATTCTCCTGGTGGATGCATCAGAAGGGCCGCTGCCCCAGACGCGTTTTGTGCTGAAGAAAACCCTAGAGGCAGGGCTCAAGGTAATTGTAGTGATCAATAAAATCGACCGTAAAGACGCGCGAACCAACCAGGTGTTGAACGAAATATACGACCTGTTCATAGACCTCGGAGCCGACGACAGCCAAATCAATTTTCCCTGCCTGTATGCAGTAGGGCGAGATGGAATCGCCATGCGCAAGCCTGGAGAAAACGCCAGTGACCTGAGGGCCCTTTTCGACACCATCCTTTCTGAAATACCGTCTCCTGCCTATGACAGGCATGAGCCTTTCCAGATGCTGGTAGCAGATCTGGACTATTCAGACTATGTTGGCAGACTTGCCATCGGGAGAATTTTCCACGGCAAGGTTACGTCAAACGATTCCCTTATGTGCATAAACGCCGAAGGGAAGCATGTTCCGCTGAAAGTAACCAAGCTGCAGAGTTACTCTGGGATTGCCGTCAGGGAAGTCGAATCCGCCGAGCCAGGAGACATCGTGGTGCTTGCAGGTATAGAAGAGGTGAAGATCGGTGATACGATCTGCACCCAGGAATCTCCCAAAGCACTGAAACGAATCACGGTGGATGAACCCACGGTGTCCATACGCGTCATGGCAAACACCTCACCTCTCGCTGGCACAGAGGGTATGTATGTGCAGGCTACCAGAATCCATGAACGCCTGAAGAAAGAGACCTTGCGCAATGTGTCCATCAGGCTGGAAATTCCCCCGGAAAACGACAGGTTCATCATCCAAGGCAGGGGAGAGTTTCAGCTTGCAATCCTCATCGAGACCATGAGACGTGAGGGGTTCGAGATGTGTGTGAGCCGGCCCGAGGTGATCTTTGAATACGTCGGCGGCAAGGTGAGGGAACCTGTTGAACATCTCTATATAGACTGCGATGAAGAATATCACAGCATCGTCACCCGGAAGCTTGCACTAAGAAAGGGCAAGATGATAAATTTTGTTAATCACTCCTCCGGCAGGGTAAGAATAGAGTTCAGCGTCCCTTCGCGCGGCCTCATCGGATATCGTGACGAGTTTCTCACCGATACCAAGGGGACCGGGATCATGAGTTCCTATCTTCTTGGGTATGAAAAATTCCGGGGTGATTTTCCCAGTCGCTTCACCGGATCTATCGTGGCCGACCGCAGGGGAACGGCCGTGGCCTATGCCCTGTTCAACCTCGAACCAAGGGGGAGACTTTTTATCAGGCCAGGAGACCAGGTCTACGAGGGCATGATCGTGGGCGAGCACAGCAGGGAGAATGATATTGACGTGAATCCTGCCAAGATGAAGAAACTCACGAACATGCGTGCGGCCGGAAGGGATGACAATATCCTTCTTTCCCCGCCGACATCCATGAGCCTGGAGAAGGCACTGCAGTTCATTCGGGAAGACGAGATGGTGGAAGTGACCCCGAAATCCATCAGGCTGAGAAAAGCCGAGCTCTCTGCACAGAAGCGTCACTGCCTAAGTGTTGCCAGGAAAAAGGCTGCTGGATGAGCGAGGAGAGACCTCAAGACACACAACTGTTTTGAGATTCCTCATCCCTTTCCCGATGCTTCAAACAGCCTGTTGGGTATTTTTCTGTAAAACAGCAGTGATATGACACCTGTATCTCTGACGAATCCAGGGTAGAAGCACGAGATCGATATTCTTAGGGAAAATTCTTGCATCAAGAACGTATGTGGAATTCATCCCATTTGCCGTAAAGGAGATGTGGTTTCGCATCTATCCTCGCTGTCAGTTCTCACACCAACAGAGGTTTTCAATAGAGATCTTCCTAATGAGAACATTGAGTATAATGGCACATGATCACCAGTTCATGCATACAGATAAGGCGTGGTCCCTTCCAAGACTGACACATGGCCTACAGATGAGGACAGGAGTAGAGGACATTTTTCACGAGTTTAACAGGTTAATATTCCGTACGAATCTTGACAAAGCTCTGCACTATACTTGCACTTTCCTACTGTTCCGTTATTATTGAAACTGAATTACCAAGGACGGGAGAATGCCATTTTTACTCGATGCAATTGAATCTGTTTGAATAGCATGTACATATCGTAGATGAAATACACCATCTGGGTAAGCACCTGATTTACGCACCATGTGTTGTTATCCCCAATACAACCTGAAGCTGTGAGAACGTGTCTGATCAAGGAGGTATTGTATGAGTTTGAGGAATGGGGGAGTGAGGGGGTGCGTTCTCAGGATGGTACTGGGTGTACTGCTGTGCCTGCTGCCGTTGGGAGTGTACGCCTGGGTGCCGGGGACGATCACATCCAAATGATAGATGACAAACAGCGGCACAGATGAATGGATATGAGGGATGTAATTTACTAGGAGGGAAAAAAGCCATGAAGAAAGAACTCTTGAAAGAAATCAGGTCTGGGTGGGTTGTATGTTCTTGTCTACTATTTCTTGTCATAACAGTCATCGGGTGCGGTGGAGGCTCCAGCAGTTCCAGTGACACTGATATGACATGGAAGGAGAAGTTCCCTACACTGTGGTCGACGGCATATGCACAGGACGTGACGGAACCCAATCCGGAAGACGTAACCTATGAGGAGTTCCTGGCTGCAGTGATATCGGCACTGCAATCAGATCAGGCATTCCTCGCTCAGATTCAGGGAGAACGAGGGCCAGCCGGGCCGCAGGGATCAACCGGGCCAGAGGGGCCAGAAGGGCCGCAGGGAGGACCTGGCACGTGTTCCTGTCCCATCATACAGGGAGAGCTCGATGCCCTGCTTGCTCGGATTGCAGAGCTCGAGACCAAGCTGGCGAGCGTCTCCGTGGGGGATGATATCAATGGGT
>JBNGDS010000037.1:0-32862 GCA_049975365.1 Desulfomonilia bacterium | reverse complement strand
TCGCAAAACAGATGATCGGTATGTACAAGACAACCTTTGACAGCAGCTACGAGGGCATCGTGATGCTGCAGGATCAGGCGGAAAAGATGGTGAAGACACTCCTGGAACAGGCACCGTGGATCACCCCGGAGGGTCGCAAGGTGCTCGAGCAGTGGGTAAATTCCTACAAGAAAGGTCGCGAAAACTTCAAGAAGTCTGTCGACGAGGGATACGAGAAAGTCGTTGAGTTCTTCGACAAGCTTGGCGGGGAATAGGGGCGATCGCTATTTAAAAGGAGAATACAAATGGATCAGAAACAGATGGTAAAGCAGATGATGGATTTTCACAAGACAACCTTCAACAACAGTTTCAATGCAATGGTGATGCTTCAGGATCAAGCAGAGAAAATGGTGGGGACGTTCATGGATCAGGCAACGTGGATACCCGAAGACGGAAAGAAGGTTCTCAACCAGTGGGTCAGCACGTATAAAAAGGCACGGGAGGATTTCAAAAAGGCGGTGGATGAGAACTTCAAACGCGTTGATGACTTTTTCTCCTCTCCGGAGAAGACGAAGACAAAGTAGAGGGTGTTCGAAACCAGCACAGAAGATTCAGGAGGGACGGATGAAAGACATGATGGATCTTTCCTTTACCTACTACGGGTCCTTGTTGAAAAACCTTCAGGATGCACTGGATACAGGCATGAGCCTTGCCGGTGCGACCCGAGAGAAGATCACGGCCAACGAGACATACTGGAACGGCATCTTCAAGTACATCAACGAATTCATGACTCCCTTCTGGATCGCCCTGAATTCATTCACCACAACCGAGCGGGAGAAGCTCGTCAGACACACCCCGCATGACAACATCCGTGACTATCTGGAGCTGCTTCAGTTCAACCTCCAGGTCGCAAACAAGGGTGCGAACAGTACGGCCCGAATCATGCACGATTACCACCTGAAGGAAATCTCCAGGGCTTTTTCAGCCTGGCTGAATACCATGTTCCAACGGGAAGGAGAGCACATAGATGAATTCGTCTCCAGGCAGGCACGCCTCCTGGAAAAGGTTGTATACGAGTACCCCAAGGCGATCGACGACATCGGGCCCGAATTCGGTTTCCACTTTGAGCGTGATGGGTATGTGAAGTTTGCTGAAACAGATCGGTTCCTGCTCTATCAGGTGCTCCCGAACAAGAAGGTCAAGGTCAGGGAGAAAGGGAAACCCGTGATCATCATTCATCCCTACGTGCTGGGGGCCAATATCCTGGCCTTTCTCCCCAATGAAGGAAAGAGCTATGTCCATGCATTCGCGAACCAGGGAATCCCGACATATGTCCGGATTCTCAAGGATATCGATACAACTCCCGAGGTTCAGGCAATGACGGGGGAAGATGATGCACTGGATACGAAGTTCTTCTGTGAACAGGTCATGAAGCGTCATGGTGCTCAGGTTACGCTGAATGGATTCTGTCAGGGGGGCTTCATCGCAGCCCTCAATATCCTCACCGGAGAGCTCGATGGACTGGTGGATGCACTCATCACCTGTGTGGCCCCCATGGATGGTACCCGCTCGAAGTCCCTCGTGGAATACATGGAGCACCTTCCTGGGCGGTTCAGGGACCTTGGATATGCGGAAAAAGATCTCCCCAATGGAAACAAGGTGGTGGACGGGAAGGTCATGAGCTGGGTCTACAAGCTCAAGAGCATGGAAAAGGAAGCACCGTTGTACACCCTCTACCGGGATCTCATGCTTTTCGATGGGCCTGACGGCAAAGAGGTGAAGATCACTAAAACGGCTGCAGCCATGAATCATTGGCTTATCTATGACCGGAAAGACATCCCTGTTGCCATCACCAAGATGAGCTTTGATTCCTATACGATCCCGGTGGCAGAAGACGGGACCATTCCCGTAACCCTCTTCGGAAGAAAGCTCAATTTCAAGGACCTCGCTGCCAAGGGGATCAGGTTCCTGATCTGCTGTGCCCAGAGTGACGACCTGGTGGACAAGGAATCTGCACTGGCTCCGGTGGATTATGTGGACGCCGAGGTGACGGTGTTTCCAAAAGGACACGGCGCTATTGCCACGAGCTGGTCTGAACCGAATTCCGAATATGCCATCCAGAACCGCTACAGTGATGGATCCCGCGGGCCGGTTCGGTTTCAGCTGGATCTCGAACTGGAGATGAGAGGAGGAAAGGCAAATGGATAAAGAATTCATGGAATTCTGGGGGAATTTCTTTCTCTCAGCCGCAAAAGGGCAGCAGCAGTTTGAAGATATGGTGAAGTGGCTGCACGGAAATTTCTCAGGTATGCAGGAGGTGACAGAGCTGTTCGCCAGGCTCTATGGAATTGACGCATTCCTCAAAAATACGCCGGAGTACGTGAAATTCTGGAATGCAGCAATGATCGATTTCCAGGAATCATTCAGAGAGTTCGCCTCCATGATGGACCTCGTGCCAAAAACCGACCTTGCGAAGGCGAACAAAGAAAACGAGGATCTCAAAGTACA
The DNA here is from genome assembly GCA_049975365.1 of Desulfomonilia bacterium. Classification (GTDB taxonomy): domain Bacteria; phylum Desulfobacterota; class Desulfomonilia; order UBA1062; family UBA1062; genus DSBG01. Next base: position 30,375 of record JBNGDS010000037.1, on the reverse strand, counting down.
GATCCGTGATCTCGAGAAGACCATCAAACAGATGCAAGCCCTTCTCGAAACGAAAATGAGTCATGAAGAGATGGGATTGAAGGGATTCCAGGATCTGATGAAGGATCAAACCCGCCAGTTCCAGGAGATGATGGGCTCTATCGGCAAGCTCTTCACAGAGGAGCAGCCTGCCGCAGACATCAAGAAATCCCAGGTTCCACGTCCCAGGACAAGTTCAACCAGGAAAAGCTCGCAGGGAAAGAAAGCCGTCAAGAAAAAGAAACCCGTATAAGGCAGGCGGTCATAGGCTTTCCTATGCAGGGTGTCAGCCCGCGCACCGTGAGTGAGACAGATCGCCTGAATGTCTGATCACGATGTAGGTTTCTTCGGGGGGCTCACCATGGCATCACCCTCGAGGACCTTTTCCCCGTTCTGATTCATACAATATGTCGTGAGCCTGATACGGTTTTTCTCCGAATTGATCTCTGAGACCTCAACGTGAGCAGTAATGGTATCGCCGATACGGACAGGTGCGAGAAATTTCAGTTCCTGACTCATGTATATGGTGCCTGGTCCGGGCAGTTTCATACCGATTACCGTGGAGACGAACCCGGCGGAGAGCATACCATGTGCGATCCGGGTTTTGAAAAAGGTGGTTTTGGCGTATTCCTCGTTGACATGCGCGGGGTTGAAATCGCCCACGACCCCTGCGAAGAGATAGATATCCGCCTCGGTTACGGTCTTTGAAAATTCTGCAAAATCACCGATCTTGAGTTCCTCAATGGTTTTCCCCAGCATGATCTCCCCCTTCTCTCGCATCAATTCCATTCGTATCCCAGGCGACAGCCCAGAATAAAAAATCTCAGCTCGTGCATGGTCACAGTTCCTCAGAACCAGGATCTGTGGCTCCAGATATCATCTTTCAGATTCTTCATGTCCTCCTGCAGCATGAGGTACAGGGATGCGTTTTGGATCGCGAGTCCCCCCTGGTGGGCGATCGCAGTGGCGAGCATGATTTCATCGTCAGTGAATTCTCTGGGAACACCGCTGTAGAGCCTCAGGACACCGATCACCTCATCCTTGGCCTTGATGGGAACACACAGGATCGAGACAATCCCCTCAGCCTTTTTTTCATCCTTGTATTGAACCCCGGAATCTTCACTGGCATTTCGTACCACGATGGGATTTCCCTTGAGTGCCTCTGAAATGCTTTTCTCTGCTGAGATCGGTCCCTTGCTCAGATATTTCTTGCTCAACCCATGGCTCGCCACGAGCTTGAGGATCTTCTTCTCCTTGTCCAGGAGGCGAACCGAGACCGCCTTTACGCCGAAAGCGTTTGCAAGCTCAACCGACATCGTGTCCATGATCTTTTTGACGTCGAGGCTTGAATTCATCCCTACGGAGAGGTCATGGAACAGCTTGGTATTATTCCTGATTTGATTGATGAGCCGCGCACGCTCGATCGCCATGCCTCCCTGTTCGGCCAGCGCGGTGAGGAACTCGATCTCTTCCTCTGAAAAGATTCTCGGTTGTACCGTATACAGGGCGAGGACACCGATCACACGGTCCATGACCATTACCGGGACAACAAGGATGGAGGATATCCCTTCCTTTTTTTTCAATTCATGGTTCTGTACACGAGGGTCCTTGGTGGCATCGTGAATCGCGATATAGCCCCTTTTCATTATCTCGTCAGCGGCCCGCTTGGCCTCTTTCGGTTCCGCATGGAGGTAACTCTTCGACAGCCCCTTCTGTGCCTGGGCGATCATCATTCCGGTTTTTTTGTCTTCATCTTCCAGGAACAGACATGCGGCCTTGCCGTCCATGGTTTCAATGGCACTTTGAACGATGAGCTCCAGGAGTACCTGTCTCTCAAGTGTTGTTCCAAGTGCCCTGCTGACTTTGCAGAATGTCTTGAAAAACTCGCTTTTCTCAGGCATTGCTCGTCTCCTTTATCCGTGCGATCCTCGTATTCCACTGCTTTGCAGAGGTTTTTGACTGGGTTCTTGCGTTCTTTTTCCTGGTTTTCTTTTTCCCGTTCGACGGTGTGGTGTCAGAATCTCTCTGGGAGAGCCACTGGATAATCTTGGGAGCGAATTCTTTCTGCGTCTTGGAGCTGACATATATTCCGATATGGCCCGTGTCCAGACAGACATCCTCGGTGTCTTTGCTCCCGACCTTGCTGGTGATCTTGTCTGCTGCGCCGGGGGGAACCAGGTGGTCGTACTGTCCGTATATGTTGAGCAGAGGCATGGTGATTTTCTTCAGGTCAACCCGTCTGCCGCCCACAACCATCTTGCTCTTGATAAGAAGGTTCTTCTGGTAACAATCTTTGACGAACTCCTTGAAGGTCTCACCCGGTACATCAGGGCTGTCGAAGATCCACTTCTCCATGCGGATGAAGTTTTCCACGAATGCTTTGTTATCCATGTTCTCATAAAATCCCACGTATTTGTCTATCATGAGCCTGGCGGGGTTGAGGAGCAGAAAACCGAAGTTCATGAGATCGCCCGGCATGTTGCCGAAGGCCTCAATCATGTTGTCGACATCCACATCCCTCATCCAGATGTGGAGCAGTCCCTGGTCTGTGTCGAAATTCGTCGGGCATACCGTGGTCACAAGATTCTTTACCTTCTCCGGGTGAAGGGCTGAATATATGACGCAGAACGTGCCGCCCATGCAGATGCCCATGAGGTTGATCTTGTCCACGGTGCAGTGATGTCGGATATACTCCACCATGGTGTCCATGTAGCCGTTCACATGATCATCGATGGTGAGGAACTTGTCCTTCCTGGTGGGGTATCCCCAATCGATCATGTAGAGGTCGATCCCGTTTTCCAGGAAGTTCCTCACGACTGAACGCTCAGGCTGCAGGTCGAGCATGGTTTCACGATTGATGAGGGCATAGACGACCAGCATTGGAGTCTTGATTCCTTTAGAAGACCCCGTGACCGGGGTGTAATGCTTCAGCTTCACCCGATCTTCCTGGTGCACGATCTCATAGGGGGTGGAAGCTATCTCTGTGTCGAGTGTGCTGATCAGGATGTCCGAAGCCTTCTGGGCACGGTCCTGTACCCTGTCGGCATCCTCCACCAGGCGCTGCATGATGATGTCAACCGGGATTTTGGGCTTCTCCATATGCATTCCTCCCATGACAGCTTAGTGCTTCGAGTTTTTCTTCTCCAACTCCTTCACCCGCTTTTTCAACAGATACAGTTCATGGTAGAGGTCATCCATGTCCTTGTTCGAGGGAATCGGAAGAGACTGCAGTGTGTCCTGCATGATCCTGTTTCGCGAAGAGAGAAAATCCTCAAGGGAATTGAGCGTGTCACCCAGAGCCTTCGTGTATTCAGGTGACTTGAACAAGGTCATGAAGTGGCCTTCCAGGATTTTTATCCACATCCGGTACACCTCGTGCGGGTCATCGGGCAGAGAACCTTCGCTGATCAGATGATCGATCTTGTCCTGCAAGACCTTCATGCTCTTCTCGAATGGCAAGAATATCACCTGCAGGAATTCGGCAAACGTGGTGGAGAAGATGTTGAACTTGTCGAAAGTCTGATTCATGCGCTCCTGGTAGAATCTCATGAGTCCGAGCTGAGGGACATTCAGGTACTGGCGGATCTCCTGTTTGTAGAAGTCTGACCATGCCTTCAAGGAATCCTGGTCAATATTGTCAAAACGATACGCCTCACTTTTTGTCCCAAGATTCGTTACTCTGGAAAGCATCTGTTCCTGGAGCTTCATATAGCTCTCAAAGGTGGTGTGGAAAAATTTCATGACAAAATCTGGCAGCAGCGTCATGGTTCTGGCCATGGAATCCACTGCTGAAGGTTCGGCAAGGGCACTCGACAGGGTGCCCCATGTCTTCAGGATCCTCATGAGTGCATCCTGGGACATACGGCTTTCACCTTTTTGCGTCACCTCAGGTTCAGGGCCCCGGTCTGTTCCCGTCCAGGGGGCAGAGCCCCAAAACTGGCTGGCGGCCCTCATCCACGAGAGGAAAAGCTCCGCAGGGGTTGTGTGTTCCGACTGATTCTCCGCCATAATTCACCTCGATTCATTTCACCGTCACTCACGGTATAAAGGCAGTGAAAAATGTACAAAATACTATTAGGTACAAATGTAATCTCGCATTTCAGAATGTCAATGGAGCCCCTCATTTCCCGTATACGTCACCGGCTGCAGACCTGGGAGGTCTGTGGAGGGCCTGTTTATGGGCATGGCCGGATTGTGTGATGTCTAATTGTTTCTTGACAAGAAAATATCTGTTGCTTATAGATATGCTTCGGTGCGGGAATAACTCAGTGGTAGAGTGTAACCTTGCCAAGGTTAAGGTCGCGGGTTCGAATCCCGTTTCCCGCTCCACTCCTTTTTTCAACCCTTTCCAATCAGTCAAGGTCCATTGGTATGCTTTTCAGGAATGACGCGGCAGCCTGTCAGGAGAGTGCACCGGTGCGAACAGAAACTACGGGTAGGCCCTGTAGAGCATCCTCGGGAACGGGATCGTTTCTCTCACGTGCTTGAGGCCGCATACCCACGCCACGGTCCGCTCGATCCCGAGGCCAAACCCGGAGTGCGGAACACTGCCGTACTTTCTCAGGTCGAGGTACCAGCCATAGCGTTCCGGATCGAGTCCGTTGTCCAGGATCGATTTCATGAGGATGTCATAGTCATCCTCCCTTTGAGAACCACCGATGATCTCTCCGTATCCCTCCGGGGCGAGGAGATCCGCACACATGACGTACTCCGGTTTTTCCGGGTGCTGCTTCATGTAGAAGGCCTTGGTTTTCTTTGGGTAACATTCGATGAAGACCGGTTTGTCGAAAAGGCTTGTGATGATGGTTTCATCGTCCCCTCCAAGGTCTGACCCCCACTGGATGTCAGAGCCATGGTTCCTCAGGATCTCCAATGCCTCGTCGTAACTGATCCTGTGGAAGGGAGGCGTGACCTTCCTGAGTGGTTCGATATCCCGCTCGATCGTTTTCAACTCTTCCTCTTTCTCGGAGAGGGTCTTCTGGACTACGTAGGAGACGAACTGTTCCTGGAGATCGAGATTATCCGCATGGTCGTAGAATGCCATCTCTCCTTCCACCATCCAGAATTCCGTGAGATGACGCCTGGTCTTGGATCGTTCCGCCCTGAAAGTCGGGCCGAGGCAGTATACCTTTCCGAGACCGGGGATCAGTGCTTCCAGGTAGAGCTGGCCGGTCTGGGAGAGAAAGGTTTTCCCTAAATCGAAGTAGTCAACAGAAAAAAGGTTTGTGGAGTCTTCTCCGCATGTTGTGGTCAGGATCGGGGTATCGATGAGCGTGAATCTGTTGACATAAAAGAATTCTCGCACATACCGGATGATGGCATCCCGTATCCGCATAATGGAGATCTGCCTGGGCGACCTCAGCCACAGGTGACGCTGGCTCAACAGGAAGTCCGGTCCATGCTCCTTTTTGCCAATGGGGAATTCCTCGGATTTCTGAATGACATCGATGCCGTTTGCATGGAGTTCATACCCGCCCGGCGACCTGCTTTCTTCCTTGACGATGCCCTGAATCCGAACGGAAGATTCGATGGGGAGCTTTTTGATTTCCTGATAGGCCTCCCCGATAGTATCCCGCTCCACGATTGCCTGGCAGATGCCAGTCCCGTCACGCAGGATCAGGAATGAAACCTTGCCGCTCGATCTTCTGTTCGCAACCCATCCCTGGACCGTGACGGTTTCACCAACCCGGTGCGGAAAATCCGAGATGAAAGTGTCCTGCATAGTATACTCCCTGAAAGCGTCTTGGGCTTCTCATAGCGTATTCGCTGGGGAGTATCAACTGGAAACACGCATGCAGCCGGTATTGAATACGGCTGGACTTCGTGGTATTTCACACATATGGATTTTGCGTATAAAATTTGGATCACGAAAAACGGGGACACCGTGTTCGGGATAGGGATCTTCAAGATCCTGAACCTCGTCGAGGAAACAGGGTCACTCCACAAGGCGGCCCAGATCCTCAAGATGTCGTATCGCGCTGCGTGGGGAAAGGTCAGAGACTACGAAGAAAAGCTGGGCATTGGCCTGCTGGAAAAGGGCAGGCATGGCCGTACGGGAGCTCAGCTGACACCGGAAGGAAAGCTCATGCTGGATCATTTCAAGCACATCCTTATGGAAATGGACAGGCTTGTTTCCACAGGGCCGATCGCTGAGATCATCGGGAAAATGGAGGACCTTCGATCCAGCAAGTGAATGGGTCCCCCTTTCTCGCGATCATTTCCCGAACGATTGCATCGTTCTTTGGTGCCGGGTATTCTCCGGTTGCGCCAGGGACTGTGGGAACCCTTGCCACTGTTCCCCTGTACCTGCTGATCAGGAGATGGTCGCTGGGGGCATATGTGATATTCCTCACGATTCTTGTCGGCATCGGCATCGTGGTATCAGGAGTGATGGAGCAGGCCTGGGGCAAGGATCCTTCCCGGGTGGTCATCGACGAGGTCTGCGGTCTTCTGATCGCGCTCATCCGAAGACCTGCGAGATGGACTGATATTCTTCTGGCGATACTTCTGTTCCGGGCTTTTGATATTCTGAAACCCCCGCCGATCGGCATCCTGGACAGGGAGATACATGGCGGCCTTGGAATCATGGCGGATGACCTTGCTGCAGGAGCGGTAAGTGCCCTCATTCTTGCCCTGGCCACCTGGAAAAGACGAATCTCATGAATGCAGTTCTTGTCATCACGGGATCTGAACTCATATCGGGCTTCAGGCAGGATATTCTGGTCATGCCCTTTGCTGCCAGGCTCAAATCAAAAGGCGTCTCACTGATAGAGGTGAGAATGATCTCCGATTCGCCCCGGAAACTCGGATTGGTCATCCTGGATCTCCTGGGGAAGACGGATATCATCTTTGTCACCGGAGGGCTCGGGCTCACTCCGGATGATACAACCCTGGCTGCAATCAGGAGTCTGAAGGAGGAACTCGGTGGACGGGTCCGGTCAGAGGGATATATCCAGAACATGGTAGGATCAGCCCAGGGGATCGATCTCCTCGTTGAAGGAACACGGATCGTGTTTCTGCCCGGTGTCCCGAAAGAGGCTCTCCCGATGTTTACCCATGTGACGGATGAACTCCGGGGGGAACTTCCCGAAACACAGGACATCGCCGTATTTGGTCTGCGGGAAGTGGAGATCGTTGAGAAACTTGGAAGCCTCGCTGACCAGTGCAGTTTTCTGCCCAAAGACATGGAAGTGACCGTAGTTGCACCGACACATTCAGCCGATACAGTCCGCACCATTCTTGGCCACTATGTCCTTGAGGGCACGGACCTGATCACGACGGTTTCCGATCTCCTCGCACATTCTGGTCTCACCTGCGCTACCGCAGAATCATGCACAGGAGGCCTCATAGGTCACCTCATCACCCAGGTGCCGGGAAGCTCGCGGTATTTCCTGGGATCGGTCGTATCGTACAGCAACGAGATGAAGGCAAAAATTCTCCGTGTCAGTGAAGATGAGCTGTCCAGGTATGGTGCAGTCAGTGAGAGTGTCGCACAATCAATGCTCTCAGGCGTCCTTGAACTGACAGGTGCTGATGTGGGGATTGCCACCACGGGAATAGCCGGTCCCGATGGGGGGAGTGAGGAAAAACCTGTGGGAACGGTGTGGGTAGCCGTGGGACAACTGGGGAGCACTGTTGCACGGAAGTTCCTATTCCGGTTCGACAGAACAGGCAACAAAATGCTCACTGCAAAGGTGGCGCTCTTTATGTTGAGGACGTATATCCATGATCAGAACCTTCATCGCACTGCCCATTCCCGTTGAGATCAAGGAGAAACTGAGATCAGCCGTCTCCCTGCTCTCAGAGAAAAATACCGGGGTGAAATGGGTTCGTCCCGAGGGAATGCACATCACGCTGAAATTCCTGGGAGACATTGAAGAGGCTCGTATTCCTGAACTGTCCCGCGACCTTGATGCGGTGACAGAGGAGTTTTCCCCGATCTCCCTGTATTTTTCAGGGTATGGCGTGTTCCCGACGTGGAAGCGTGCGCGGGTCATCTGGGCAGGGCTCGCGGGAGACATCGAGAACCTGGCCAGGCTTTCGGCTTCCATCGATCGAATGTGTGCCCGACATGACATTCCCGCCGAGATGAGGGCTTTCAGTGCGCACATTACCCTGGGTAGACGAAAGGTGCCATCTGTGGTAGACCTTGGTATCGAATTGATTGATGGTGAATTCACCTCGTATGAGGTCCTTCTTTACAAAAGCGAGCTGCTCCGGACGGGGGCGCGGTATACCGTACTGCACAGGAGCCGTCTCGGACATAAGGGAGGCTGAGAATGGAAGACGGAAGAAAGCGGGCGTTAGAGGATGCAATTACGAAGATCGAGAGGAGCTACGGAAAAGGCTCCATCATGCGGATGGGTTCGGATGCAATCAGTCAGGCTGTACCGATTATATCCACCGGTTCCCTCATGCTCGACTTTGAAGCTCTGGGAACAGGAGGCATTCCCCGTGGACGGGTTACTGAGATCTACGGGGCGGAGTCTTCGGGAAAGACAACGCTGGCACTCCACTGCATCGCCTCTGCGCAGGCCGCCGGTGGCGTTGCGGCATTTATCGATGCGGAGCACGCCCTCGATGTGAACTATGCAAAGAAACTGGGCGTGAATATTGATGATCTTCTGGTATCCCAACCCGATTCAGGAGAGCAGGCCCTCGACATCGCCGAGACGCTGGTCCGATCCAATGCGGTGGATATCGTGGTCATCGACTCCGTAGCGGCACTCGTTCCCAGGGCAGAGATCGAGGGAGACATGGGAGATGCGCACATGGGGCTCCAGGCCAGGCTCATGTCTCAAGCTCTCAGGAAACTCTCCGGCGCTATCTCCAAGACCAAGACCACGGCGGTCTTCATCAATCAGACCAGGCAGAAGATCGGAGTCCTCTACGGCAACCCGGAAACCACGACAGGCGGGAACGCCCTGAAGTTTTATGCCAGCGTCAGGCTCCAGATCAAGAACATCGGCCCCATCAAAGAAGGGAACGAAGTGATAGGAAACAGGACCAGGGTGAAAGTCGTGAAGAACAAGCTCGCTCCCCCCTTCAAGGAAGTGGAGTTTGACATCATGTTTGGCGAAGGAATCTCCCGGTACGGAGAACTATTGGATGTTGGCTCATCTCCCGATAAGAATATCATCGAGAAATCAGGAGCGTGGTATAGTTATAACAAACAGAGGTTGGGCCAGGGTCGGGAGGCTGCCAAGGGATACTTGAAGGAGCATCCTGACACCTACCAGGAGATTCTGGATGCGGTGAAGAGGGCCTTTGTTCCGCAACAAGAGCCGCCATCCAGCGGAGAGAAGTAGATGGATATCAATGCGATTTTGAAACGGGCAGTTGATATGGAGGCCTCCGATGTGCACATGAAAGTGGGGCTGCCTCCAATCATTCGGAGATTCGGGGCGTTGATTCCCCTGCGTGATCACGAGAAGCTCGAAAATGACGACATTTCCACCATGGCATATGAAATCATGAACCAGTATCAGCAGGCAAAGTTCGAGACCACCAATGAGATCGACCTTGCCTACAGTCTCGCCGAAGTCGCCAGATTTAGGGTAAATTGCTTCAGGCAGCGCGGGAGCTTCGGTATGGTCTTCAGGATCGTTCCCACTGATCCCCCGCAACTTGATGATCTGAACCTTCCCGAAGTCCTCAAACGTCTCAGTCTTGAACGCAAGGGACTCATCCTGGTGACAGGTACCACGGGTTCAGGAAAATCCACCACACTGGCCGGGATGATCAACCACATCAACACCAATCGAAACTGCCATGTAATTACCATTGAAGACCCAATAGAGTTCCTCCACAGGGACAGGAAGTCCATCATTAACCAGCGCGAGGTCGGTTCGGACACAAACTCCTTTGCCATGGCACTCAGGGCAGCCCTGAGGCAGGATCCCGATGTGATACTCGTAGGAGAGATGCGTGACAGAGAGACCATGGATATTGCGTTGACCGCAGCAGAAACCGGTCACCTCGTATTCTCCACACTGCATACCCTGGACGCGGAGGAGACCATCATGAGGATCGTGTCTCAATATCCGCCACACCAGCACCTGCAGATTCGTATCCAGCTTGCCGGAGTCCTGAGATCGGCCATATCCCAGAGGCTGCTCCCCAAGATCGACGGACACGGGGTCATTCCTGCAGCAGAGATCCTTGTTTCCACTGCACGAATCCGCGAATGTATCGTGGATGAGACTCGGACGCAGGAAATCCGTGATGCCATTGCAGACGGTACTGTCTCGTACGGCATGCAGACCTTTGACCAGTCGCTCATGGCACTTGTCAAAGAAGGGAAAGTCAGCTACCACGAGGCATTGAGAAATTCTACGAACCCGAATGACTTCGCCCTGAGGATGAAGGGGATCCGAGGTACAAGCGACGGCAAGTGGGAACAATTTGAAGGAGAAAGCACAGAGACCCAAGAATCCAATGACGCATTCTCGAAGACGACCATATTCCAGGAAGGCAAGTATCGAGACGCCGACTGATGGTGTTCGATATGCTCTGGCAGTGCTCTCCCGCAGGGCCATATCTTCCTTTGAGTTAAAAAAAAACTTCACCTAAAGGGTGCCAGTGAGAAGATCATCACTGACACCCTGGCCAGGATTTTAGAACTCGGATATCTTGACGACAGGGAGTATTGCTACCGCAGGGCCAGGCTCCTTGCAGAAAAGGGGTATGGCGACTTTTCTATACAGTTTATGCTCGAGAATCTCGGGATCCCTGCTGATATGGCAGAGAAAGCCGTCATGAGGGTTTCCTCTGAGTTGAGTGAACGAAAGAGAATAGAGGCGCTCCTGGAAAAAAGGAGAGGAATTAAGAAGGAAAAACTGATACGCTATCTTGCGAGCAGAGGCTTTCCCTATGATACAATACTGGATACTATGGACGGAGTGAGTACATGAAGGGATCAGAGATACGAGAAATGTTTCTGCGCTACTTCCAGGAGAAAGGACACACGAGAGTCCCGAGTTCAGCCCTCGTTCCTGCCGATGACCCGAGCCTTCTTTTTACGAATGCTGGTATGGTACAGTTCAAGGCGACATTCCTCGGCACCGAGAAGCGGGGCTACAGCAGGGCGACTTCATCCCAGAAGTGCGTACGGGCAGGAGGGAAGCACAACGACCTGGAAAACGTGGGAAGGACGGCCAGGCACCACACCTTTTTCGAAATGCTGGGGAATTTTTCCTTTGGGGACTACTTCAAACAGGGGGCCATTGAGTATGCGTGGGAGCTGCTCGTTGACAAGATGGGCCTGGATCCAGACAAACTCTGGGTGAGTGTGCATCACGGTGATGACGAAGCGTACCACCTCTGGCAGAGCAGCGTCTCCGTATCGGCGGAGCGCATCATACGGCTGGGAGACAAAGACAATTTCTGGGCGATGGGGGATACCGGTCCCTGCGGCCCCTGCTCCGAGATCATCTATGACCAGGGTCCCTCGGTCGGCTGTCAGAGACCCGAGTGCAGGATCGGCGAGTGCGATTGTGACAGGTATCTGGAGATCTGGAACCTAGTATTCATGCAGTTCGAGCGGGATGAAGGGGGAAATTTGAGCCCTCTTCCCGCACCGAACATTGACACCGGCATGGGGCTCGAACGAATCACCGCTGTGCTGCAGGGTGTCCAGAGCAATTACGAAACCGATCTGTTCATGCCGCTGATCTCCTTCATCGAAAATCTTTCTGGAACCAGGTATACGTCTGATGGCGATATGGATGTATCCATGAGGGTCGTGGCGGATCACGCCAGGGCAGCCGCTTTCCTCGTTGGGGATGGGGTCCTTCCATCCAATGAGGGGAGAGGGTATGTACTGAGGCGGATCATCCGGAGGGCTGCCCGGCACGGGAAGCTGCTGGGCGTGAAGAACGCATTCCTCCATAAGGTTGCCGCACAGGTAATTGGAGAAATGGGAGAGGTCTACCCCGAGCTCACCCTGCGAAGAGATTTTATCGGCAAGGTGATAGCAAACGAAGAGGATCGATTCCTCAAGACCCTGGATAGGGGCCTGAGCCTCCTGGATGAGATCATTTCAGACCTCAAAAACAAGGGAATGAAAGAAATCCCGGGCAGAGAGGTCTTTGTCCTCTATGATACCTTCGGCTTCCCTGTGGATCTCACTGAAGATATCGCGGCAAAGGAAAACCTCGGCATCGATCATAAGGGCTTTACTTCCGAGATGGAGTCCCAGAAAGAGAAGGCGCGGGTTTCATCGGTCTTCGGTGGCTCTTCAGGTGCGGGGGAACAGCTCGGCGGCATCTCGGGAAAGGTCACCTTTGTAGGGTACGACACCTATGAGTCCCAGTCACGGATCAGAGACCTGAAGACTCTAACGGCAGATGGGAAGATCCAGACGGCAGATGCGGTGGAAGAAGGGACAGAGGCCCTTCTGGTTGCTGATGAAACACCCTTCTATGGTGAATCCGGAGGCCAGGTAGGGGATACAGGGAAAATAGAATCAGCCGATGGATCGGCCGATGTTCTGGATACCATCAAGACAGAAGACGGAATCATTGTACACAAGATCAGGGTCCTCTCAGGGAGGATCGAACGTTCTCAGACGGTGATGCTCCGTGTAGACAGGAGCAAGCGCAAGAGCATCATGCGGCATCACAGTGCAACCCATCTTCTCCAGAAAGCCCTCAGGGAAGTCTTGGGAGAACATGTTCACCAGTCAGGCTCTCTGGTGAGCGAGACACGGCTCCGGTTCGATTTCACCCACTTTGCGCCCATGTCCGCCGATGAAATCGACAGGGTCGAGGCCATTGTGAATCAGTACGTGTTCGAAAACCTGCCGATAACCACCGAGGTAACATCCAAAGATGTCGCCATGAAGAAAGGAGCCATGGCGCTGTTTACGGAGAAATATGGTGACGACGTGCGCATGGTCACCATGGGGGATGACGTTTCGGTGGAGTTGTGCGGAGGAACGCACTGCCATTCAACGGGAGAAATAGGCCTGGTTAAAATTCTCGCGGAGTCCAGTGTATCCGCTGGACTCAGACGGATTGAGGCCGTCGCGGGGATGAAGGCCCTGGAACAATTCAAGGTTCTAGATGAGATCGTTACGGATGCCATCGAGAAGATGAAGTGTGTGCCTTCAGAACTGGTGGATCGGATCAGCGGGCTGCAGTCCAAGATTAAGGAGCAGGAGAACACCATCAAGGAACTGAACGTGAAAATAGCCACAGGGCAGGGGTCATCAGATGAGCAGAGATATCAATCCCCTCTGGGGCCCGTGGTGATCAAATCTGTCGGAGCGGTTGATGTGCCCCAGATGCGAGACGTTGGTGATCGTATCAAGGAGCAGATCAGATCCGGTCTGGTACTCCTCGTGTCCCCGGGTGAAGAGAAATCCACCTACATTGCCATGGTGACCTCTGATATCGGAAACAGATTCGATGCCGGCAAATTCATGAAACATGCCATGGATACGGTTGGAGGCAGGGGAGGAGGCAAGACCCTCTTCGCACAGGGCGGGGCGGATCGAACGACCGTGGATCGGGTGGTTCAGATGTTCAAGGAATCAGCTGGTGTGGAGGAATGAGAATGAGGGAGGCTACAGTCACACGAAAGACCAAGGAAACGAACATCACCGTTTCTGTGAATCTGGATGATGGAAAATCTACCATTGACGTCCCATCGGGATTTCTCACGCACATGCTCGAATCGTTTGTTCGACACTCGGGAATTGGAATATCTGTGAAGGCAAAGGGAGATACCCAGGTAGACCTCCACCACACGGTAGAAGACATCGGTATTGTCCTGGGACAGGCCCTTGGCAAGGCTTTCGGTGACAAGAAAGGCATTACCCGCTACGGGTTCGCAAAGATCCCCATGGATGAAGCACTGGTAGAGGCCGCTCTGGATATTTCGGGCAGACCCTATTTCAGTCTCCACGGGGAAGATGCATTTCACGGATCCGCAGGTGACCTGGTCCTGGAACTCGTCCCTGAGTTTTTCCGTGCACTTGTCTTTCAATCCGGGATCACCCTCCACATGACGGTGTGTGCATCCGGCAACAAGCACCATCTCGTGGAGGCATGCTTCAAGTCCTTTGCGAGGGCCATGAAGGACGCCATCACCATAACGGGGTCTGATATTCCATCGACAAAGGATATCCTGTGAAATTCCTGCATTCACACGTCAGAACACTGGACAGTCATTCCGTCCCGGGAAGGCCGTTCTGGTTCAAACTCGATGGCATGACTGGCCTGGAGATCGAGGAGATTGTGGATCACTGGAAAGAGGCGTACCTGAATCCCTGTTTCTATCCTCAGGAATACTACAGGGTTCAGGCTTCAGACAAACAGATGTACATCCTGAAATACTCCACCCTGTTCCGGAGCTGGTGGGGAAAGCGGTGTGGGGAGAGCCAATGATCGTTATTCCTGCTATCGACCTGCACAACGGCCGCGTAGTCCGGCTGAAAAAAGGGGTTTTCGAGGATGTCACGGAGTACAGCACACACCCGGACCAGATTGCCAAGGCATTCGAAGAAGCAGGAGCACGGCGTATTCACGTGGTTGATCTCGATGGATCACGCGAAGGGAAGAGCGTGAATGCCGATGCCATCGAAATGATCTGCTCCTCTGTTCAGGTTGAGATCGAGCTGGGTGGCGGGATCCGCTCTGCCGACGATGCCAGGAGGATGTTCGATGTTGGTGTGTCGTATGTCATCCTCGGGACGATGATCGTCAAGCACCCCTCCAGGGCAAAAGAGATCATCGCCCTTTTTCCTGGGCGAGTGGCTCTCGGGATCGATGCACGGGAAGGGATGGTCGCTGTCCATGGGTGGAAGGAGAGCACGCAGGCCTCTGCCATAGAGCTCGCACACGAGTATGAGGATTTGAATCCTGCGTTCGTGGTCTACACGGACATCAACAGGGATGGAATGCTGACCGGGCCGAACATCGAAGCCACAGCAGCCCTGGTGACTGCTGTACGGACTCCTGTTGTTGCATCCGGAGGAATCTCAAGCATTGATGACATCATGGCCTTGACCGAGATCCCGGATCTCATGGGTGCCATCACCGGAAAGGCACTCTATGAAGGACGTCTCGACCTGAAAGAGGCTCTCGCCATAGCCGAAACATAACAATCCTGGAGGGTACTGATGGGATGCATTTTCTGTAAGATTGTCAAGGGAGAGGTTCCGTCCACCACGGTGTATGAGGATGATCTCGTTGTTGCGTTCGATGATATCCAGCCCTTAGCCCCGGTTCACACCATCGTCATCCCCAAGAAACATATCGGGAACCTCAATGAGCTGAACGATTCCGAGACCTGGTTTGCCATGCTGAAAGCCGCACAGATTGTGGCAGAGAAGAAAGGGATCAAAGAATCCGGGTACAGGATCGTTGTCAACTGTGGAAAGGATGGAACGCAGATTATCTGGCACCTCCACCTGCACGTGCTCGGTGGACGACTGCTGGAAAGCAAGATGGGGTAGCTGAATAATAGGATGTGCACATATCTGCTCTACTGGATATGGACCATGTACCCCAGGAGCTGCACACCCTGAGGGTGTGCAGGGAGAATCGGGAAATCAGGGGCCTGAAACAGGGGCTCCAGAATTCTTGAACGCCGGGAGCTGTTTCTGGCGGCGGCCCAGATTGACTTGAGAAGATCAACGTGAGAGAACTGCGACGTTGCACGCGCCAGGGAAAACAGGATTCCTCCCGGCCTGAGGCGGACCATCGCAAGGGAGAGTATCTTGGTGTATTCCTCGGCCTCTCTGCCCAGCACGGGGGGATCGCAGACGACGATGTCATAGGTTGATCGGTCATTGTTGAGAAACCGGAGAGCATCGTCTCTGAGATGCCTCCAGACAAACTGGCTGATCTGATTGAGTTCGCAGTTCTTCTTGAGCAGCGCCTGGGCAGGAGAAGATACATCCACTGAGACTACGCTCTTCGCTCCCCCTTTCAGTGCACAGACAGAGAAAGAGCCGGTATAGGAAAAGAGGTCCAGCACGTCTTTGTTCTCTGCCAGAGACTCGAGCCGTTCTCTGTTGTGGCGGTGTTCAAGGTAGAAGCCCGTCCTGTCTCCCGTGAGGATGTCAACTACAAACGGGATCCCCCTCTCAAGCACCGTGAGATCACCTTTTGGAAGTACACCCAGCAGAGGGCCTGTCTGGACGCGCAATCCTTCGGTAGTTCTCCCCTTCGTGTCAGATCTCTCGTGAATGGAACAGCCGGGAAAGATCGTGCGCAGACTGGATGTGATCTCAGACTTGAAGGTCTCCATGCCCGGGCATGAGATCTGGAGGACGAGCACCTCACCATACCGGTCCACAATAAGGCCCGGGAGTTCATCACCCTCTGCGTTGATAAGGCGGTAACAGGTGGTGTCTGCCTGTATGCACGCGGTTCTCATCTCTACGGCGGACGTGATCCGACCCAGAAGGAAGCCCTCGTCTATCGGTTCCTTTCCGGTCGTGAGCACCCGAACCGCGATCTGTGAAAAGGGATTGTACATCCCCTGGCAGATGAACTGTCCTTTCGCATTGAGCACCCTGCAGAGGTGTTCCCGTTCAGGCGACCCCTGGACCGTGTCGATGGCCCCGGAAAAGATCCAGGGATTCCCCTTGAGTACGGGCTGTTCTTTCCCGGATTTCAGTTTCACAATAAGCATAGAAATCTGCCATTAACACAGAATCCCCAGAGATACCAGCCATGTTTGGCGCTCTCTATCAGGGCTGGTGGTGTAGGAACGGTTCCTGAAAAGAGATGAAGTTATTCCTGGCGCGACCCGTTGCCCATGCACTGTGATTCGAGAAAAGAGCAGATCCCGTCTACATCGTCAAAGTAGAACTGGGGAATCCCTGCATCCACGACATCATTACTGATCACTGCTATGAAGTGAGAATGTGGGGACTCCACACACAGGGGAACGTCGTAGAGTGCATGGTTGAACACCTCAATCTTTCTGAAGGGTCCATACTTGTACCCTTCAATCAGCACGAGGTCTACGTCCTGGCCAGCCAGGGAGACAAGATATTCAGGCGATGGTCCGGTATTTTCGTACATGATCAAGTTGTGATCAGAAAACAGGAGAACGCGGGCAGCCCCTTTCTGGGAGAATCGGGTGGTATCCTTGCCCTCGCGATGGGGTGTCGCCGAATGGACACTGTGCTTTACCGCTGCTATGGTTCTGCCCCGGGTCCTGAGTTCTTCTATGATGCGTTCGAGTATGTAGGTTTTGCCGCTGTTGGTCCCCCGGGCAACGAACGAGATGACCTTGTCATACGAGGTATTCACGGTCTTTGTATAGTTCTTCGGCAGGCTCAGCGTCAATGGGAAAAGACGCACACACGATATTCAGTTTTCCCCTGTGCCCATGCTGGAGTGGATCTATGTGCTCGGTCCTATGTTTTCCCTGAGATGATGGGGTGTCTGTGAGAGTGTTTCTCGGAATCGGCGATGACCTGGACAGCGGATCTGGTGTGAGCATTGATGATAAGTGGTCCAAGGAGATTGATGGTCATGTCTTCCGGCCTTCCCCGTGGAATGGTCACGATGCACAGGAGTTCGAGATCTTCGGTCTTTTCTGAGCCGAGCTCTTGAAGGGTTTCCTGCTCGAGATCAATGGAATAATCAGGCTTCACCAGGTGCGGGTTCATGACAACAAATGCAAGCTCCCCGTCTTCCACACTCTGCAGCCAAAAAAATGGAGACTTCTCACTGTGGGGGAAGAGGACATACTTCTTGTTCCGAGCAAAACCAAGGATTCCTTTTGGAAAGGTGATCACCTTGTCTTCTTGAATGGGTATGGTTCCGAATCTAACGGTCTGCAATTCCAAAATTCTTCCCCCCCTACACGTAATCCACGAGAGACAGGCTCGTGATCAGCGACGCACTCTTGAGCTGCGCCTGGTAGATTGTCTGCTGGTTCTGGAGCGATGTGATCGCCGCTGCATAATCAAGATCCTCGATCAGGGACACCCGTTCCTGGGTATCCACAGTTGCCCGCTCGATGACTGAGGTGGTGTGTTCAAGTCTGTTCACGACAGATCCGATCCGCGCGAGCTTGTTCATGAGAACCTTGCTTGAATCTTCCAGTTCAGTGAGCTGACCCCTGATGCCCTCCTGGTCGTTGTCCCGCAATGCCCTCTCCAGAGTCATCAGGGTCATGAAGATATTCCCCTGGGAGGAACTGAAAAGCTCGTCACCAGGAATGTTCATGGGAACGTTGTCGCCTTTTCCAATCTGGATCGAGGTAACTGATGAATTCCCCTGGTAGAGGCTTTCCCACTGCCCCTGCGAAAAAATGTAGAGATCCCCGGCATCTTCAACCCACACGGAAGACCCTTCAGCCGGTTCTCCCTGGTCAACCCATGAAGAACTGGCACCGTCATACTGGTAGATATGATTGTCCGCCGAATCGATATACCTGTCACCGTCAACAGGTGAAGCCGGAGGTGATGCAGAGATTTCCTGGACATCGTCCTGCCAGTTCTCGACGTCCGCCCACAGGAATGGGCTCGACTGAGTCCTGGTTCCGCCGAACATATACTTGTCGCCATATTTGGAATTGGCATGGGAGAGGATCATGGACCGGATCTGCATGATCTCCTCTGCTGCCCCTTCCCTGGTGTCCGCCGTCGCAGTGGACGAGGATGCCTGAACCGCGAGCTCGGTGGCCCGTGACAGCAGGTCGTCAATGTCGATGAGAATGGCGTCCATACGCGAAAGCCACCCATGTGCATGATCGATTGACTTCTTGAACTGATCGAACGCGTTGAGCTCAGTACGATAGAGCAGGACGCTGGACAGACCGATGGGGTCCTCTGAGGGACTGTCTATCCGTTTTCCAGAGGAGATCTGTCCATTGAGTTTGAAGAGTTTTTCCGTAGAACTCTCCAGATCCTTGACAAGCTGATAGTAGAGAAACCGGTTGCTAACCTTCATACGCCTTCCTTATCGGCATCTCGGTATTCATGCTTTACGCATGTGCAAGGACGTTGCCAGAGGGGAAAACTGGATGTTTCCTCAGGAGATTTCTTCACAAGGCGGAAAAGTGTTCCCGTTCATGGGAACTCTTTTCCTGTTCATGTCCTGCTGATGAATTCCTGGATGGATCTGCACTCTCTGATGAGGGCCTCTTCGTCCACAGTCGTGGATGAGAAGTTCTGGACAATGATCTTCCCGTTTATGACCACATCCTTCACATTTGTCCCCATGGCTGCATAGATCACCTGCGAGACAGGGTTATGGACAGGAACCATGTTGGGGGCATGACCATCCAGGACCGTGATATCCGCTGCGGTGCCTGCTTCGAGCCTTCCCCCGGGAAACCCCAGGGCTCGTGCTCCGTTTTCTGTGGCGAGGGCAAGGGCAGTGCACTCGTCGAGCACGGTCGGGTCCATGGTGTGTATCTTGTGGAGTTTTGCCACGGTGGAGATCTCACCGATGAGGTCCAGGTTGTTGTTGCTGGCGCATCCGTCTGTGCCGATGGTCACGTTTACCCCGGATGCGATCATCTGGGGGACAGGAGCGATTCCAGACGCAAGTTTCATGTTGCTCTCGGCATTATGGGACACCGAAACCCGATGCTGTGCGAGCAGTTCGATATCGTGTTCAGTGAGGACGACGCAATGGGCGGCAAGGGTCTTCTCTGAAAGACATCCGAGGGAGCCCAGCAGTTCGACGGGAGTCATGCGGTGGTCTTTTCGCACCTGCTCAACTTCCGCCCGTGTCTCGCTCAGATGAATCTGGAAGACGAGGTCATATTCCCGTGAAAGATCAAAGGCTTGAGAGAGGAGTTCGGGGGTGCAGGTATACGCAGCGTGCGGAAAGACGGTGGGTCTGACGAGAGGGTCATTCCTCCAGCGCTCGATGAATGCCCTGGCATGATCGATGGTACGGGAAGGATCGGCCAGTGACGGCGTTGGAAACTGAAGGATCCCCTCCCCGATCCACGCCCTGATGCCAACTTCCTTGGCGGCGCGGCCCACCTCATCTTCGAAAAAGTACCCGTCACAGAACGCTGTCGTTCCGGATCTGGTCATTTCCCAGGCGGCAAGCAGAGAACCTATGTAGACAAACTCCCTGTCCACGAACTTTGCTTCTGCCGGGAAGATATACTCATGGAGCCATTTCATGAGGGGGAGATCATCGGCTATCCCCCTGAACAGAGTCATGGGAGCATGCGTGTGTGTGTTGACGAGGCCTGGTATCACGATATCGGACGGGCCTCCGAGGATCACAGAGATATCCGGCGGCAGGCTCTCCGATATCTCTTCTATGGTATTCCCCTTCACGATGATGTACCGATCCCTGAGAATCTCCCGAGGTGAGATGACGAGATACCCTCCCTGAACCGCAAAACGTTCCATTGAAGACCTCCGAGATTTATAGATCCTTGACCCCGCGACGATAGCGGAGCGCACTGGACAGGGTCACCTGGTCCATGTATTTCAACTCCCCTCCCATGGGAATTCCCGACGCAATCCTGCTGATGCGGATATCGATGCCTGCATCCTGAACCAGCTTCACGATGTAGTGAAAGGTTCCTTCACCCTCCACTGATGGGTTGGTGGCAACGATCACCTCTGTTGCCGGTGAATTCCTGAGACGTTCGATAAGCTCGGGAATCTTGATGTCCTCCGGACCGATTCCGCTCAAGGGGGAGATCAGTCCGTGGAGCACGTGGTAGACACCACGGTAGGTATGGGCAGATTCCAGAGCGAGTACATCGCTGGGTTCCTCAACGACACAGATCATGGATGCATCGCGTGATGGATTCTGACAGATGGCGCACCTCGCTCTGTCGGTGAGATTGAAGCATACCGGACAGAGCCTGATGTTCTCGTGCACGTTTTTCAGGGATGACGCGAGGGCTTCGGAGAGATCGTCCCTGTCTGCGAGGATGAACAGGGCAAGCCGGGTTGCGGTCTTTTCGCCAATACCCGGAAGACGTTTCAACTGGGAAATGAGGTCCCTGAGGGGTTTTGGGTATGGATCCATCTCAGGCCAGATCGAAGGGGAGGGGGATTCCCCCGGTCAGCTGTTTCATCTCCTCGGAAACGAGTTCACGGGATTTCCTGACAGCCTGGTTGACGGCTGTCAGAACCAGGTCTTCGAGCATGGGGATGTCCCTGCTGTCTACGCACAGCGGATCAATCTTGATCTCGGTGATTTCCTGTCTGCCGTTCATCGTAACCCTGACCATTCCCCCACCGGATTCAGCGCTCACCGTCTTGTGTGAGAGTTGCTCCTGGATCTCCTTGATGCGCTCCTGTACTTTCTGTGCCTGCTTGATGAGCTCGGCGATATTCAGTTCCATGCAGTAAGTAAACCCGAAATGAAAAACACTGTCAAGGATCTCGATCTGCGGGTTTTCGGGTTTCTCGCAGGAGCCGAGAATGAGATCCGCACCCTGGGTTCTGTATCTGTTCATGTTCTCACGCAGCCCATGATGATGCCGCGATCACCCCAGCCCCAGACCTGGTTGACAATCGATCTTTGACGGCGTACCGTCATGGGTGTCACACTCTGTTCACGATCGATTGATTTGAGGAGGGACCGGAATGAAGAGGAAGTTTGTGGATCTCTCAATAGCCATCGAGAATTCTCTCCCCAGTGATCCGCCACTCATGATCCCCAAGATCACCTACATTGATCATGTTCTGGGCGCTGAGACCATGAAGTCGTTCTACCCTGGTCTCACACAGGATGATCTCCCAGGCGGGGTCGGGTGGGCTCTCGAGATCCTCGAGGTATCAACCCACGCAGGCACTCACATGGATGCGCCCTGGCACTATCACCCCACCCAGGACAGGGGAAAGCCGTCGCTCACCATCGACCAGTTCCCCTTGGAATGGGCCGTGGGGAATGGCGTCAGGCTCGATTTTTCTGACAAGCCGGATGGATACAACATCACGCCTCAAGACATCGAGCAGGAACTTGACAGGATTGGATACACCCTGAAGGAGGGCGACATATTTCTTGCCCGTACAGGGGCAGACAAGTACTGGGGCACCCAGGAGTATCTTGTGAAAGGATGCGGCTTTGGAAAGCAGGCAACCCTGTGGATTCTCGATCACGGAATTCACGTGGTAGGAACCGATGCGTGGAGCTGGGACAGGCCGCTCTCCTTCCAGGCTCGCGATTTCGAGGAAACAGGTGATCCATCGGTGGTCTGGGAGGGTCATTTTGCCGGTATTGAGAAGGGCTACTTCCAGATCGAGAAACTCACGAATCTGGACATGCTTCCCCCCACGGGATTTACCTTTTACTGTTTTCCCATCAAGATCAAAGATGCCAGTGCAGGCTGGATCCGCGCGGTTGCAGAGATACACGAATAGATGAGAGGTTTCCTTCGGGCCCTTCTCTCCACCAGAAGGCCGGGATTGGTCGAGATGACCATACCTTTCGAAAAATTCAGAAATATTTCTTGCCTGGCCTTGATATGCATGGTTTAGATACAGGAACATGATTGCTATTGATGCGGGAAACACGCTGATCGCATGTGCCGTATTCGACGGAGAAGAGATCGGGCAGGTTCACAGGATCTCCACGCAGGTGTGTCTGCAGAGCGGGAGCTTTCTGGGCAATCTCCCGATGTTGCCGGATCTCGCGATAGAGGACGTCGTTCTCTCGAGTGTCCGCAAGCAGGTGAAGGATCTGATCATCTCTGAGATCAAGGCGAAAACGGGTTCCAGCCCGTTTGTCGTTGATGTCACTACCGATATGGGAATCATCAACCTCTATGAAACCAAGCAGACACTGGGAGTCGACAGGGTCATCTGCGCTGCCGCGGGGTTCCACCTCTACAGCAGGGGGGTGTACCCGCTGGTCATCATAGATATGGGGACAGCCACAACCATAGATTATCTTACCGAGAAGGGGGAATACCTCGGGGGGATCATCGCCCCGGGTCTCATGAGTGCATATGATGGCCTGCTTGCACGCGCCCCTGAGCTTCCGCGCCTCGATGTACGACCTGGAGGGCCTCTCATCGGGAAGACGACGGATCAGTGCATTCTCTCGGGGGTTATTCATGGCCACTCGGCCCTCATCGAACGAGTAGTGGACAAGATGGTCCAGGATCGTGGATCTGACGCAGGCGTACTTCTCACCGGAGGGTTTTCAGCAGTGTTGAGAGATCTTCTTCCCCACAGGTATGTCCATGATCAGGATCTCATCCTCAAGGGATTACGGACCATATATACTTTTCACAGGGAAAATAAGTGTTAAGATTTGATTCTTGAACAGCCGATAGTTGCCTTACCAGGGATTTTTTTATACAAACAAAAGTAATGGACTACTTTTCATTGAGCGTAATGGATTACAGCACACGAAAACGAAAACATTCACTGTGCCTTGCCCTCGCCGTTTGCTTCATCCTGACGGCCGTGACTGCCCCCGGGCACGCATCCATCTCGGCAGCAGGAGCCTATCAGAGTGCAAACAAGGCATACATAGAACTCAGCAGAGATATCAACAAGAGAAAATACCGTACGAACTGGATCGACGTGATTGATCAGTACCTGAAGATTCCCCGGGAATATTCCAATACCCAGTTTGCACCCAGGGCAATGTATCGTGCGGCGAAGCTCTATGAAGAGCTCTATGGCTATTCCTCCCTGGGAAAGGATCTCGAGAAGGCCATCAAGACCTACCTGAACGTCTCCAACACGTACCCTTCCAGCAGTCTCGCTGACGATGCCCTTTACAGATCTGCTTCGATCTACAACTACAAGTTCGGATACAAGCAGAAGGCGTATGCACTCTACCGGCAGGTCATCACTGATTTTCCTGACGGGGATATGGTGCAGCTTGCACGGGAAGAGCTGAATTCACTGAACCAGGAAAAGAAGGCCAATACATCCATCGCATCGTTGAGCCTTGTCAAGAATGTCCGGCAGTGGTCGGACAAGGAGTACACAAGGGTCGTCATTGACCTCGAGAAGGATGTTACGTTCAAGAGCTTTGTCCTGCCATCAGATGCGAAAGCCAGGAAATCAAACCGCGTTGTGGTGGATCTGAGGGATTCAAGGACGAGCCCTTCATTCCCTTATAAGGTTAATGTGGACGATGGGCTCCTCTCCAGTATCAGGATTTCCCAGTACGACAAGACAACGGTCAGGGTCGTTATGGACCTCTCCCAGCCATCCAGCTACAATGCCTTTCCCCTGACCAATCCTTCACGCCTGGTGGTGGACATCAAGCGGAATGCATCTTCTTCCGCCAAGCTCGCCAGCAGGGGCAATGCGGTCAAAAAGGTTCCCATACATGCGCGGTCAAAGATGCCTGAAGATGTCCCGTCCATTGCGGCGCAACTCTCCCTGAAGGTGTCGCGGATTGTCATCGACCCAGGGCATGGGGGCAGGGATCCAGGGGCCATAAGCACGTCGGGAATCAAAGAGAAAGACATCACCCTGATACTGGGCAAGCTTCTCGCAAAGAGGCTCACTCAAGAAGGCTTCCAGGTCTTCCTCACCAGGGAGAGCGATGTGTTCATGACCCTGGAGGAACGCACTGCCTTCGCCAACAAGAAGAAAGCGGACCTGTTCATCTCTCTGCATGTCAACTCGAATTCAGACAAGTCGGTGAGGGGAATCGAAACCTACTTCCTCAATCTCACGACCGATGCATCCGCCATCGAAGTCGCTGCACGGGAGAATGCCACGACAACCAAGTCGATAAGCGACCTGCAGCTCATCATCAATGACCTCATGCTGAACTCCAAGATCAATGAGTCGTCGAGGTTCGCCACCTGTGTTCACAAGTGTGTCATATCATCGGCGTACACCAACGGGTATCGCGGCAAGGACCTCGGAGTGCGGCAGGCCCCGTTCTATGTGCTGCTCGGGGCACAGATGCCATCAATCCTTCTCGAACTCGGCTTCATCACGAATTCCACTGACTGCTATCTCCTGAAGCGGAGTTCCTATCAGAATCTCCTTGTCGATGGTATTGTAAAAGGGATACAGAAGTATATAATGAATACCACCTACGCGTACAACGGGAGCAACCCATGAGGCGTATGATGTTCATTCTCGT
The DNA here is from genome assembly GCA_049975365.1 of Desulfomonilia bacterium. Taxonomy (GTDB): domain Bacteria; phylum Desulfobacterota; class Desulfomonilia; order UBA1062; family UBA1062; genus DSBG01. The sequence continues at coordinate 5,338 of JBNGDS010000037.1, read as the reverse complement.
CTGGTGCATCATGGCGAGTCCCCTCTGTGCTGATTACGGGTTGAGCAACGTGGTGACAAAGGAGATCAGGAGGCCGGAACCGGTAGAAGAGGCGATCCTAGAGAAGGGTGAAGAGACTGCTCCGGAGTTTGTCAAGGCCGTATACTACCCGTTTACCATTCATATGTCCTCGTGGAAGGAGTACGAAGCTGCCGTCAGGCAGATTCAGGAGAACCCCCTCGATCTTGAACCAATTTTCATAACCAAGATCGATCTCGGTTCCTCGGGTGTGTGGAACCGAGTGGATTACGGAGCGTTTCACTCGATAAAGGATGCAGTCTTTGAATTGCGGGCACTGCAGGCACAGGGTGTCATTGAAAAAGGAGCGTTCGTCGGGGATCAGGTTCCCTTCGCCATAGAGGTCGGTGTGTTCACTGACGCAGAGGGTGCGATGGAAAGATCGGAAGAACTCAGATCCAATGGGATCATTTCCTATATTCTCAAGGAGTCTGAAGACTACTACAGGCTCCTGGTGGGAGCATATCCTGACATTCCCAGTGCATCCCCGGCAGTGGACGACCTCAAGGCACTGGGGCTGAATCCCATCATAACCAAGAGATGATCCATGATTACATAGACTCCTTCCTCGAATATCTCGCGGTGGAGAGGTCTTCGCCTGACAACACATTGAAGGCCTATGAAGGCGATTTGCGGGACTTTGACCACTGGCTCGAACATGAAACCCTCCGACTTGAGGATGTCGATGGGGATACCCTGTCCAGATTCTCTTCATCCTGCAGGGGGAAGGGGATGAAGTACTCGAGCATCAGCAGGAGACTCTCGACCATCAGGCAGTTCTACCGGTATCTGGTCGAGGAAGAGGTGATCCACCACGACCCAACCAGGGACATGGACATGCCCAAGCGTGGGAAGTACCTGCCGGAGGTGTTGAGCCGGGATGAAGTGGACAGGCTGCTGGCAATCCCCGATGTTTCGACCCCCATCGGGATCAGGGACAAGGCCATGCTCGAGGTTCTCTACGCCACGGGGCTTAGGGTATCGGAACTCGTGGGCCTGGAAGTTCACAATCTCAATGTGCACGTCGGATACCTGATGTGCAGGGGAAAAGGAGACAAGGAACGGCTCGTTCCCATGGGAGAGAGCGCTGTTCACTGGGTGAAGGAATATCTGTCTCACGTACGTCCATCCTTTGCAGCAAAGAGAACAGATGCGCTGTTCTGTTCGAAACGGGGCTCTGCCATGACGCGGCAGAATTTCTGGTATTCCATCAAACGCTATGCTCGGGCAGCGGGGATATCCAAGAGGATTTCTCCCCATGTACTCAGACATTCCTTTGCAACACACCTCCTCATCGGGGGTGCGGATCTACGATCCGTCCAGATGATGCTCGGACACGCCGACATTTCCACTACGCAGATCTATACGCACATCACGTCGAGAAGACTCAAAGAGATTCACGAGAAATTCCACCCGAGGGGGTGACGCATGGAGGTCATAACCTCCCATATTCAGGCTGATTTCGATGCCTTCGCATCCATGCTGGCAGCCAAGAAACTCTATCCCGATGCCCTGCTCGTGTTTCCCGGTGCACAGGAGAAGAACCTGAGGGATTATCTCGCCCATGCCTCCCCCGAGATCGCCTCGGCCATAGTGAAGCTAAAGAGTATCTCCTGCGGCGAGATCACGCGGCTGATCCTCGTGGATACCCGGCAGCTCTCCCGCATAGGCGAATTCTCGCGTCTGATCGGAAAAGACTCTGTGGAGGTGGTGATCTATGATCATCATCCGCCGTCCGCGGATGACATCAAGGGAAATGAAGAGCACATCCGGGAATTTGGTTCGAATATTACACTCATGGTCGATATACTCAAGCAGAAGCAGCTCAGGCCCACTCCAGAAGAGGCGACTATTTTTGCAATGGGGATCTTTGAAGACACGGGGTCTCTCCTGTTTCCATCAACCCGGCCGCAGGACTGTCTGGCGCTTGCAGAGCTCATCCAGTGGGGAGCGGATCTGAAGGTGGTGTCGCAGACCATGTCCCGGGAACTCAGTCCTGATCAGGTGGATGTGCTCGATCAGCTCATAAAGAATGCCTATATCTTTCACGTGGGGGGCATCGACGTGCTCTTCACCCGGTCTGAATCCACCTCCTATGTCGAGGATTTCGCCATGCTCGTTCACAAGCTCAGGGGCATGTTCGAGGCCGATGCCATGTTCGCCCTCGGCCGTATGGGTGAGAGGATCTACCTGGTGGCACGGAGCACGCTCCCCCAGATCAATGCATCTGAGATCGCAGCTCAATTCGGCGGCGGCGGTCATCCCACTGCAGCAGCCGCCTCCATAAAGAACATTTCCCTGGATCAGGCCGAGGTGAAACTCGTCAGGCTCATCAAGAAAGAAACCAGGCCCCGGATCACTGCACGGGATATCATGACATTCCCGGTCATTGCCCTGCGGATGGATGACACCATCAATGATGCAAGTGAAACCCTGAACCGGTACAATATCAACGCTGCCATTGTTCATTCCCGTGATGAGCGGGTCGTGGGAATCGTAACGAGGCAGGTGGTGAGCCGGGCCCAGGGCCACCACCTCGGCGATGCGAAGATCAAGGACTACATGATCCGGGACATCATGCACGTGAGGGCAGACGCTCCGGTGGGAGAGATCCGCTCCCTCATCATTGACGGCAGCCAGCGCCTGCTGCCCGTGGTGGAAGACAGGAAGGCCATCGGTGTCATCACCAGAACGGATCTCATGAGAGTCCTCCACGAGAAGATGGCCAAGGTGGAAGGACTCGGGTACCGCGAGACGCAGAAGAAATACGTGAGATCTCTCCTCGAGGAGAGGATGCCAAAGAATGTCCACGAACTGCTGATTCAGGCAGGCGAGCTCGCATCGGCAAAGGGGTCCAATATCTACCTGGTGGGCGGAATCGTGCGAGACATGATCATGCGCATCGACAACCTCGATATCGATCTTGTTGTCGAGGGAAACGGTGTGGCGTTCGCCAAGGCGTTTTCCTCTTCCATAGGGGCCAGGTGCGCGGTTCACGAAAAATACAAGACCGCTGTCATCACGCTGCCCAATGGTGCACACATCGATGTGGCAACCGCACGCCTTGAGTACTACAAACACCCTGGTGGATATCCCATCGTCGAACAGTCAACCCTCAAGCTCGATCTCTACCGGAGGGATTTCACCATCAACTCCATGGCCATCTGTCTGAATCCGAACCGGTTCGGAGAACTCATCGATTATTTTGGTGGGCAGAGGGATATCAAGGAGAAAAGGATCAGGGTGCTGCATGCCATGAGCTTCGTGGAGGATCCGTCGCGGATTCTCCGGGCGGTACGGTTTGAAAAACGGTACGGGTTCAATCTCGGAAAGCAGACCTTTTCCCTGGTCAACGCCGCTGTCAAATCAGGGCTTTTGAAGAGCATCCCTGGCAGGAGGATCTCCCACGAAATCAGGCAGATACTCTCTGAAGACGACCCGGTGCCATCCCTTGAACGGCTGCGGGAACTCGGCGTGCTCAGCGCTATTCACCCGGATCTCGTCCTGAGCGAGGGGATCAGGGAGAATTTCACCCATGTCAAGGAAACCCTCCTGTGGTTCAATCTTCTCTATACCCACGAAAGTTACCGGTCATGGTTCATCTATCTGCTTGCCCTGGTGGATCACATGAAACCCAAGAAGGTTATCGCAATCTGCGAACGGCTCGGACTCTCCGATGAGAATGTAAGAAACATTTTAACCGCCAAGGCGAGAGTTCATGCAGTGCTGAAGGAGTTTGTCGGAATCAAGGAGAAAAGACCTTCATTCGTTGTGCAGGTTCTCGAGAAGCTTCGGCTCGAGGAGACGCTCTTTGCCATGTCGAAATCGAGGAGTCCGGAGGTCAAGGAGATGATATCCTCCTATATTACGAACTGGCGCTCCTTCAAACCTCCGGTGACCGGGAAGGACCTCCAGGCCATTGGATTTCACAAAGGCAAGGCCTTGGGAGACTGTCTCAGGATCATCAGAGAAAAAGGACTCAACGGAGAGATCAGGGATTTCAAAGAGGCCGTGGACTTCGCTCGGTCGATGCTGGAACAGGAATCCGCCAAGCAAACAGTTGACGAACAGTCCTGACTCTAGTACACACAGTACTGTTTTTCCGGGGGTGTAGCTCAGTGGGAGAGCATCGCGTTCGCAATGCGAGGGTCGGGGGTTCAAATCCCCCCACCTCCACCAGCTTTCTCATCGCGCCTGCATGATATGTTCTCGATCGCGCAGGATACCCTGATTCCCAGTAATGAATGCAGCTAACCCTCATGGAGGATTGTCAGGGAGAGTTCTTTTTTTCATCCGAATCGAGTATCCCTGCCAGAGTAAACTCCTCGGGGAGATACTTGGGGATGATTCTCTTTATTTCTTCATTATCATTGCACTCATCTATGATGATTCTCGTCATTCTCAAGAGGTATTCACCAAGTATTGTTATGTTTCTATCAGAGTCGCGATTGTGAGTATTCTCGTTTTCAAGATAGTTCTTTTCCATGTCTTCGATGAGGGCGATGATTTTATGCTGTATGCGTTTTTCATAGAGAGGGTAGATTTTCGCTTTCGCCATTGTACATTCTCCTCCCTGTAATTATAACGAGGAGTGTACAGAAATCCACTGCTCCCGGGGACACCGCATGATGTACCAGGTGGCCTAGGGTTACTCAGGATCTGGGAATTCCGGTTTCTTTTTCGTGAGAAAGGCGGCTATGCCATAGACGCACTCCCCACTTGTTATGAGGTCGACCGCCTCTTGAGTTTCCAGCTCGAGGGCTTCACGATACATCAGGTCAGGGGTACGTCTGATGACAGTCAGAGCGTGCCGGACAGCCAGCGGCCCGTTGGCCGCAATCTCTTCTGCCAGTTTCAGGGATTCATCGACAGATTTTCCCGGGGCACTGATCCGATTCACCAGACCGAGGGAGAATGCCTCCCGGGCATCTATCTTCCGTGCCGTCAGAATCAGGTCTGCTGCCCGTGCCGGACCAACGAGGCGTGTGAGGCCCACCACACCTCCGTGATCAGGCATGAGCCCCAGGCGAACCTCAGAAAAGCTGATGACGGCATTCTCGTCCATAACCCGGAGATCGCATCGGGTAGCGATCTCCGCACCCCCTCCGTATGCCAGCCCATTGATGGCTGCGATGACCGGAACTGGGAGGAACACCAGTTCATCGGTGAGAGAGCGCACTCTCGTGATGAGTACGTCAACGGGTCCTTTTTCGTGCCGCTCCACTGGACCCACAAGATTTGAAACCTGAGGATTGTCGGGGTTTACGTCAAACCCTGCACA
>JBNGDS010000036.1:0-33210 GCA_049975365.1 Desulfomonilia bacterium | reverse complement strand
CCCCTGAGGCCATCATGTCCTGCACCACGTACTGCCGCTTCTTGTGCCGGTTGCGCAGCGTCTTCATGAGGGATTCTCCGAGGTCACGCCCCCCATCGAGGAACGGAACTCCTCCTGAGGCGAGCAGCGTGATAGCCCGGATATTCTTGCCCTCAGCGAACGACCCCAGTCCAGCTTTGTCCAGGCTGCCCCACAATCCCGATGACACAACGGCAGAGGGAGAACCGGTCTCTGCGGCCTGCCCTGTCAGGAGAATCGCCTCCGGGCAGTACTTCCCCTTTGCCAGGAGGATCGATTCCCTCTCGGAGATGGATCCTGTGAGCGTCTCGGCACGGGAGATCCTGACGGTGCCGTTCATGACTTCCAGCATGATCTGCTGGTCGGCATGCCCTGTGATGACCAGGAAATCCATGCCGGAAAATTTGAGCTGGGGCCCTGCATTGACCAGGAAAGGAACATGGCAGAGTGTCCTTGAGTCCGGGGAGAACGTGGCCACCATCAGACAGGATGCTGGGGCAAAACTTCCGCTCAGCGGACCGCACCCCAGCACGATGGGGTCTCCGTCCGAGAACCGGCTGTGGAGCAGCCGCGTGATCCCTGTCCCGCCGATGCCCTCTACGAGCATCTCTTTCGGCACGGGCATGCCTTCCACAGTGGATGCAGTGAGATCGACATGGACGAACCTGTGGTTGTAGAATGGCTTCAGGAGTACGTCCATGCCTTCACCTCGCCCGGGATTGTCTTCTGCCAGCTGAAGCGGATCTTCGCCGAATCGTATGGGCACGTATCGATGCACCGCATGCACATGATGCACTCATCCATGGGGATCTTCGGGGCGATCCCCTCCCGCAGGGCCTCCCGGTCGATGATCCCCATGGGACAGGTGTCTGCACACTGCATGCACGAGAACTTCTTGCACTGATGCGCACCGATGACAATCTTGATGATCCCGATCTTCGCGGCCAGAGCCAGGACAGCTCCGACCGGGCAGAAGGAGCGGCACCACGATCGCCTCTGCCCGAGTTCCAGGGATGCCAGTGCAGGGACGATTACCAGTTCGGCACCCCTGAAGATGCCCGCCTGCCCGTAGGATCTGCAGATGCTGCCGATTGGACAGACCGTGCAGAAAGGCTGGAATCCGAGTCCGGCCGCACCTCCGAGAGTACCAGCCAGGATTCCGTACTTGATCATCCTGCTCTTGAGGAACGCGGGGAGCCCGAATTTGGGCACAACGCTGCCCACCAGGTCCAGGAAGAAGCCGAAGGGGCAGACCCAGCCGCAGAATACTCTTCCAAAGAGAATAGTAATACCGATCAGTACTGCAGCGGAGGCAAGGCTCACCAGGACAAGCGTCTTGGTTGATGCGATGTTCTGCAGCGTCCCGGTGGGACATGGGAGGCTCACGATCCCGGCCGTGAATGAGCAGAACGTTCCCACCAGGACCACCACCAGAAGGAGGAACGACAGTGCCTGTACGGGCCAGCGGATGAACCTGATCCAGCCGAGGGCCTTGCCGCGGTAGAAGTGCAGGGCATCTTCCGGGCAGTGCTTCGCGCACAACGGATCTCCGTCGCACAGATCGCATTTTCTCACCCTGCCGGTGAGAGGCTCTACCAGGGGCGCTGACTCGGGACACGCCATGGTGCAGATGCCGCACTCAACACAGAACACGCTCCTGATTCGAACTATACCGCCCTCGTCCTTGTCGATGGCACGCACCGGACAGGCGTCCATGCACAAGGGTTCCCTGCAGTGCAGACACAGGATTGCGAAATTCTTCCCGTTCTCTTCGGACCGCAGCACCTTCACGCTCGATGAGGACGGAGCCACCATGTCCACGTTCCGCTGGGAGCAGACCATCTCGCAGGTCGAACATCCGGTGCACTTGGCAGGATCGAAGACAATCACCGGGGGGCGTCTGGGCAGCCTGGGTTTTCTCGGCAGCGGCCGGAGCTCCTTGATAGTGACGAAATGCTCGAACTGCGCTGCGTGTTCTGGCATCATTTTCCTCTCTTGCCTAGGCATTTCTGAGAAGGTAGACCTTTCTCCTGCACGCCGGGCACAACCTGAGGAAATCCTGTGGTTCCCCCATGATCCGATCAGAGATGAACTCCATCACCCTGACCGGTACAAACCGTTCTCCGCACCCCTGACAGGTGCGGACCCCCTCTACCTTTCCGCTCTCGATAGCCAGGCGCCTGAGCCCCCTGATCAGGTCGCGATCACTGACGCCTGCAGGGCATACATCCGTGCCTGCATTGCATTCCGTACAGTACCAGATGTGTTCATCAGCAAGGATATCAGCACCCATGAGCACCTTCTTGATCACCCCGCGAGGCGACATCTCGATGGAGAAATTCGGGTACATCTCGGCCATGGGGCAGACTGCAACGCACCGACCGCATTCCACACACGCATAGGCGTGGGAAGCAGACATGACCGATGTGATATCGTCTTTATCCCTCATATCACTGCTTCTCCAGCATGGCGGCACAGACCTTAAACTCCGGAATCTTACTGATGGGATCGAGTTCCTCCAAAGTCAGTGCATTTGCGGGTGCCTCGGTAAAGTGGAACGGCGCAAACACAGAACCCTGTTTCACTCTGGTGGTAATCCGTGCTGTCGTTGTGATACTTCCCCTGCGGGTGCTCACCCGTACCGTGTGACCATCTGCAATCCCGAGCCTCCGGGCATCATCGGGGTTCACCTCGACAAAGGCCTTGTCTACCTCGCGGTCAAGGAACCGAGACCGACGGGTCATGGTGCCGGTGTGATAGTGGGAGAACATCCTCCCGGTGATGAGGACGTAGGGAAACTCATCGTCGGGCATCTCTTTCGGCGGGGTGTACTGGGGTACCACGAACAGGCCTTTGCCCCGGGTAAATCTGTCCGCGTGGAGATACCTGGTGCCTGGATGGTCGTCCGTGGGACATGGCCACTGGATTCCGTGTACACCGAGCCGGTTGAAGTGGATGCCGCTCATGATGGGGGTGAGGCTCGCAATCTCATCCATGACATCTGACGGATCTGCATACTCTCCCTTCACACCAAAGGCCTTTGAGAGCAGGCACAGGATGGTAAAATCGTCCTTCGCCTCTCCCGGGGGATCCACTGCCTTTCTCAGGAGCTGGACCCGGCGCTCGGTATTGGTGAAGGTCCCTGTCTTTTCCGCGTAGCATGCCCCTGGCAGAACGAGATCCGCGAATTTCGCCGTCTCTGTCATGAAGATGTCCTGGACGACGAGAAAATCCAGCTTGGGCAGGCTCTCAATCACGTGCCCCTGGTTCGGGTCGCTGAGCACAGGGTTTTCAGCCATGATGAACAGGCCCCTGATTTTGTCTCCCGCAGACGAGATGATCTCAGTAACCGTGAGTCCCGGCAGGGGTGAGAGCTCACAGCCCCAGGCCTTCTCGAACCTGTCCCGTACGCTGAGATCGGCCACGCTCTGGTATCCCGGATACACGTTCGGCAGTGCTCCGACGTCGCAGGCGCCCTGCACATTGTTCTGCCCCCTCAAGGGGCAGATCCCTGAATGGGGCTTGCCAACATGCCCGCAGAGCATGGCCAGGTTGCAGAGAGAGTACACGTTCGACGTTCCGCAGGCATGCTGCGTTATGCCCATGCAGAAGACGATGGAGGCCTCCCGGGCCCTGGCATAGAGTTCAGCCACCTTCCTGATGTCCTCGGGTTCGATGCCGCTCTCCCGGGAGACGTCTTCAATCCTCCACTGCGACAGGTACTCCTTCAGTTCATCAAACCCCTCAGTCCTGTCTGCAATGAAGTCCCTGTTCTCCAGAGACGAATCCAGGATATGATTCATCATGGCATTGATGAGCGGGATATCGGTGCCTGAGTTGATCTGAAGGTGAATATCGGCATTGGCGGCGACTTCTGTCCTCCTGGGGTCCACCACGACGAGGATTGCTCCATTGTCCCTGGCCTTGTAGATCTCGCCCATGATGATAGGGTGTGTCTCGGCGGCATTCGAGCCGAATACCATGATACAGTCAGCCCCGGTAAAGTCAGCAATCGAATTCGTCATGGCGCCGCTGCCGAGAGCGTGGGCCATGGCAGCGGCAGTCGGGCCGTGGCAGAGCCTGGCGCAGTGATCCACGTTGTTGGTGTGAAACCCAGCCCTGATAAGTTTCTGGAACAGATAGTTCTCCTCGTTCGTACACTTTGCAGAGCTCAACCCGGCAATGGCATCACCACCGTGGATACGGGCAATCTCTGTGAGGTTGTCTGCGGCAAGCTCTATGGCCGCGTCCCAGGAGATTTCATGAAACGTTCCGTTCTTCTTCACGAGCGGTCGGGTGAGCCTGTCGGGATGCTGGACAAATTCGTGGGAGGTCCAGCCCTTGATGCACAGTGTTCCCCGGGAGACAGGGTGTGACCGATCCGCCAGTGTGGAGACGACATGATCGTCCGAGACCTGGAGGATGATCCCGCATCCCGTTCCACAGTAGGGACAGATGGTCTTCACGAAATTCAGCTTCATGTCCCCCCCCTGATGGAATCAACCCACGAAGGCTCCTCGAACAGCGGGTTCACATCTCTTCCCAGGTCCGTCAGCACGGGTGAACACCGGTGGGAATCGATACCTGGCTCGTACCCGTACTGGGATTTCAGGGTCTCACGCATGGAAACCTGCAGGAGCATCAGCGGGATGTTGACAGGGCATACGTCCGTGCACCCGGCACAGGACACGCACGTATCCGAGAGATGGAATGCCCTGATGAGATGGTAGGAGATCATGTCTGCAGGGATCTCGCCGCGCTTCACCCACAGGTCATCTTCCAGCTTACAGGGAATGCACACACAGATGGGGCAGACATTCCTGCACCCGTAGCACTTGATGCATCTGCTGAGCTCCCGAGCCCAGCGTTTCATTCTCTCTTCCATGCTTCCTGTCAGGAATGGCCGTGCACGTTCATCGTGTACAGGGTCCACACCAACTGCCTGGTCACCCACATCGATCCTGCTGGGATACGGCGTACTGCACAGACATTTTCCGGCCTGCTCTGAGGTGCACGCATATCCCACAAGGACCAGGCGTTCACGGTCCACCTGGTTGCGTTTCGCGAGCTCGATGACCGCCCGCTCGTCGCACCCCCGGCATACAAGTCCGAGCCGGAAGGAATCCGGTGCAGACCTCAGGATGTTCATGGCGAGCTTTGCAAGGAGCCACTTTGGTTCGATGACCAGGGAATCGACGTCAGAGGGATGTTCGAAAAGATATGGGACAGGCTCCGCCTCGAAGAGCATCAAGCCGAGCACCCCGTCGGCCCGCTTCTCCTCGAGCAGGGCTTTCACTCTGGATATCATGTCTTTCCGGGCGCTCATATCCTCTCCACCATGGACTGGACACCTCTCAGGAAAGACCACGACCAGGATGAAACCGGGGGCATCTGTTCAATCTCCCTGCAGAACGAGGTGATGACCTCAACATACTGATGGTATTCGTGGGCGGTTCCGTAACTCGTGAACAGTCTCCTGGAATCTATGCCCACGGTATCGAGGAGCGGCTTCAGTAGTTCGAGTTTTTTCGCCGAGCGATGATGTGCACCGTTGTGCCTGCATCCACCGATGTGACAGCCCATGACCGCCACGCCGTCGATGCCCAGAGCAAATGCACGGATGATCGCATCAGCTTCCACTCGTGAGGCGCACTCTACTGGAATGACCCTGAAAAACGCAGGCAGCTGAACGCGTTTCTTCCCGGCCCCGTCGGCGCCGATCAGGGCACACCACGTACACGCAAAGACCACGATCTGCGGTCGTGCAGACAATCCCTGTCCCTCTCCATTCCTCGTGTATGCAGTGTCTTCCGGCACGCCTCACCCTCCCCGTTCGAACGCTGCCCTGAGCATCTCACTGACTGCCGCAGCATTCTGCCCCGGCAGCTGGATGGAGCCGTTCGGGCAGACGGACACGCAGCTCCCGCATCCACTGCACCGGATGAGGTCTACCACCGACTTGTAGGCACGGTCCCTGATCTCCAGCGAGCAGGCATCGTAGGGACAGACGGCCACACAGTTTCCGCAGCCTGTGCATGCCGCCTGATCCACATGGGCAAGGGAAAACTTGTGTTCCCGGTACTGACTCAAACCGGACGCCATGATCGTCCCGCCCCTGATCAGGTCATAGGCCTTCATGGCTGCTGCTTCCCCCTGGGCCATGGCCGTGCGCCCGAGCACAGGCCATCTGGCGGATCCGCACACACATATCCCCGCCCTCTTCGTCTCCAGGGGATGCATGAGGTCCCTGACCTTATAGAACCCGTATCCATCCACCTCCAGACCAAAAAGCTGAGCGATCCTTCCGGCGTCATCGTGCGGGGCGAGCGGTGTGGAGAGAACGACGAGATCTGCGGGAAGTCTCCTCACTTCAGAGGTGAGGACGTCGTAGACCTCCACTGAGTCTACCTGTTCCTCCCCCAGGATTTCAGGCGGTCTGTCCTCATCGTATCGGAGCAGTCGGACCCCCTTTGCCATTGCCCTTCGGTAATATCCTTCAAGCACGCTTCCCGGACACATGATGTCACGGTGAAGAATGAAGACCTCTGCCTCAGGGTTGAGCTCAAGAATCTGACAGGCCTGCTTGAGGCTCACAAGGCAGCAGATCGCCGAACAGTAGGGGCGCTGGTGATCGCGAACCCCCACGCACTGGATGAACACAACACGGGTCCCTTCAGCCTGATCCGCCTTGAGCCGCCTCTCCAGTTCAATGCCGCTGAGCACTCCCGTCAGCTTGCCGTGGCGATAGAGTCCATCCGGCATCATGATCTTTGCTCCTGTGGCGAGAATGATTGCTCCCGCGTGAATGGTATGCTCCGTGTTCGCGGAGGAGACTTTCACGGTGAAGTCCCCGGCAGACCCCTGGACCGAGATCAGCTTTGAACCCGGGTAGTAGGTGAGCAGATCACTTTCAGTGAGTATCCGATTGTGTTCACGAAATTCCTCAGCGCTCGAATCCTCAGGGGCGATTCGCTTGATGAGATTCAACAGACCCCCTGGCGATTTCGCCCGGTCAAGGAGGTGGACCTTCACGCCAAGATGTGCAAGGCGTGCTGCAGCAGTTGAACCGGCCGGACCGGCACCGATGACGAGAACACTTTCATGGGGCTGTACCGCGATATCATCATGGATGTGCCGGGCCCGATGCAGAGCAATCCCCATGCGCATGAGGTCGGTGGCCTTGATCGTTGCCTCCGATGGAGTTTCCCTGTGAATCCAGGAGCACCCCTCCCTGATATCGACCAGTTCAACCCTTTGAGGGGAAACCCCCCTCTGGTGGAAACCTGTCAGAATCCGATCTCCCCGGGCATAGAACGAGCACGCCCCGAGGACAATGTCTGGTGCTCCTGAGGCGGCCAGGTCTTCGGAGAGTTCATCGATATTCTCATCCAGACACAGTGAATCCCGGACATCGCAGGAGACGCCCGCTGGATCATCCTGGAGATCCCTGATCACTGTATCGAGGTCGATGACATCACCGATCTCTCCGTGGCATCTGCACAGGATGCACCTCATGGGCCTGCTATGTTCCACTGGACGACTCCTCGATGCATGCCTTCATGGCTGCAGCAGATGCCTGCACAACAGACGATTCCACATCCATCGGCTCCATGCAGAACCCGCATGGATACATCTTCCGGAAGGAACCTTTCAACAGACCCTCCTCGTCAAGGTGCGGGGTGTAGCCTGCATCGCGGGAGGAAAGCGAAGGCCTGAGGGCACCATTGAGCACCACCATGTCAAAGACCCTGATGAGCTGCTCCTGGGTAAGGGTGTCTTCGTACTTGACGGCGATCCCGCTTCCATTGGGCATGGGATAGATGAGCCCAGGCCTCGACCGGATGAGCTCGATCGCACTGTTTTTGATTTCCCTGAGATAGTACGTATAGTAGTTCCTCCCCTCGGTCCTCATGTCGGTGAAGAAAATAGTGCACTCGATCTCCGGACTGCGGCGCTTGACCCACTGGGCCTGCTTGAGGGCATGCATGCAGCATACCGCAGAGCAGTACGGGAACAGCCTCATATCCCGAGCACCCGCACACTGAATGAACGCGATCATCCTGGGCTTCACCCCGCCGGCCTTTGTGAGGATAGCCCCCCTGTTGGATCCGGCCTCTGCCGTCCAGTCTTCGAATTGAAGCGAGGTGAGGATGTCCGGGTGGGTGCCGTACCCGTATTCCTCGAGAAGGGAGATATCCGTGTCCTGGAATCCGGTGGCCCATATGATACCTGCCGCCGAAATCGTGCTCCGGAACCTCTCCCTCGTGATGTCGATGGCCGAGGTCGGGCAGATGTCGACGCACTCAGAGCACCTCGTACAGACCTCGGGGTCGATCAGGTAGGTCTGCGGATACGCGTGTTCTGGACCGTACGTGATCGCCTTCACCGGGCATGTGGGGACACAGCGCCCGCAGAGGATGCAGCGCGTCTCATCGATGTACCGGGGACTGTGGGTGAAGGTGACCTGAAAGAGATCACCCGATTCAACGATCTCGGTGATCTCCGTCAAGGTGTGAATGGTTATGTTCGCATCCAGGACACAGTTTCGAATCTCGGTCCACAAAGGGCAGAATGCACAGTGATCCGTTGGGTACAGCTTGTCCAGTGTGGATACCTGGCCGCCGAGGATCGGCCCCTTTTCCAGGAGGTGAACGGTCTTTCCCGCCCGTGCCAGGTCCAGGGAGGCAACGATTCCTGCCACGCCTGAGCCAACGACAACCACCGGCCTGAGAGATGAACCGTTTTGTGCCACCACACCTCCCCTACCCGCCGAGTATTCCATAGTGCTGTGCAAGCCTCAGAATTCGGTTCTTGAGCCAGGTGATGAACGGATCGGGAGGAAACTCATAGGGCCCGAGCCTGTCTTCGAGCCGGACCCTGAACCCTTTCTCTGGCGGTTCGTACCTCTTCACCCTGTCATAGTACACCACGATGGACTTGGGATCGGTAGGGCACCGATTAAAACAGGCCCCGCACCCGGTGCAGGCCTCCTCGATGACCACGGGGTATCTGTCATCGGCGAGCTCGATCGCATCGTAATCACATGCCTTGTAACAGTTGGTACACCCCCTTGTTTCAGTCCACACCAGGCACGTGTCGTGATCGATCACGGCATTGCCGATATCCACCTCTTCCTTGGGCACCTTCTGGATGGCACCGGTGGGACAAGTCCGGACACACTCCATGCATAGAATGCACGCTCTCCAGTCCAAGACAGGGGTGCCGAGGTTTGCGATCCCATCGAAGATCGAGGCCGGCGAAAGGGCCCGAACCGGGCAGATGTCGATGCACCGGTAGCACCTGGTGCAGTACTTCAAGAATTCTTCTTCCACAAGGGATGCAGGCGGTCTGGGCAGTGCCTGTGCACCACTGGTCTTGAACACGGTGAATATCGCTCCCGATGCGACACCACTGATCAGAATCTTGAGAAAATTCCTGCGTGACCGCATTATTCACCCGCTTCTGCCGGTTTCCGGAGCCAGTTCAGGGCGGGCTCACACCTCATGAAGTAAACAATAATGACGACTGGAGAGCTTGTAAAGAGGGGGGGTGATCCCCCCTCATCTACACCTTTTGCATCAGGCCTTTCTGGCTGCCTGCATGTCCTTGATGGCAAAATCCAGCCCAAGCTTTTTCAGGGTATCGTCTGTAGGGATGCCGTTGTCATCCCAGCCGAAGTAGGTATAGACCTCGTCCTGGAATTTCTTCAGATCCTCCTCGGTGAAAACCGAACCGGCCTTCGGGCCTTCGGGTAGCTTTTCCGTCATAAGCCTCTTGGGCAGCTTATCATCTTCTCTCCTGAGTCCCTCCCGTACTTGGAAACACCGCTCCAGCGTCATGATCCGCTTCGCCGTAGTCCAGTACTCGTCATCGGTCATATCCCAGCCGCACAGCGGGTTGAGCATATCGATGAAGACCTTGGGTGTCTCCTTGCCCCAGGGATACCCACCGACAAAGGAGCACATGGTCAACGAATTGATCATGCACCACCGGGCAAGTGTTTCTGCACTGGTTCCCTCGTGGTGGTCGCCTCCGCAGGTTCCCAGCATGTAGCTGTATGCACGGGGTTTGTCTCCCCTCGGGTCGTGGGCAGCAACTTCCTTGCCCTTGACGTGAATGGCCCACTCTTCAGACCCTTTACCGATTTCTTTTGCCATATCCCTCACGCCCTTTGCCAGGAGCTGACCGGCCTTCCCTTCCTTGAGGGCGATCTTTCTGATCATGGCAACCGCTGCATCCGCGTTTCCCCATTCGAGGTTGATCCCGTCGAGATCGGCCGGTGTGAGAACACCCCGCTGGACGCACTCCATTGTGAATCCGAGAACCCCACCGGTGCTGATTGAATCGAGTCCCATGGCATCGCAAAGCTCTATTGCCGCCATCATGCCGTCAAAATCCTTGATGGCAAGGTTTGACCCGAGAAGTCCGCCTGTCTCATACTCAGGACCCTCGGCAATGAGGCCGTCGTACTTTCCGCCCCTGATGACTCCTGTCTTCATGCAGTGGACCGGGCAGTGGTTGCATGCCGTGTGCTTCTTCCAGAAGACGCGGTTCGCCTCTTCGGCGCCGATGTCAACGATCTCGGGGTACCACGTGGTCTGGAAGTTCTTGGTGATGAGCGACCCGGTCCCATAGTGCTTGAGTTCCAGGAGACCGGCTGTACCCCACCGTTTGATCCCCTGCCAGGCCTCCTTCTCGATGGCAAGGGTCTTGGCCGAAACCATGGCATCGTATGCCTTCTTGTTGTCCACCGCTGGGACAGCCTTTGTCCCGCGAATCGCGATGGCCTTGAGCTTCTTGTTCCCCATCAGTGCACCGGTGGATGTCCTCGCGGCAGCCCTGAAACGCTCAACCATCAGGCTCGCGTACGGGACTTCATTCTCACCGGCAGGACCGATGCAGGCAACACGTGCATAGGGTTCTTTGATCTTTGCGAGGACCAGGTCCTCGGTCTCGTAGGTATCCTTGCCCCAGATCGTCCCGGCATCCAGGAACTGGACCCTGTCATCCTTGATGTAGAGTATAACGGGCTTCTTGGACTTCCCTGTGATGTAGATCCCGTCCCATCCAGCCCATTTTACTTCGTTGGGGAAATGGCCACCGACCTCAGCATGACTCAACAGGCCGGTGTACGGGCTCTTGTTGACCACGCTCAGCCGTGTCGAGACACAGTAGGTGCCGTTGAGCGGACCGACACCCAGGAAGATCGGGCTGTCTTCCGCCATGGGGTCGTGCTTGGCCTTCAAGGCATCATAGAGCAGATGGGCACCCATTCCCGCACCACCGATATACGTGCGGCACTCTTCGTTGGAGATCTTGCGCTCCTTGGTTTTCTGATTCGACAGATTGATTTCCAGGATCTTTCCAAAGTATCCGCCTCTTGGCGCTGCCATGGCCTACCTCCTTCCCCCGTCCACATTCGGGTAATACAGATTGGCAAGCAGATCTTTTGCTGCTTCTTCAGGGGTCACATCTCTGAATGCCTGGTTCACCCCGAACCCGGACACGCCTGCCATGATACAGGGTGCGAGCGGGTTGGTAGCCTGAGCGGCACATGCCTTGGCACATTCCGGATCACCATCGCAGAGGTCACACATGAGCGGCTGGCCCGTATCAGGATTCTGCCTGATGAACTCCGCCGGACAGGCATCCTGGCACTTCATGCACTTCGCACCCAAACAGATCTTGGGGTCGAGCTTGATCCCGTTCGTCTTCGGATCCTTCTGGATGGCCTTGGGTGTCGTGGGACACGCCTCGATGCAGGGAGCATCCGTGCAGTGGTGGCAGATGACAGGAACATCCACCACCCCCTTGTACTTGAGGACATGGATCCTCGCCATGGCAGGACGAACAACACCTTCGTGAAACATCGAACAGGCATATTCACAGGCGCGGCAGCCCGTACAGTTCTGCCGTTCCACAAACAGGTACTTCAGAATGGGTTTCTGTTCCTGTGCCTGTGCCACAGAAGGCTTGGCGCCACCTACGGCTCCGGCGGTCACCACGAGCCCGGCTGTTGCACCGGCTCCTTTCAGGAAACTTCTTCGAGAGGTTTCCTTCCCGAGCAATGAATCGAGTTTCTTTTCATCCTTCTCCATTCGGATTCCTCCTTTCTGTCAGGCTCTTGTAGATGCAGAGATGTTCTCGAACCGATGCCTGCTGATCCTTCGCACTCTGCTGCCTGTTTTCCGAGGCCTCTCGTGTAGCATACGGACACACTCTTTCCTCATACCTGTATAATGCGCTTCACAGTGATGATGTCAAGGGTGTTTGATCGCTTAACCTATTGATAATATTCATTATTTTATGCTTTTGCATGCATAATATATGCTCCAGTACTTCTATTTGTATGAATTTTTACTGGATTTTTTCATTTTTCCCTGAGACGTGATGTTCTTGTAAGAGAATGCTGAAATTTTCGTAAGATTCTTCTCTCCAGCTTCACATGTCCCCTCTGTGCGAGCACGATTCCGTATCCATGATGGTGTCTTTTAAAAAACCCGCGAGCATGAACACTGGAACTCACTGGAAACACGGGTGTTTCAGGATTATCGGCAGAGATGAGAAAATGGTATTGATTACACAATAATTTACCGATACTAAACATGGTATGGAAAACGTTTTTTCCTTCGAACATATGCCGTTTCCGATCCTGATAAAGGATGTCCTCGATTCGCAGTTCACCGGCATCATCTTCGTATCACGGGACGACATCAAGAAGGGCCTCATCTACAAGGACGGGAGGCTCTGCACGATACAATCGAACCGGAGTGATGAGCTCCTGGGGAATATCCTCGTTGACCTGGAAATCATCGGGAAAGAGGAGAATGAGATGTCCCTGTCCAAGGCCCGCCGCGAACGGAGCAAACAGGGAGTGGTCCTCCTGGAAATGGGCATTGTCCAGCCGAATCAGATCACAAAGGCGCTCAAGTACCAGCTCGAGAAACGCTTCCTGGATATCTTTACCTGGGAGGCCGGTTCCATCCAGCGTGTCGGCAAACCGGATATTCGGAAAGAGCCTGAATTGAGCAGAAATGACTACTTTCAGCTCATCAGGAAGGGAATCCTGGACCATACTCCATTTTCTCTCGTGATAGACGCCCTGTCCCCCTATGCAGACTCGAGCCCGAAAATACTCCAGGATCAGATACCCAATGACCTCGGCATCGATATGGACACCCTCTATGAGTACAAGGTCTCCGAGCTGCTCCTCCTGGGGCAGGACCCTGCGAGGGCCCTGCTTGCCCTGTACTGCACAGGTTCCGTCAGTTTCAAGGAAAGCGTGCACAAGGCCCTCATTGACAAGCTGCGCCAGGAACTCAGGAAGATCAAAGACCAGGACCCCTTCGACACCCTCGGCGTCGACAGGAAGATCTCCGAGGGTGGCCTCAAACGGGCATACATCAGAATCGTCAAGGAAAACCACCCGGACACCTATGCCTATGCGGATGATCCCGAAGTAAAACGACTGGCCAACGACATCTTCATGGAGATCCAGCGGGCATACAATGCCGTGGTGAAAACCCTCGAGGGGAAACCTGCAGATGAACCCTCCGGGATCGATGAAACCCTCCAAGCAGAACTGCTCTACGGGCAGGCGATGGAGAATCTCAAGGCGAAAGAATACCAGAAGGCCGTGGACATGCTCAAGCTCTGCGTCAAGATGAAACCCAACGAGCGTCTTTTCATGGAATCCTATGCACGGGCCATGTTCCTGAGATTTCAGAATGCAGGGACCGGTTCCTCTCTCGAGATTAAATCGGCAATTCGCGATGGCCTGCAGAAGTTCCCGAACTCAGACACCCTGTACGTCATCTGGGGATGGGTGCTCAAGAACGAGAAGTCGAACAAGGCCATCGACGCCTTCAGGAAGGCCCTGGAGATCAACAGGAAGAATATCGATGCCCAGCGCGAGCTGAGGCTCTACCAGATTCGGGAGAACAGAAAATCCTGAACACGATGCCCCTGGCCATGAACCTGGGGGTATTCATAGAGTATCTGCCCTGTCTCTTGTAATTCCCGCCTGTTTCCAGTAGAGTCATCCCATCAAGGAGGTGCGGTATGACCATACCAGGGATCGGGCTCTACCAGACCTACGGCCGCGTGCTGTCCAGCACGGACTCGGGTTCTCTGTGTGCCGGACTGTCAAACCCCATGTCCCGGCCTTCAGATGATTCGCTGCGTGTGACCCTTGAGTTCAGGGATGTCACGGTGACCATCGATATCCTGTTCGATGCCACCCAGCGCAAGACCACATTTGAACTATCGAGATACACGGGCTACACCTATGGGAATGATTACTTCAGCCCCGAACAAACAGCCAACAGGATCATCGAGTTCGCCATGGGGCTGTGGGACGGGTCAGAGGAACAGCTCGAGATTCTCTCAGGGGCCATCGACCAGGGGATTGCAGAGGCACGGAAGATTCTGGGAACCATCCCGGGGTGGCTCGACGGCATCATCTCCACCACGGAGGACCTGCTCCATGAAAGGCTGCATGCGATGAGAGAGGGCCTCAAGATCCCTGCCACATCCGCATGACAAGATCGACCTCAGGGAGAAGACCCGGGAGTGTTTGACCCGCGGGCATCCGGACTGCCCGTGTATCCTGAACGCTGCTCGAGGATCTGTCTCACTTTTGGCGGAAGGTAGATACAGTCAGGATTGATCCGCGATATTGCATCGAGGATGAGCCTGTTCCGTTCCCGATAGGTTGCATGAGAATCAAAGACCACAACGATGCGTCCCTTGAGACGGCAGACCCCTCCCCTTCGATGTATGGCATCTTCGATGATCTCGATACCCGCGTTCGAGGCCGTTTCCACCAGGAGAGCAAACAGTTCCCTCTGCTTCTTCTGTCTCTGTGTATCCATGATCATCCTCGTCCGAAATCATCCTCGATGCGGACGATATCATCCTCTCCGAAATATTCACCCTGCTGTACCTCGATGACGACGAGAGGCTCAGTGCCGATGTTTTCGATCCTGTGAAGTGCCCCCTGAGGTACATCAACGGACTGTGATCCCCTGAGTTCTATGATATCATCATTCACCTGCACCCGTGCAGTGCCGGTGATCACGACCCAGTGTTCCTGCCTTCTCGTGTGGTACTGAAGGCTCAACCGTTTTCCCGGCCAGAGGGTAATGCGCTTGACCTTGTGGTCACGTCTGTCATCAGAGAGCACCTGGAAAAATCCCCACGGTCTCTGCTCATCCCTCGCGCACGCGCTGACAGCCTTTTCATACACGGCCTCGTAAAAACCCGCCAGGTTCTGCTCCCGGGGATGGTGAGCGGCAATGAGATTCAGGCAAGAGCCGACAAGGCCGCAGGCATCAACGAAAAAACAGTTTGATTTCAAGTGAGAGCAGATATCCAGCTCATTTTCGCTCGGCGATGAAAAGAGCGTTGTCACCAGTGGCGTGAGGATGAATCCCCCGTAGAGGAGCGCTGAGAAGCCTGAGAGATTGTGGATCACGTCGAAAGTTCCTGCATCCATGAACAGCAGTGAGAGGGCGTGTTGATCCTTCAACGAGGGAGACTGTCCGACCTTCACGACCGTGACATCGTGCCCCAGACGCCCGAGCTCCAGGGCAAAATCGCCCATGGAATGCGCATCAGAGACAATCAGTGCAATCCTCACATCCATCTCCTCCCACATGCATGGTATTCGGGAAGGGGCCTGTGATCAAGAAAAAAAGAGGAGACATACAAGCCTCCTCTTTCCTTGAATAGATTCAGGGTTTTTCGTGACGGCCCGTGCTACTCGATGGTCTCCTCCGGTTTCGGTTCTTCAGCACCCGAGGCTTTCGGTATCTTGTCATCGAGCCCGACCGCACGCACCACGAGCTGGGCGACATCCATGGCCTGGAGCTTTTCCTCAAGTTCGAGTTCCTTGATACCGTCCGAGAGCATGGTGTAACAGAACGGGCAGGCGGTGCACACCGTCTTGGCACCGGAATCCAGGACCTCCTTGGTCCTCTTCTGGTTGATCCTGGTCCCCAGTGTCTCCTCCATCCACATCCTGCCGCCGCCGGCGCCACAGCAGAAGCTCTTCGCGTGGTGATCTTCCATCTCGACAAGAGGCCCTGACTTGATGGCTTTCAGGATGTCTCTGGGCTGATCGTAGATCTTGTTGTACCTGCCGAGGTAGCAGGAATCGTGGAATGTAATGGTTCCCAGGTTCTCGATGGGCTGTTTGAGGGTGAGCTTTCCTTTCTTGATGAGCATATCGAGGATCTCGGTGTAGTGGTAGACCTCGAAATTGCCCCCGAGTTCCTTGTAGTCATGCTTCAGGGTGTTGTACCCATGCGGGCACATGGCGATGATCTTCCTCACGTTGTAGGCCTTGAAGACCTCGATATTCGCCATGGCCAGCGCCTGGTACACGTACTCGTTGCCGATCTTCTTCGCGGAGTCGCCGCAACAGCCCTCCTCGGTTCCCAGGATGGCAAAATCGAGACCAGCCAGATTGAAGAGTTTCACCAGGGAAATCGCCACTTTCTTGTTGAGATCGTCGAATGCACCTGCGCAACCCACATAGAAGAGGTACTCAGCCTCTCCCTTCTCGGCCAAAATAGGTACATCGAGCCCTTTTGCCCAGTCAGCCCGGGTGTGGGCACCGATCCCCCACGGGTTGGAGTTGTTTTCCATGCCCTTGAAGACATCCATGACCTCGGCCGGGAAGTCGGACTCCATCATCACGAGGTAGCGCCTCAGATCGATGAGCTTGGGGAACTGGAGAATGTATGCCGGACATGCATCCACGCAGGCCATGCAGGTCGTACATGCCCAGATGGTATCCTTCAGGATGCCGTCGTCACCGATCAGCGCTGGCCCGGTGTACTGATCATCGGGCAGGACCTGGTAGTTCCCATTGACATCGAGGGCCACCTTTGCCTTCTGCTCGACATAACTCCGGATATCCTGGATGACATCCCGTGGCAGCAGTGGTTTGTCCGTGTTGAATGCCGGGCAGACCTCGACGCACCTGCCGCACCGCATGCACGCCTCGTTGTCCAGAAAGTCCTTCCAGGAGAACTCCTCGACATTGTGAATGCCGAAGGTTTCCGCTGTCTCGAACATCTCCGGCGGCATGGCCTTGATGGGGGGTTGCGCTGTATCCGGTCTCAGGAAAATGTTCACCGGTGTCATGATGATGTGAAGCAGCTTGGAATACGCCACATAGATGATGAATCCCAGGGCACCGAGCACGTGAATCCACCAGAGAACCTTGTGGGTATCCCTCAGGGCAGCGTCGCTCATGCCCGAAAAAAGGAATGCCAGAGCTCGTCCGCCTGGGGAGAACCAGGTGTAGGGGTTCATCGGATGTCCGGGATTGACCTCGGTAGCCTGGATTCTGAGTGCCTCGATGACGAATCCGGTGACCAGGATGGCCAAAATATACCACAGGATCAAGGAGTCTTCCCCTTTTTCGTCAAGCCACTTCGGCTTGAAGAAATACCTCCTGGCCAGTGCCAGTAAGATTCCGATAATGGCGATGATCCCGAAAACATCTGCAAAGAGCGACAGGCCTAAATAGAAGCCATCTTTCATGAACCACACATGCCAGATGGGCCAGATCACGTCGGCCTGGAGAAAAACGATGATCGTGGTGATCAGTAGTGCAAGAAAACCATAGAAAATAAAGAAGTGGAATATACCCTGGTACGGCTCCCGGAGAATCTTGCGGTGTGCGAAGATGTCGATCACCGCGTACCAGAACCGTCCCACCGGATTATTGAGCCGTTCTACGTCGCTGCCCGTCGCCTTTGCAGCCGCCTTGAGACGCGTAACAAAACCGCTCTTGACCAGGCCCCGCAAAAACAACAGGATCGCCCCCACAACAAGAATGTAGAGAATCACCTGTTCGGTCGGGAAACCGGGCCCGAGAATGTTCCAAAAGACCTCTCTGGTAATTTCAGCTTTCGGTCCGTGCATAGCCCCCCCCTGAATCTGTTCTCTCCCATAACGGGGATGGGGCATACGCCCCACCCCGCATGTACTTCTCTCTTACCCCTTGATCTTCTTGATCTCTTCGATCAGTGCCGGGATGACATTGAAGAGGTCATCCACGACTCCGTAGTCCGCTTTCTGGAATATCGGCGCTTCGGGATCCTTGTTGATGGCCACGATGACCTTTGATGTTCCCATCCCGGCCATGTGCTGAATGGCACCGGAAATCCCTGCAGCAACGTAGAGATTCGGGCTGACGGTCTTCCCAGTCTGGCCGACCTGGTATGCATGATCTCTCCATCCCGCATCAACTGCGGCCCTGGACGCACCGGTGGTTGCTGTGGGTCCGAACAGCTTCGCGAGATCTTCGATCATCTTGAAGTTCTCGGGGCCTTTCATTCCTCTCCCACCGGAGACGATGATCTCTGCCTCTGTCTGGTCGGGTTCATCGCTCTCTGCCACCTCGATGGATTTCACAACTGTCTTGATCTTCGATGCATCGAGGCTCACGGCGACCTTCTCGACTGCACCCGCGCCTGCCTGCTCGGATACTGCAAAGGAATTGGGCCGCACGGAAATCACCTGTGGATCTGCTACGGCCTCAACCATGGCATATGCCTTGCCTGCATACATTGGCCGCTTTGCAATAATCTTCTCGCCTTCTTTCTTGAGATCAACGCAATCAGAGATAGATCCGACCTTCAACCGGGCGGCAATGGCCGGCATGAGGTCCTTGCCCTGCGCGGTCGCACTCGCAAAGATCACGGAGGGTTTCACCTGATCGGCCACCTGTGCAAATGCCTGAACATAGGCCTCCGGCACATAGTTCTCGTACTCATCCCCGTCCACAACATAGATCTTGTCCGCACCGTATTTTGCAAGCTCAGGAGCGAGAGCTTCGGCGCCCTTGCCGATAATGCAGGCGCTCACTTCACCGCCGAACTCCTTGGCCTTGCTCGTCACCTCGAAAGATCCCTTCTTGATCTCTCCTTTCTGTATTTCTGCATAAATAAGAGTTCCTGGCATCGCTTTCCACCTCCTTTAGATGATCTTGACCTCGTCGTGCAAGGCCTTTGCAAGTGCCGCAGCCTTGGCTTTGGCATCGTCACCCTGGATAATCCTTCCTGCCTGGCGTGCAGGTGGAAGCGACATTTCCTTGACAACCGTCTTGGGGCCTTCCGATGCTCCGAGATCGCTCGCACTTTTCACATCGACAGGTTTCTTCTTTGCCTTCATGATGCCGGGCAGAGATGCATACCTCGGCTCATTGAGCCCCTTCTGGGCTGAAAACACGGCTGGCAGTGAAACCTCGAGAACCGCGTGACCGCCTTCTACCTCGCGGGTTACGGTTGCCTTGCTCTTGTCATCGGCGACCTCCAACTTGATCACCTGGGTCACCACGGGGAGACCGAGCAGTTCGCCTATCATCCCGGGAACCTGACCGGAATCGTCATCGATGGCCTGTTTGCCAAGAAACACTGCGTCATACTGGAGACCCTTTACTGCTGCTGCCAGCGCTGCCGCCGTGGCAAAGGGATCAGCCTTCTCGTAATATGCAGCATCGTTGACGTGAACCGCAGTGTCAGCACCCATGGCCAGTGCGGTTCTGATCGACTCGATGGCCCTGTCGGGGCCCAGAGAAACGATCGTGACATTCCCTGCCTTCATCTTCTCCTTCTGCCGCAATGCCTCTTCCACGGCGTACTCATCGTAAGGAGAGATAACCCATTTAATACCGTCTGTTGCTATCCCCGTACCTGCAATCTTGATCAACGTCTCGGTATCAGGTACCTGCTTCAAGCACACAACTGTATTCACTCTAAACCTCCTTCCTGCGTATTTTTAGCCATACGGCATCTTCCTTTGCTCCAGACCTTCTATAATCTCACTTCCCTACATGTCTGTAAATGACGGCTTGCGCTTGTTCAGAAATGCATCGAGCCCTTCGGCGGCATCGGCAGACATGGCGACCCGTGCAAAATGCTCGGCCTCGAGGACAATCCCCTCCTCCAATTCGAGATCGAGACCCGAACAGACCGCATCCATCGCTGCCGCAACGGAGAGCCTTCCCTTCGAGGCAATGGCCCTCGCCAGGCTGTGCGCCTCCTCCATGAGATTCTCATGGGAGACAACCCTGTTCACCAGCCCGATCTCCAGGGCCTGGGCCGCAGTGATGTGCTGACCGCTCAAGACCAGCTCCAGTGCCTTGGCCTTTCCCACGATGCGGGCAAGTCTCTGGGTGCCGGCAAAGCCTGGGATGATCCCCAGGGTGATCTCTGGAAGCCCCATCCTGGCCTTGTCCGAGGCGATCCTCATGTGACAGGACATGGCGATCTCGAGCCCCCCACCGAGGCAGAACCCGTTGATCACCGCGATCACCGGGGTGTCGATCCCTTCGATGGTGTTGTTCATCCTGTGCCCGGTGTAGGCGAAATCCACGGCATCATCAAGAGACTTCAGTGCCTGGATCTCGCTGATATCTGCACCTGCCACGAAAGCCCGCCCTTTCCCGGTGAGAAGGATGACCCTGACCCTGGTGTCAGCAGAGGCCTTCAGAATGGCTTTTGTGATATCCTGTGTCGTCTTGACACTCAGGGTGTTCATGGGAGGGTTGTCGAGCATCATGACAGCCACCCCGTGTTCGTCCACTTCGTATGTGCAGTTTTCAAACACACTGCCGCCCTTGGCCAGCGACGTGATCAGGGCCGGCGGGGTGAAGCGCTCCGGCCCGTACTGACAGGCCAGGGAGCACATCATCTCATGGGCTGCATCCCACCCGAGGACTGTCTCTGCATAGTGGAGCGGGCCCCAGGACACCTTGGTGGGGAAATTGGTCCCATAGACCATCCCGGTATCGGTGTCGTTGGCCGAGGAGATTCCCTCTGACACGATGGCAAGAGATTCCCTGATCTGAACCGCCATCAGTCTCTCAGGTGAAAATGCTGCTGTGCTCTCCGGGTTCTTTTTCCACCAGGACTTCAGGAAGCTTTCGACTTCTTTTGACGGGACTTTTTTCCCGGATGAGTAGTCGTAGAATCCCTTGCCTGTCTTCTGACCGAGGCATTTCTTCTGGACCAGAGTCTTCAGAAGCTCAGGGACGGGTGTCCGATTGCCATAGGCCTCTTCCAGGGTCTTCGAGGCATGCAGCCCCACATCGAGCCCCACCAGGTCCCACAGGGAGAAGGGCCCCATAGGCATGCCGAACTCCACCATGTCCGTGTCGATCTGCTCCATGGTCGCCTCGCCATCCACGAGGGCGAGCACTGCTTCGTTCATGTACGGTATGAGGACCCTGTTCACGGCGAAACCAGGTCCATTTTTCACCTTGATCGGCACCTTGTCGATCAGCAGGGAGAACTGCATCATGTTCTCGATGGTCTTCCTCGATGTCGAATCATCGTAGATGACCTCTATAAGCTTCATCACGTGCGCCGGGTTGAAGAAGTGCAGGCCCACGAAGCGATCTTTCTTTTTGAGCTTCTCTGCAATCTCGGTCAGCGACAGGGTGGAGGTATTCGTTGCCAAAATGGTCTGTTCCCCACAGAGCTTCTCCAGTTCACTGAAGATCGACTGTTTGAGCTTCATGATCTCGGGAACTGCCTCAATCACAAGATCCACCTCTGCGAAAAACTTCGTGTCGTACTCTACCGAACCGGAAAGAAGACCCTGGCATGCAGCAGCCTTCTTCTGGTCTATCTTGCCTTTCTTGACCTGCTTGTCATAAATCCCCTGTGAGATCTCGAGAGCCTTGTCGACGAATTTCTGTTCGATATCTTTGATGAAGCACTCTATTCCTACAGACGACAGGAGGTGAGCGATCCCTCCCCCCATAGCACCACCGCCGATGACAGCCGCCTTTTTGATCTGCATGAATGTTTATCCCCCTGAAGGTTTATTCTTCTCTATTTCCCATCCTTAACAAGACCGCTCAGGAAGGAATTTCCGACCAGCGCGGCAACTTCATGAACATCGAACCGCTTTCGCTTCGCGGTAACAAGGTATGTAGAGAGCTCATCGAGTGAGCCGAATATCACCCTCGAGTAGATTTCGGGCTTCACGTCATCCCGGAAAATTCCCTGCTGCTGACCTTCGCTGATGATATCTGCTATGATGTTGAGGTAGGCCAGGAAGTGCTTGTTCTTGTACTCGCGCATGAACTTGTTCGACTGCCGGAGTTCGACCTGAATGACTTCTGCGAGCGCCCTGTCGGCTTCCACGATCGTCAGGTGATTGTCACAGAATTTGATCAGCTTCTCCCGAGGGTCTTGGATACTCTCAAGCTCCGTCTTCACGGTCTTGATGATCCTAGTCAGCTCTTCTTCGAACAGAGAAATCAGGATATCATCCTTGTTCTTGAAATAGAGGTAGATTGTCCCATCAGCGACATGGGCCTCTCGTGCGATTTCAGAGACCTTGGAATTGTAGAATCCCTCCAGAGCAAACACCTGCTTGGCGGCATTCAGTATCATTCTATATTTTTCCTCGCCTCTCATAAGGACCCTTCCTTATTGAATATGAATCACAATGGTATGAATTCTTAAAAATTCGGTACGAACAGTAAAAGCGCTTCACGTGAGGGGGGCCGGAAACCTCTCCGACCCCCCTTGAGTGCCTGCATGAATGATCTACAGCTTCTTTCTCTCTTCTACGAGGTAATCAACAACGGATGGATCGGCCAGCGTGGAGGTATCGCCGAAATCGGTGAAGTCGCTTGCAGCAACCTTCCTCAGGACGCGTCGCATGATCTTGCCGCTCCTGGTCTTCGGAAGTGCATCCGCCCACTGGATGAAGTCGGGTGTCGCAATGGGGCCGATCTCCTTTCTCACGTGCGCAACGAGTGCCTTCTTGAGATCGTCGCTCTTCTGAACCCCGGTGTTCAGGGTGACGTACGCGAAGATTCCCTGTCCCTTGATGTCATGCGGGAAACCGACGACTGCGGCTTCAGCCACATCCTGATGTGCCACGAGCGCGCTCTCCACCTCTGCGGTACCCATGCGGTGACCGGAGACATTGATGACGTCGTCGACACGACCGGTGATCTTGTAGTACCCGAGCTCATCTCTCTCTGCACCGTCGCCGGTCAGGTAGTACCCGGGGAACTGCACGAAGTAGGTCTCTTTGAACCGCTCCGGGTCTCCCCATACACCCCTCATCATTCCCGGCCACGGCCTCTTGATCGCGAGATTGCCCCTGCCGACACCCTGAATCTCCTTGCCTTCGTCATCCAGCAGCACCGGCTCGACACCGAAGAACGGTACGGTCGCCTTGGCTGGCTTGATGTCGATTGCACCAGGGAGCGGTGTGATGAGGATGCCGCCGGTTTCGGTCTGCCACCAGGTGTCGACGATGGTGCACTCACCTCGACCGATGAGATTGTAGTACCATCTCCACGCCTCTGGATTCAGCGGTTCACCCACGGACCCGAGGATTCTCAGGGATTTGATATCATGCTTCTTGACCCAGTCATCGCCTTCTTTCGCGATGGCACGGATGGCCGTTGGTGCGGTGTAGAAGATGTCCACGTTGTATTTCTCCACCACTGCCCAGAACCTGCCGTAGTCCGGATAGCTGGGAACACCCTCGAACATGATGCTGGAGGCGCCATTGGCCAGCGGACCGTACACAATGTAGCTGTGCCCCGTTACCCAGCCGATATCAGCGGTGCACCAGTATATGTCTTCATCGTGGTAGTCGAAGATCAGCTCATGGGTCACTGCACAGTAGACGAGATACCCGCCGGTGGTGTGCATGACGCCCTTAGGCTTTCCCGTGGACCCTGATGTGTAGAGGATGAAGAGGGGATCTTCCGCGTCCATCTGCTCGGGTTCACAGTAGAGGGGAGCGCTGTTCATCTCCTCATGCCACCAGAGATCTTTCTTGTCATCCCAGGCGCACTCGGTGCCTGTTCTCTTCACCACGATCTGCTTCTCGATGGTCGGGCACTCGGCAATGGCCTTGTCCGCATTGGCCTTCTGGGGAACGGCCTTGGCGCCGCGATAGGTTCCGTCGCAGGTGATGAGCAGGCGTGCCTTGCAGTCCTGGATCCGGTCTCTCAACGCATCAGATGAAAACCCACCGAACACGATGGAGTGAATAGCTCCGATCCTGGTGCATGCGAGCATTGCGATGGCGAGCTCAGGGATCATGGGCAGGTAGATGGAAACCCGGTCACCCTTCTTGATGCCATACTTTTTGAGGACATTGGCGAACTTGTTCACCTCGCGATACATATCCGCATATGTGAACACTTTCCAGTCGGAGGGATCATTCCCCTCGAAGATGATGGCGGCCTTGTTCTTTTTCGTTGCAAGATGACGGTCGAGGCAGTTGTAGCTCACATTCAGCTTGCCGCCCTCGAAAAATTTCACGTAGACGTTGTCCTTGAAGGACCAGTCGGTGACCTTGTCCCACTTCTTGAACCAGTCCAACCTCTCGGCCTCCTTGGCCCAGAAGACATCGGGCTTCTCCAAGGACTCTTTGTACATCTTCTCATACTCTTTTTTGCTCTTGATGTAGGCCTTCTCCCTCACCTTCTCGGGTACGGGGAATATCTGTTCACCAAAATCTTTCGTCTCCTCAGCCATGTAACGCCTCCTTCTAAAGAATGTAATTTGCTTGGCAAGCGAAATATATAATCGAAGAGAAAAGAAAGGTCAAGGAAAAATGAATGATCATTCATATTGATCCCCGGCACGGTCCATCCTGCCCCTTGTGATCACTGGAGAATCTGGTATAATCCCCTCTGCTTGTCCATGGTTTTCACATTTTCCATGGATCTTCAAGGAGGAACTATGAAGAGAACCGTGTTTCTCTCTCTGCTGGCCATGCTTCTCGTTTCAACCTCCTTTCCGGTTCGTGCCATGGACATCGCGGTGGACATCACTGGGCCGGATGACTTGACTGCCCTGAAGCCCGGGATCGAGAAGACAGTCCTTGCCAGGTGCATATCGCGGGGGATTCCTCTGGAAGAGTATTCCTCGCTGAATGTTTCCATAAGCACACTGGGGACCATCATATCGTTCGATGCGCTTCTCGATTCTACCCCTCCCCGGGCCTTCCACAAAGATCTGGAAGACCAGGCAGGGATCTCTCCGGCCATCGACGAGATGATCGATGTCCTCTTCACCGGAGAAATCAAGGAGAAGAAGCCTCGTGTTCCCCCGTCCACGGGGTTGACATTCTCAGCCATCAAACTCCCGTTTACGGGCACATCCCTCGTCTCCTTGAACGGGCGTCTCTACGCGAGCGACAGAGATGCCGTGTACAGGCTGCAGGGAGAGAAACCGGAACCCGTCTGGAAGAGCCCGGGGCACAGTACAATCCTGAGACTCTACCCCCATGGAGAAACCCTCCTTGCGGTCACCGAGCTCAGGAATGAGCTGACGACCTACCAGATTCTGGGGACAGGAGAGGAAACGTGGCGGGGCGCCGTCATCCCCCTGGGAGCAGGACTCCTCTCGACCGAGCCGATGTACGACCCCGACATAGAGCAGGGCTCGTATACCTGGACAACGGCAATACCCCTTGAAGGATCCCCGCTGGTGCTTCCGAAAAGACTTGACCCGCTCTCCGCGGTCGCAGGTGAGATTTTCCCCGCGATAGCCGGGGATGAGATTGTATCCTTCACCAGAGCCGGGAGACTCTCTATCGCACAGACGGATACCACCTTCTGGACATCGGGAAACGATCTCGGCATCATCCCGATATACATCGAGTATACAAAGAGAAAAAGAGATGAGTCCCCTGTCAGATATTATCTGAGGCCGAAGATTCTCCTCAGAGACGGCACGATCACCACCTTCAGGAATGATCAGGGCATGGCAGAACTCTTCAGACATACCACTGTCTTCACGAAAGCGGAGATACTTTCATACAGGTGCGCCGATGCAGACTGCGATCAGACCGTCCTTCTGTCAGTTGACAACGCATACTGCGCCGACCTGACGCTCCACGAGGGCACACTTCTCGCGCTCATTGTAAAGAAAAGATCGTGCTCCGTGATCCCGGTGAACGACTGAAGACAGGCCTACATCGGCCAGAGGCCTTTCTTTTTCTTTTTCTCTTCGCCCGCAGACGCGGACTGCTTCGCCATTTCTTCCTCGAGATCCTTGTCCTTGACGGTCAGGTCTCTGGAAAAGTCGGGACAATGAATTCCGGCACCCTTCTTGAATTTCTTCTTACAGTCGGCCCGCCACGCGCAAATTGGACATAATGATCTGTCACTTGTCATGCTGCTACTAATAAAGTGCAATTCGGGCATTGTCAATGAAAAACAAAGAGGAATTCCTGTTTCATATCAATGCAATAGAATAATCTCTGTCCAGTACAGTTTTGAGTTGACAGAGAAAATTCAGGTAATATAGTCTTATAGTATTACATTTTTTCAATGGGAGGAATCGGTATGTACAGGTCATATGATGAGGCCCACACGCTTTCCATAGCGGATAGTGCAACATTCTGGGGAGAAGCGGCGCGGAAACTCCAATGGGAACGGCAGTGGGATACGGTGCTCGACGATTCGAAAAAGCCCTTCTTCCGCTGGTTTTCAGGCGGGAGGCTCAATACCTGCTATAATGCCATCGACTACCACGTTGAGGCCGGTCGCGGCGACCAGGTTGCCATCATCTATGACAGCCCCGTCACTGCCACCACCCGAACAATCACGTATAGAGAATTCTTACACGATGTGTCGATCTGCGCCGGGATGCTGGCGTCTCTCGGCGTAGAAAAGGGAGATCGGGTAATCATTTACATGCCCATGATCCCGGAGACAATGGTGTCAATGCTCGCCTGCGCCAGGATCGGGGCCATCCATTCCGTGGTGTTCGGAGGATTTGCCGCCAATGAACTCTCCATCAGGATCGATGATGCAAAACCAAAGGTCATCCTCTCTGCATCGTGCGGGATCGAACCAAAAGGCGCCATCCCCTACAAACCTCTTCTGGACCGGGCTATAGAGCTTTCCTCCCATAAACCGGAGAAGTGCGTGATCTTCCAGAGGCCTCAGGTCAAGGCATCCCTCATTCCCGGACGAGACATAGATTGGGACGATGCACTCACCGGAGTGAGCCCTGCAGAGTGTGTCACGGTGGAGGCAACAGATCCTCTCTATATCCTCTACACCTCAGGAACCACGGGGAAACCCAAGGGTGTCATGCGTGATAACGGCGGACACGCAGTAGCCCTTGCCTGGAGTATGGAGAACATCTACGGAGTCGAGCCCGGGGATGTCTACTGGGCGGCCTCCGATGTCGGCTGGGTTGTCGGGCATTCCTACATCGTGTACGCACCGCTTCTCTACGGGTGCTCCACCGTTTTGTACGAGGGGAAACCTGTAGGGACACCTGATCCAGGAGCCTTCTGGAGAGTGATCTCCCAGCACAATGTCAAGGTGCTTTTCACTGCCCCCACCGCGTTTCGCGCCATCAAGAAGGAAGACCCGGAAGGATCCTATATCGGGAGATATGACATCTCGTGCCTGAAATACCTCTTCCTCGCTGGAGAGAGACTCGACCCGGATACATACCACTGGGCGACCAGGCTCCTGAATATTCCGATCATCGATCACTGGTGGCAGACAGAAACCGGGTGGCCTATTGCCGCCAACTGCATGGGCATCGAGGAACTGCCGGTGAAAGCGGGATCACCTACAAAGGCTGTTCCTGGGTATGATGTGCGGATCGTAAATGAAAGCGCACAGGAGGTACCTGATGGAAATGAGGGGATCATTGGCATCAAGCTTCCGCTCCCCCCAGGGTGCCTCCCGACATTGTGGCAGAACGATGACGGCTTCGTGTCTTCGTACCTGACCGATTTCCCCGGCTACTATGCTACCGGCGACGGTGGGTACAAGGACCCGGATGGATACCTCTACATCATGGGCAGGGTGGATGACATCATCAACGTCGCAGGGCACCGGCTCTCGACAGGCGGCATGGAGGAAGTGGTGGCGAAACACCCGGATGTCGCCGAGTGCGCAGTGATTGGAGTCAATGATGCCCTGAAGGGACAGGTCCCCATCGGGTTTGTCGTTCTCAAAGCCGGTGTCCAGAGACAAGAAAAAGAGATCACCTCGGAAGTGGTGACTATGGTGAGGTCCGAGATCGGTGCACTGGCCTGTCTCAAGGATGTCTCTGTCGTCGGCCGGCTGCCCAAGACCAGAAGCGGGAAGATTTTGCGGGCGACCATGCGGAAGATCGCGGATGGGGAAACATACGACACACCTTCAACCATCGAGGATCCCGCAGCATTGAAAGAGATCGAGGAGGCTTCAAAGACGATCGGCTACCCGAGGAAGTAGCCCTGTTCTCGTCGTGGGACAAACGCCCTACGCGTGATAGGTTTAGAATCCAACAGAAGAGAGGTGTCGGTATGGCTGAGCAGAAGATTGGGAATCCGGCGGTAGTGGGTCTTGCGGGGTTTGGGATGACGACTCTGGTCTTACAATTCCACAACGTGGGGTGGTGCGGTCTGGGTCCGGTGATTGCGCTCGGGATCATCTTCGGAGGGCTGGCGCAGTTGATTGCGGGCCTGCAGGAGATCAAGACTGGCAACAATTTCGGGTACAGTGCATTCACCGCCTACGGTGCCTTCTGGATCGGGCTTGCCCTGATCCTTCTCCTCAACCACTATGGCATCTACAAGTCGTCCACCACGGATATCGGGTGGTACCTCGTGGGGTGGACGATCTACACCGCCATCATGTGGATCGGGTCCATGCGGGTCAATTCTGCTCTGGCTCTCACCTTCACCTTGCTCCTGGTGGGATTCATTCTGCTGGACATCGGTCACTTCGGCTATCCTGCCATGAACAAGATCGCGGGCTATGAACTCATGCTCTGCGCGCTGAGCGCATGGTATGTCATGGCACACCTCATCTTTGCAGACGTCTTCGGCAAGGATGTGCTCCCTGTGGGCAGGCCATGGATTCAGTAATTCTCTAGGGATCATCCTCCTCTATTGTACCCTTCTTTCTGTGCCGGGGGCATTCATCGGGATGCCCCCGGGTATGATATACGAGGTGATGACCCGGGGAAATGGCCTAAAAAATTCTTCAGGGAGTGCTCCTCAGGAAGGGCTCGAGGGCGTGTACATACCGGTCGGTAACGCCATGGGCCTCCAGCAGGGCTGCACGCGCCCGATTGGTCATCTCCGTATAGCCTTCTCTGTTTCTGAGGATCGTGACCACTGCGTCTGCGAGTTCTCGTGGGCTTGCCACACCCACGGTATGACCGCGGACCACCTCGAGGGCCCACGTGAAGTTGTCCATATGGGGGCCGTGCAGTGTCGGCACACCCCAGGCAACGGGCTCGAGGATGTTCTGCCCCCCGAGATCAACCAGGGATCCACCCACGAAGGCAACGTCGCTGATACCGTAGAGCCTGAAAAGTTCTCCCATGGTGTCCACGACGAGCAGGTCAGAATTCTGTTCCAGAGAGCTCCTGAGAGTCGTTCGTATCCCTGAACGCTCTGCGAGAGATCTGACACGATCCACCCGGTCCGGGTGCCGCGGTGCAACGATGGTGAAGAGATCTCTGATCTGTGATCTCGCATGCACCACCGCTTCGATCACCGACTCCTCTTCCCCTTCCCGTATGCTGCCCGCGATGAAAACCGGCCGTGTACCGATGCCGAGTTCAGCCCTGAGACCGGCTACTTCGCACGGATCCGCCGTGCCTATGGCATCGAGCTTGAGATTGCCCAGGACCTGGACGTCCCCTGCACCGAGCCTGGAAAATCTCTTCGCGTCATCACCGCTCATGGCCATCACATGAACCCTGTTGAGCAGTTTTCTCAGGAAAGGAGAAAGCATCCGGTACTTCTGAAAGGATTTGAGAGACATGCGCGCATTCACAAATACGAAGGGAATCTCGAGATCACCGGCCGCGCAGAGCATGTTCGGCCAGATCTCCGTCTCGATCACCAGGATCACGGATGGCTGCAGGCGCAAGAGGAGTCTCTTCATCGACCGGTAGGAATCGAATGGAAACGGGTACACCATGTCAGCGAGGGCGGCATTTCCCGCGACATGTCTGCCGGTTGCCGTCATGGATGTCAGGAAGGTAAAGCACTCCGGACAGTGTTCCTTGATGGACTTCACCAGGGCAGAGGCGGCCCGTACCTCCCCTACTGATGCCGCATGCACCCAGACGACATGTCTGCCGTGACAGGCCTCCGGCAGACTCAGGGAGAGCCGTGCGGGAATGGTTGAGATAAAATTCGGGTGATTTTTCAGGACCAGGGCCAGAGGCCACACAACGATGCTGCTCAGCAGTCTGTAGAGGATCAGGATCAGCTCTGCCACAGCCTGAGCAGCCTTTCTCTGTCTGACGGTGTGTTGATCTCGAAGAACTCTCCCTGGGCAACGATGACCTTGATCCGTATCCCATTCTCCAGTGCCCTGAGCTGTTCCAGGGACTCGGTGAGCTCCAGCGGACTCTGACTCATGGAGGTGAATCGATGCAGCGTCTCTCTCTGAAACCCGTAGATCCCAATGTGCTTCAGGGCGGGAACATTCCCGTGGGTCCGCTCAAAAGGGATCGCAGCCCGTGAAAAATAGAGGGCAAACCCATCGCGGCTGCACACCACCTTCACGATGTTGGGGTCTTCCCTGTCCCGGGCATCGGCAGGAACAGCGATGGTGGCCATGGGGGCCCCCTCGAGGAGTTCTGCAACCAAGTTGGATAGTGCGCGTTCATCCATCACGACCTGGTCGCCCTGGATATTGACCACGATATCGGCATCCCTGTCTGCAAGTGCCTGGGCCACCCGGTCAGTGCCCGACGGGCAGTCGGGACTCGTCATCACGACATTCCCCCCGAACGAGCGAACCGCATCGAAAATCCTCTCGTCATCTGTTGCAACCAGCACTTCATTGATCATTCGGCACACCACGGCCTGTTCGAAGATCCGCTGGATCATGGTCTTTCCCGCAATGTCCACCAGAGGCTTGCCAGGGAACCTCGTGGAACCGTACCGTGCTGGAATGACAGCGACAACGCTCATGTCATCTCAGATCCACACCAGCATCGAGGGTCTGCAGGGCCCTGATATGAGCCTGGTATGCAGCATCGTCGTAGAGTACCATCCGCACGAGTTCTATGCCTGTTTCCCCCTGGAGATACTCACGTATAGTCTTGATCGCCACCTGGGCTGCCGCATCCACGGGGTATCCGAAGATCCCCGTGCTCAAAGCCGGGAATGCGATTGATCGTATCGAATTCTCGTCTGCACGCCTCAACGAATTGAGGTAACAGGACCTGAGCAGGACCGGATCATCCGGTGAACCACGGTAGATTGGCCCGACGGTGTGGATCACGTACGCGTTCGGCAGATCGTGTCCAGAGGTGATCTTCGCCTCACCTGTCTCACACCCCCCGAGGTTCCTGCATTCTTCCCACAGCGATGGGCCTGCAGCCCCATGGATCGCCCCTGCAACCCCGCCTCCAGGGGCAAGCTGCTTGTTCGCTGCATTGACCACTGCCTCTGTCTCCTGCCGGGTAATATCCCCCACCACACACTGGAGCCTTGAATGACCTACCTGCATCTCCTTCATGCACACCTCCTGATTCGACAGCATGAATCCGGGAAACTGTCAGTCCGAACCGCAGCACGGCTCTGTCGAACCCTGTCGGGAACAGTATATTACCACAGCACATCGTGTGCGTACAGATCTGGTATCACAGCCTGAAGACCACGAGAGGATTGACTTTTCCCATGGTCGTGAATATTTCAATACCAACAACGTCTTGTCGGGAGGCACGGGTGAATATCAACGCGATGATCGAGGACATCAAGTCGAGGAACGACTATCACAAGGTGGGGATGATCCTGTGCCACAACGGGGTCGTGAGGGGGACATCGCGCGACGGGTCTCCCGTCTCCTTGGTCGTGGTCACGGCAGATCAAGATGCGATCAGAAACATCGTGGAAGAGCAGAAAAAGCGACCCGGGATCGTCGATATCCTGGTAGAGGTGAACGAGGGCGAGCTCTCTGTGGGGGATGACCTGATGATGATCGTGGTGGCAGGCGATATCCGGGAACATGTGATCCCGGCGCTCTCAGACACCCTCAACCTCATTAAGGCATCCGCCACGCACAAGACAGAGTACAGGTGAAACCACCCCCTCATTTAGGATTCTATCTATCGTCACCTGTATGAAGACTGTCGCTCATCACGGGCAGTCTACCGGGCATGGGTTCAAGGCAGATCGAACCAAAAAAACTGTCCAGGCCAACATTCTTGACTCGAAAAATATTGTGTGCTACCCAAGGTAAGCTTGCGTGGGGCCGTAGCTCAGTTGGGAGAGCGCTTGAATGGCATTCAAGAGGTCGAGGGTTCGATTCCCTTCGGCTCCACCACCTTCACTGAGATACCCCTACGATCCATTTCTGATCCACACACATGGTGGAACGAATACGTCTCGATCCCGCATCCAAGAAGAAGCGGTCTCCAGGGCTTCTTCCTGAGGCAGAACAGTCTATTGGGTATTGACCGGAAGGCTGTTCTGGATAATGACAGGAGTATGCCAAGCATGGTTTGGATGAAATCGTATGCCCCCCATAGAGTGCACAGGGGAGATCAATCAACTCAGGGTGAAAACCCGTGTATTCAATGCACTATGAGGAGGAGTGCAGGGAATGAAGTATTTCCACAAGGCATCGGTTAAAAAAGGCCTGCCTCCTGGAACCGTCGTTCATATTGGCACGGAAAAAATCCAGGAGACGAAGATAGCGATCTTCGACTTCGATGCATCGCAGTACCATGAGATTGCTGAGGCACGTATTGAAGAGACCCTTGCCTTTCGTGAATCCGAAAAGGTGAGCTGGATCAATATTTCCGGACTGTCCAAGACCGACAGCATCCTCCAGATCGGCACTCACTTCAACCTCCACCCGCTGGTGATCGAGGATATCGTCAATACCACGCAGAGACCGAAGGTCGAAGACCACGAAGACCATCTGTTCATCGTGCTCAAGATGCTCTATCTCGATGAGGGTGGGAATACCATCAACTACGAGCAGGTGAGCCTCATCCTGGGGAAAACCTTCGTACTCTCGTTCCAGGAAGCTGAGCGAGATGTCTTCGATCCGATCAGGGACAGGATCCGCACCGGGAAAGGGAGGATCCGCGCCATGGGCGCCGATTATCTGGCATACGCCCTGATCGATGCCGTTGTGGACCACTACTACGAGGTGCTAGAAAAGATCGGTGACGACATCGAAGACACGGAAGAAAC
>JBNGDS010000035.1:0-34014 GCA_049975365.1 Desulfomonilia bacterium | reverse complement strand
GGTGCGGGGGCAATCTCGACACGTGCTCAGTTTCCGGAAGGAAGGCATACGTCTGCCCGAGGTGCCAGACGTGATGGCGGATCTCCCTCCTCGGATCGTGTATCTGCAGAGAGGAGATCTGTCCTGCAGAAAAGGACAGGGATGCAGGGAAAACCACCAGTGAAAGATGGCCATCATGTCCCCTGCATGCTCTCTCGATATCGTGATCAGCACCTGTGTGAGCCCCGTTTCTGACCTCAGCGGAACTCTCCACCATGTCTCCCCGTAGCCCGGAGAACGCACGCGCGGCCTTGGTATGCATCTTGAATGCCCATGAATTGTATCATTCAGATGTACCGGGACCTTGCCATGTCGGCTCGTACGGCGGGCATGTCGAGAGCAGCGCGCACATGAGGCATCTCCCCCGCATCGATATGACGCGAAGGGAAAGGAAGAAACCACAATGAATGCAGGCGAAATGCGCCAGGATCTCATCAGCGGCAGGTGGGTGATCTATGCCCCGTCACGGAGAAAGAGGCCGCAGGATTTTCAGAAGGCACACCCACACCCTCGCCATCTCCCTCTCCACGACGATCTCTGCCCGTTCTGTCCCGGAAACGAACAGGTCCTCTCACGGATCATCCTGGAGCTCAAGGGGAATTCCCTCGACTGGCAGCTCCGCATCATTCAAAACAAATACCCGGCCCTCACCCCGGAGGGAGACCTCAGGAGGACTAGAGAAGGCCTGTTCATTTCCATGGAAGGGTATGGTCACCATGAGGTCGTCATCGAAACTCCCAAGCACAATCTTCAGATTGCGGAGATGTCTTTGGACGAAGTCGAACGGATCATCGAATCGTACCACATGCGGTACCACGATCTCATGCTGAAGGAACAGAACATGAGCATCATCATATTCAGAAACAAGGGCAGGAGATCCGGGGCATCGATACCTCACCCCCACTCGCAGATCATCTCCACATGCCTGGTCCCCACATACAAGCGGGAGCAGGAATATCGGGCACAGCAGTATTTCGACACCTGGGGCCGATGCGTGTACTGCGATATCCTGCAGCATGAACTGCAGTCTTCAGCTCGTATCGTCGATCAGAACCAGTCTTTTCTCACCTTTGTCCCCTATGCCTCTGAGGTCCCCTTCGAGATGAGCATCATGCCCAAGGCCCACAAGGCCTCCTTTGCTGAGATCTCCGACCAGGAAAAAGCAGACCTTGCACAATCGCTCAGAGGGGCACTTCAGAGGCTGCACGAAAAGCTCAACGCCCCCGATTACAATTACATTCTCCACTCTCCATCGCGGTACTGCTCGGGAGAACCTCATGTGCACTGGTTCCTGCAGATCAGTCCCCGGATCACCACCAGAGCGGGATTCGAGATGGGCTCCGGGATCAGCATCAACACCAATCTACCCGAAGACGACGCAGGGTTTCTCTGCGGAGAAGACACGTCGTTGGAAGAAAGGAGGGACCATGTCGGAGCTCGACACCCTGATCGGGGTTGAGGAGTACGAAAAATTCATCGGCGCTGAGGCGGTAGACAGAATCTGCGAAAAGGCACGAAAGCTCAAGGGCCTCCATGTCGCACATGTCAATTCAACCTACTACGGGGGCGGCGTGGCAGAGATGCTCTCGGCCCTCACCCTCATCATGAACAGAGTGGGAATCAAGACCGGGTGGCGGACGATCCAGGGCGCCCCGGACTTTTTCAGCATCACGAAGAAGATGCACAACGCGCTCCAGGGAGGAGACATCAACCTGAGCGAGAGAAAGTGCCGGATCTACGAAAAGATCATCTTTGAGAACGCAGCGAGAAATCACCTCGATCACCACAATTTCGTCATCATTCACGATCCCCAGCCACTTCCCATGATCACCCACTACACCAAGAACGGCCCCTGGGTATGGAGATGTCATGTGGATCTCACCGCACCGAATCGTGAACTGTGGGCATACCTTCTCCAATTCATCCGAAAGTACGATGCCGCCGTTTTCACCCTCGAGGAGTACAAGCAGGACATCCCCATTCCCCAGCTTTTCTTCATGCCCTGCATCGACCCGTTCTGCATAAAGAACCGTGACATGGAAGATTCGGAAATCAACGAACGGCTCGATCACTATGACATTCCGATCGATCGGCCCCTGGTCGTTCAGGTCTCGCGATTCGACAGATGGAAGGACCCGGCAGGGGTCATCGAGGCATTCAAAATCGCCAGGAAGCAGGTGGACTGCACCCTCGTTCTCCTGGGAAACGTGGCAACCGATGATCCTGAAGGGGAAAAGGTGTACGACTCACTCCTCGACCAGCGTGACGAACGCATCATCATCATCTCACGGCAGGATACTGCCCTGGTCAATGCCCTCCAGCGTAAGGCTGCGGTCGTCATACAGAAATCCCTCCGGGAGGGTTTCGGCCTCACCGTCACAGAAGCCATGTGGAAGGGAGCTGCGGTAATCGGAGGAAATGCCGGTGGAATACGCTACCAGATAACAGACGGTGAGAACGGGTTTCTGGTGTCATCGGTGGAAGAGACCGCGGAGAGAATCGTAGCCCTTCTGAAGGACT
Organism: Desulfomonilia bacterium; assembly: GCA_049975365.1. Taxonomy (GTDB): domain Bacteria; phylum Desulfobacterota; class Desulfomonilia; order UBA1062; family UBA1062; genus DSBG01. The sequence goes on along the minus strand of JBNGDS010000035.1, from coordinate 31,455 downwards.
CGGATCTTCGTGCGCGCATGGGATCTGCAGCTCACAAGCGTGTCAGGGAGAATTTCCTCCTGACACGATACCTGGAAAACTATCTCGATCTGTTTGGTTCCTTCGAGACAATCTACCGATTTACAGGAGAGGGATCGGCATGAAAACAGATCGTCATGCCCTGATCCACATTGGGACGTCCGGCTGGCACTACCAGCACTGGAAAGGCGCCTTCTACCCGGAAAAAATGCAGAATCGGGATCTGCTGGCCTTCTATGCGGAACATTTCTCGTGCGTGGAAATCAACAATTCCTTCTACCAGTGGCCGAATACAAAGACCCTCCTGTCCTGGACCCTGAGTGTGCCGGAGAATTTCCTGTTCTGTCTCAAGGCAAACCGCTCCATCACCCACATGAAGAAGCTCAAGGATCCCGATCAGACACGTCCTCCCCTTCTGAACTGCGCAGAATCTCTCGGGCACCGTCTCGGACCCATCCTCTTCCAGCTGCCACCGTCCTGGAGAGCGAACCCTTCGAGGCTGGAGGTGTTTCTTGAATCCCTTCCCAGGAACTACCGCTGCGCATTCGAGTTCCGTGATGCCAGCTGGTTCACCAGCCGAATCTACAGCGTGCTCTCAGATCACAATGCTGCGTTCTGCATCTACGACTTTGGAGGCTTTCTCTCACCGAAGAAGATCACTGCCGATTTCGTCTATGTCCGCCTCCACGGTCCAGGTGATAAATATCAGGGCAGCTACGACGCCCATACCCTGTCGGGATGGGCGGGGGCATTCTCCACGTGGGCGCTCAAGGGAAAGGAAATCTTCTGCTTCTTTGACAACGATCAGTCGGGATACGCGGCAGTGAATGCGCTGAAGCTCCAGGACATGCTCATGAAGGGATGAGAACATGCCAATTCACAACAAGGAGCTTGCAGATATTTTCGAAAAGACCGCAGATCTCCTGGAGATCGAGGGGGCAAACCAGTTTCGTGTTCGGGCCTACCGGAATGCCGCCAGAATAATCGGCTCCCAGTCCAGGTCGGTTGCTGAAATGGTAAAGAATGAAGAAGATCTCACCACCTTTTCGGGAATCGGCAAGGACCTGGCCGGGAAGATCAGGGAAATCGTCGAGACCGGATCTCTCCCCCAGCTGGAGAAAATTCAGAAGCAATTGCCTGAAGGCCTCAGTGACCTCATGAAGATACCGAGCCTCGGTCCCAAGCGTATCAGCCAGATTCACAAGGAACTTGGGGTCAGCACCAGAGATGATCTGCTGCACGCTGCCAGGGACGGGAAGATCAGATCGCTCGAGGGGTTCGGGGAAAAAACCGAACAGAAGATCCTCGAAGAGCTCCAGGACAGCGAGTCGGAAGAACACCGCACCAAGTATATTACTGCTCGTGAAATTGTGGAATCGATCATGGCCTATCTCGACGAGATGAAGGCCATCAAAACTGCCGTGGTTGCAGGCAGCTTCCGCCGCAGGAAGGAGAGCGTGGGAGATATCGACATCCTGGTGACCTGCTCAAAATCCAAGCAGGTCATGGATCACTTCACGGAGTATGAAGACGTCGTCGATGTGATCTCCAAGGGTTCGACCCGCTCATCTGTTCTGCTGCGATCCGGTCTGCAGATTGATCTCCGGGCTGTACCGAAGGTGAGCCTTGGGGCAGCGCTGCACTATTTCACCGGATCCAAAGCTCACAATATCGCCATCAGGAAGATCGGCCGCAAAAAGCATCTCAAGATCAATGAGTACGGGGTATTCCGCGGCGATGAGCGCATTGCCGGAAAGACTGAAGAAGAAGTGTTCCAGCAGATCGACCTCCCCTTCATCGAACCGGAACTGCGGGAAGACCGCGGAGAGATCCATGCAGCCCGTACGGGGTCCCTCCCCACCCTCGTCAGGGAAGACGACATCAGGGGAGACCTCCACATGCACACCAGGGCGACGGACGGGAAAAACACGCTGGAAGACATGGTCAAGGCAGCCCGGGAACGGGGTTATCAGTACGTGGCCATCACCGAGCACTCTCCGCGAGTTACCATGGCCAAGGGGCTCAGCGGAAAGGACCTCCTGAAACGTGGTGAGGAGATCGAACGGCTCAACGAACGCTACACGGGTATCACCATTCTCAAATCCGCCGAAGTGGATATTCTGGAAGACGGTTCGCTGGACTACTCAGACGACATCCTGAAAGAGCTTGATCTGGTGGTATGCTCCGTTCACTACAACCAGAGGCTGTCGCGGAAGAAGCAGACAGAGCGAATCCTGCGCGCCATGGAGAATCCCCACCTCACCATTCTCGGCCACCCCACGGGCCGTCTGATCAACGAGCGGAAGCCTTACGAGGTCGATCTTGATCGCATTATGCATGCCGCTGTGGAAAATGGATGCTTCCTGGAACTGAATGCGCATCCGGATCGTCTCGATCTCACGGATGTCCAGTGCAAACGCGCACAGGAGATGGGGCTCAAGGTGGCAATCTCCACAGACGCCCACAGCATCACCGACCTCGATTTCATGCAGTTCGGGGTGAACCAGGCGCGACGCGGCTGGCTGGAGAAAAAAGACGTTATCAACACGAGGACACTGAAGCAGTTGCGAAAGATGCTGAAACGATCCTGATGCCTGCACAGACTCGGAACAGGGGCCCTCAATGAGTTCAAAGAAAAACCATGGCAGGAAGTTCTCAGATATTGAAAACCTCTCAAAGAGGAAGGCAAAAACAGAGATAGAGGACCTTCGAGAGGAGATCGAACACCATGACTACCTGTACTATGTACGGAACGATCCCGAGATTTCAGATGCCCGGTATGACAAGCTGTTCGAACGCCTGAAAAAACTGGAGGAGGCCTTCCCGGAATTTCATTCCAAGACATCGCCTACACAGAGGGTGGGGCCAAGCCATTGGATTCACTGCAAAAGATCGACCACTCAGCACCCATGCTCAGCCTCGATGCCGCCCTCGAGGAAACTGCGCTCAAAGACTTCTTCCGGTTCATTCACCGTGAAACACACAGGAAGCAGGTACCCTTTGTCCTGGAACCGAAGTTCGACGGGATATCCGTAGAAATCGTGTATGAAAATGGAGCATTCCATCACGGTGCAACCAGAGGCGACGGGATGACGGGTGAAGATATCTCGCAGAACCTGAAAACCATACGCACCATACCCATGAAACTCCAGGGGGGGGATACACTCCCCTCGACCCTCTCCGTGCGTGGAGAGGTCTACATGCCCAAGAGCGGCTTTCAGAAACTCAACCAATACCGCCTCGAACACGGGAAGGAGCCCCTGGCCAATCCCCGGAATGCGGCTGCGGGGATCGTTCGCCAACTCGACCCTGCCAATGTGGCGGACAAGGATCTCGATATCGTGTTCTACGAGATCCTCTTCATCGAGGGCGACCAGTTCGAAACCCACTGGTCCGCACTCGAGGCACTGCATTCATGGGGACTGAAAACCGACACGCACAACTCCCGGTGCTCAACCCTGAAAGAGGTGAAAACATACCACAAGGACCTTTCAAGACAACGCGATTCCCTCGACTACGAGATCGATGGTGTGGTGATCAAGGTGAACGACCATGCCCTCAGAGACGATCTCGGAACGCGTGAACGAACCCCCAAGTGGGCGTTTGCCTGGAAATTCGAGCCGAAACAGGAGATCACCATCCTCAGGCAGATCGTTGTGCAGGTAGGCAAATCGGGAATGCTGACGCCGGTTGCCCTGCTCGATCCGGTGGATGTGGGAGGGGTGACGGTGAGCCGGGCGACGCTGCACAACGAAGGAGAGGTTCTCAAGAAAGACATCCGTCCCGGAGACATGGTGCAGGTCATCAGGGCCGGTGATGTGATCCCTGAAATTCTGAAGCGCATTCCCGTACGGGGGAAGAAGCGGGGGCAGGAATTCTCCATACCCAAAACCTGTCCGGCGTGCGGAACCGGAGTGGAGAAAGAGGGTGCATATTATTTCTGCCCTGCTGGGTTGAGCTGCCCTGCCCAGCTCACCGAACGCATCGTTCACTTCGCATCTCCAGGTGCAGCCGACATACAGGGTCTCGGGGAGAAAATCGCCGGTCAACTCGTGGAAAACGCATATGTCGAAAACATCGCGGATATCTACCACCTCGACATCGATGACCTGAAGAACCTGGACGGGTTTGCGGACAGGTCTGCAAAAAAGCTTCGCCGGGCAATCCAGAACGCAACGGACATTCCCCTGGACCGGTTTCTCTACGCCCTGGGCATCAGGCATGTGGGAAGGCACACTGCCCGCATCCTGTCGAGACACCTCGGAAGCCTCGAGTCCGTCAGAACAGCCGATGTGAACAGCCTGGAATCCATCGACGAAATCGGTCCCGAAACAGCTCGGAGCATCGCATCATTTTTCTCGACCGAAACAAACCAGAAGATCGTGGACCAACTGCTCTCCCCGGGAATGCATGTCAGAGATGTCCGGCGGCAAGCCCGGAATACTCCCCTGGAAGGACTTACATTTGTGTTCTCGGGAAAGTTAAAGGCCTTTACCAGGAAAGAGGCAACGGACCTGGTGGAATCCCTGGGTGCCCGTGCGTCTTCCTCGGTGAGCGGGCAGACGGATGTCCTGGTGGCAGGCAAAGATCCCGGGAGCAAGTATGAGGAGGCGAGAGAACACGAGGTGAAAATCATCGGCGAAGAGGAGTTCTCCAGATGGATGGACGATGTTTCATAGAGCTTTCAGGGCTTCTCTCAGATATTCTCTCAAAGAGGCGGCGGGGAGATAAACCCGGGCTCATGGCCGTCGACAGATCACGGCACACGGTGTCGATTCCTGCAAATGCTCGGGGCTATTGAGCTTGTACGGAGTATCTCCAATGGGAAAAGAGCTGACGTCTGCATCCTTCAGTCTGCCTGCCGCACCTTGGGCCCTGTCACACGAAGAAATCCTGCATCAGTTCGGTGTTTCGCCCGAAGAGGGCCTGAGCAGCTCCGAGGCAAGAAAGCGCTCCCACGCCTTCGGGCCGAACCGCATCGTAGAAAAGAAACCCACCCCTGCCTGGGTCATCTTTGCCAGTCAGTTGAAGAATATCGTCGTGGCCCTTCTCGGAACAGCCTGCGCCGTGTCGTTGCTGTTCGGGAAATGGCTCGAGGGACTCTCCATAGGCGTTGCCCTGTTCCTCAACACGTTCATAGGATTCTTCATGGAATTGAAGGCCCGGCGCTCCCTTGAATCCCTCAAGCAGATGTCACGGACCGAGACCCGGGTGATCAGAAACGGGGGGTCCCGCACAATTCCCTCATCAAAGCTTGTCCCTGGTGACATCGTGGAGATTGAGGCAGGCGACATGATCACGGCAGACCTCCGCCTCTTCGAAGCGTCGCGGCTCCACGTGAACGAATCGGTACTCACCGGGGAGTCTCTCCCTGTGAGGAAAGAGACCGCACCTCAAGATGAAGATGCCCCCCTCCATGACCGGCAGAACATGATGTTCAAAGGAACCGCAGTCACCATGGGGTCAGGCAAGGCAGTGGTGGTGGCAACGGGAATGGATACCGAGCTCGGCAGAATTGCCTCCCTGGCAGAAGAGGCAGGCGAGGAGAAAACCCCCCTCGAGAAGCGCCTTGCATCCCTCGGGTACCGGCTGATATGGGTCACCCTCGCAATAACAGCTCTCGTAGTCATCAGCGGCTTCTTTACCGATCTGGAGATGGTCGCGGTCCTGGAAACCGCGATCGCCCTGGCCGTTGCAGCGATCCCCGAAGGCCTCCCCGTGGTGGCAACCATTGCTTTGGCAAACGGAATGCGGAAAATGGCGCATCACAATGCCCTGATCAACAGGCTCTCGTCTGTGGAGACCCTGGGAGCTACAAGCGTCATCTTCAGCGACAAGACAGGAACCCTCACTGAGAATAAGATGAATGTCACAACACTCGCACACTGTTCACAGTCCGGGCATCACCGTGTCTCCCTGGAGAAAGACGCCGGACACATCTCCCTTTCCCCGGGAGAGGATTCCCCCGATTCCGACAAAGACGGCTTCCTCACCGAGATGGTAGAACTCGGGGTGCTCTGCAGCAATGCCACGCTGGACAGGGAAGATCCCATGGCATCAGACAAGGCCGTTGGTGACCCCATGGAGATCGCCCTGCTCGTGCTCGGGGAGCGGGCAGGGATTCAGCGTGATTCCCTCCTGGAAACGTTTCCCGAGGTGCGGGAAGTCGCCTTCGATCCTGAACGGAAAATGATGGCCACAGTACACAAGACAGACGGCTCCTACCGGTATGCCGTCAAGGGGGCACCAGAAGCGGTGTTCGACGTGTGCACCTCCTGTGCTTCCCCCGACGGTGAACGCCACATGGAAGAGGATGCCCGTGATTCCTGGAAGGACCTCAATCTGGATATGGCAGGGGAAGGGCTGCGGGTTCTCGCAATAGCAGGGAAAAAAGATGAATCGAAGGATGCGGATCCCTATGCGGAGCTCACCTTGTACGGACTTGCGGGATTCCTGGATCCTCCCCGGGCAGAGGTCAAGGGAGCCATCGACTCGTGCAGGAAATCCGGAATCAGGGTGATCATGGTGACAGGAGATCAGGAGGAAACCGCACGGCACATAGGGAGGCAGATCGGGATCATCGATGAGCAGGAGGCGGGAGCGGTGCACGGGGTGCTGGAGAGCATCGAGGATCTCTCGGAAGAAGACCGGGAAGAACTTCTCAGGTCATCCATTTTTTCCCGGGTCTCGCCAAAGCAGAAGCTTGATCTCATCTCCCTGCACCAGCAGTCGGGTTCGGTCGTGGCCATGACCGGGGACGGGGTCAATGATGCACCGGCCCTGAAAAAGGCCGATATCGGGATTGCCATGGGGAAACGGGGAACCCAGGTCGCCAGGGAAGCCTCCGATGTCATTCTCAAGGACGATGCCTTCGGAACCATCGTGATCGCCATCGAACAGGGGCGGGCAATCTTCGAAAACATCAGAAAATTCATTGTGTTCCTCCTGTCCGGCAATGTCGGCGAGATCATGATCGTTTCATTCGCCATGCTCCTTGCAACTCCTCTCCCCCTGAAACCCCTGCAGATTCTCTATCTGAACATGCTTGGCGATGTCTTCCCTGCCCTCGCTTTGGCCATGGGAAGAGGTCACCCCGCTCTCATTCATGCCCCACCCCGGCCACCGGATGAACCTCTCCTGACCAGGGGGCACTGGACCTCTGTGCTGGGCTACGGTCTCCTGATTGCGTCTACCGTGTTCGGGGGCTTTCTGATCGCGCTCCATGTCATTGAACTCCCTGTCGAGATCAGTATCACCTGTGCATTTCTCTCCCTGGCATTTGCCCGACTCTGGCATGTCTTCAACATGCGGCACCGAAAAAGCGGGATCCTCAACAACGAGATCAGCAGAAACCCCTGGGTGTGGGGAGCCCTTGTTCTGTGCAGCGCTCTTCTCGTCCTGGCGGTCTATATTCCGGGTGTGTCGACTGTCCTCGCACTGCATCATCCTGGGAGCATGGGCTGGGTATGGATACTCGGCTTGAGCCTGGTGCCCTGGATAGTCATGCAGCCGATCAAATCCATGGGTTCGCGTGGGGAACACAATGACAAGGGTCCGGAGGCATAACCCTCTGGTGAGACATACCGAGGGGACCTCTGAGCGCGGAGCTTCCGCACAGAGGAAACCCAAGTATCAGTTCCTGGAGGAGTCTCTATGAGTACACGTCAGAACACCCACTCAGGACACGGGAAATGCGTGTCTGAAGAGTTCGTCGCACACCTGGTTCACGACCTGAAGTCTCCAGCAATATCCATAGGTGGATATGCCCGCCGTATGCTCTCGGGCAGGTGCGGGCCCCTCAGCAGCGACCAGAGGCATGCCCTTGAGATCATCGTCGAGAACTGCACCCGCCTCGAGCAGGACCTTGAAAACATCCTCGAACACTTTCGCGGCGAACAGGATCTCGAGTCATCGAGCTCAAGAAAACACGTTGAACTGTGTGCACTGCTTCGATCCGTTGTGGAGAATTTTGCCGTGGTAGCTGAAAACAAGGACATAGATCTCTGTTTCGATCTTCCTGATACACCCCTCGAGATCATGGCGAACGAGAGACAGGTCGAACAGAGTATAGCCAATCTGATTACAAACGCAATCAAGTACACCCCGGAAGGGGGGTCAGTAACCGTGAGTGCCAGGGCTGAGGGTGACTCTGCCCTGATCCGGGTACAGGATACCGGAAAAGGATTCCCCGAAGAGAGGATTGAACAGCTCTTCCAGCCCTTTGAAAAAGTCCTGGGCATCGAAGACCGGGAGCTGAGAGGCGTTGGCCTGGGTCTCTCGAACGTACGGGCCTATGTGAAAGGACACGGGGGGGAGATCAAGGTGGAAAGCCAGGAAGGCAAGGGAAGCGCCTTTACCATCCACCTGCCCCGCTCCCTGCCTCCTCACTCATGACCCAGCGACTTGTTCCCCGCCTACCAGTAAAGAAGAGTTCCCGATGAGGTTCATGCCCTGACGAAAACATTGTAGAGCCAGGCAAACACTGCCCCGCCGATCAACCCGTCGATGAATGCCCACACCATTCCCACAAGACTCCCGACAGGGGTGATGTAGTACCCGGGGTAGATGTAGGTCAGGGGAAATATCTCCGTGCCGATGCCTCCCAGCATGATGATCCACCAGGTCAGCACAAACAGCCCAACCCCCCACACAAGACCGCATGAGAGGGCAAATGCCCGAATATTCAGTTTCATTCCTGTATCTCCTTTTCTTCTTTTCATTCTCTCGTTTTCTACCTGTGCCCTGACCTTCACCCATTGTCAGGATGATTGGTTGACACCATTCAGGAGCTGAGAGAAACTTTTATTCCTGTCTCAGCAGGCGGTTCGCCTCACGGACCATCTGGTGTGCGTATCCCCACTCGTTGTCATACCACGCCAGAACCTTTACGAGGTTTCCATCAACTACCTGGGTCATGGATGCATCCACCACCGATGCACTGGGATCCCGAATAATATCAGAAGAGACAAGGGGATCTTCAGAGACCCTGAGGACGCCCTGGTATCTCGGGGTCTGGGATTCCTCGCGGAAGACATCATTCACTTCCTCAACACTGGTCTTTTTCTGAACGAGGAAGACGACGTCCGACAGAGACCCCACAGGAACCGGGCCGCGCACCGCTATCCCGTCGAACTTGCCTGTGAATTCCGGGAGAACCAGTGTCGTGGCCTTTGCCGCACCGGTCGTTGTGGGGATGAAGTTCACGGCCCCGGCCCTGCCCCGCTTCCACTGCTTGTTGGCCTTGTCCACGATGTCCTGGGTGGAGGTATAGGCATGTACCGTGGTCATCACCGCCTTGGTCATGCCTATTCTCCTTCCCATGATCTCGACGAGCGGGGCAATGCAGTTCGTGGTGCAGCTTGCACAGGAAATGATATCAGCCCCTGCTTTCGGCGTATTCACTCCGTGCACCACGGTTTCGATATCCTCATCCTTGGCCCTGGAGGAGAGGATGACATGTCCGGCTCCAGCCCTTATGTGCTTTTCGAGATCCGGGCGCGTGTTGAAGACGCCGGCGCATTCGAACACCACGTCAACCTGCAGATCCTTCCACGGAAGCTTCCCGGGATCTTTCTCGCTGAAAAAGGGATAGGTCTTCTCATCTATGATCAGGGCTTCCTTGGAATCCTCAACAGGCCTGGAGAAGAAGCCGTAGACTGAATCATATTTCAACAGGTAGGCTATGTTGTCTGCTGGAATAAGATCATTTACGGCTACGACCTCCATCTCTCCGTTCTCTATCAGTATCTTGAACAGGGCCCTGCCGATTCTTCCCATACCATTAATCGCTACTCGTGCCATTGATATCTCCTCCATCTCTGTGTTCCTTGCGGAACTGACACTCCATCTCCGCGGTCATCTCTACCTGGCCGAGATCTGCTCAGGGGCGTTTTCCACCTTCAACTCGTTGATCACGCTCTCGGCACCGCCGTCGTAGGCATTCTTCACTGCCGCTCTGTATTCCGACCAGCTATCTACTGTCCCGGTCAGGGTGACGACGCCATCATTCACTGTGACAGTGACCTCGTTTGCATCGACAAAGGGGCTCCACCAGAGTTCATCGTTGATATCCTGACGGATCTCCCAGTCGCTCTTCTCGTTCACGGCATACGGCCTCACGTCGATATTGTTCTGAACGACGATCACCCCCTTCACGCTGGACGCGATGTCTTCCGCCTCCATCTTCTCGAAGGTCGTGTCCACCATTCCGGTGAGATACGCTTTGCCGTTGAGGACCTTGACTCCTATCTCATTGGAGTCTACGACAGGATCGAAGACAAACCTGTTTCGGATAGTCCGCTGGATCTGTTCATCATCATTGTCCATCCAGGACAGGGTGGGACGAACCCTGAGGTAATTCTTGACCCTCCATACCCCGGCAGTGTTTTCAGCATCTTGTTCTGCGGCGTTCTTGGCCATGAGGTTGCTCACCGTGCCGGTGAGGGTGACGATTCCGCCCGAGACCTTCACATCGGGGTTGAACGAATACACCCTCGGGTCGTACCGGAAGGCATCCAGGATCGCTGTCCTGATCTCTTCATCCGTTTTGATGACAGCTGTATCACGCTTCATTTCATCACGCATGGCCCAGTCGATATCAACTGCATCTGTGTTGACCGAAGAGACATCGGCAACCCAGCTCAATGTCATGGCGTGGGTTTTTTCGCGTGCACTGCCGACCCGGCCCTTGAGCATGACCTTGCCATCATCGACATCGACCTTGATGAACCTGGCATCAACCAACACATCCCAATCCAGGCGTGCCTCGATTTCATTTTCGATATCTTCATCAAGCCTGTCGGTTTCGTATGTTACCAATATGTCGCTGTTCAGGCCAACAACCCCGGAGACGCCTTTTGCAACAGTCCCCGCGAGTTTTCTCTCCTGCCAGGAGTCCACATTTCCGGTCAGGGTAACAACCCCGTCATCCACCTTCACCTTGATGTCGTATGAATCCGTCGCCGGATCGTACAGGAGAATTCTTTTCACATTCTCCTGTATCTCGCTGTCCTTCACTTTTTCAGGAGGCGACACAGTGATCCTATTCACCACCGACCGGACGCCTCTGATGGACTCAGCGACCAGTGTGGCCCGATCTTTTGCACGGATGTTGTCGACTATCCCTGAGAGCACGGCGACCCCGTCTTCTGTCTTCACATCGATCTGGTGAGACATGACACCAGGATCATTGACAAACTCTCTTTGTACCGCGATGGTGATATCAAAGTCTGTGATTTCCCTGGCGTCCCCTGCACCAGGAGCCCCGAGCATGAGCAGTCCAACGACAAGCAGTCCCGTGACATGCGGCCATGAACACTTTCCCATGATCTGTCTGACCATCTCGATGCCTCTGTGTGTACGAGTAGACATAGTTGCCTCCTTTTTCTGGAATTCTGGAACGTTGCTCTACACAGAGTCACATTCCGTTCTCTGATCGAGCGGATTTTCAAGGAACATGCCAAGGGCCATTCAGATAGAACATCCTGATATTCCTGCACTTCTGAATATATCGATTCCTGTTTATCGAGACGGGCCGTCTTCCTGCACCGGATTGTGTCCCGTCTGCAAAGAATATCCTTCATGCCATCTGGAGAGGACGCATGAACACTGTGGACCCGAGTGTGCTGGTATCTGTTTTCTGGATCAATACTATGGAAGGATCGCTCTGCGAGGGGCTGATGCTTCCGCTGACAGGGAGAGCTCAGCATGGACCGGCAGGTGGTCTGAGGCTGCACGCGCCTGATCAGTGCGCCAGGCACTCATTCTCATGAGAGAACTGGATGGATGGACCCAGATGCGGTCGATGGCGAACAGGGGGAATGCTGACGGATACGTCCGAGGTGACGGCGTGTGCCCAAACACGCCGTGCAGTTTTCGATAGGCATAGCGGGTGAGAAACCATTCATTGAAATCCCCCATCAAGATGATGCATCCCCGTTCTTCCTCCGTGACCCGTTCCAGAAGGAGTCTCATCTGACGCCTCCGTTCCCGTATCTTGAGCCCGAGATGCGTTACCAGCACCCTGATCCCGACACCCCGGCATGAAAGCTCCACATCCAGTGCCCCCCTGGGTTCGAACGTGGATACGCTGATGTCATACCGTCTCACCCGGTGTATCGGAAATCTGGTGAGGAGGACATTCCCGAAATACAGGGGAGACTTGTACAGGGTAGGCCCCAGGACAGGCTCCATGCCCGTAACTTTCCGGAGATAGTCTGCGGTGAACTCCTCTCCGCTCTCCAGGGAAAACGTCGCCTCCTGCAGGCCGACGATGTCGCAGTTCATCTCCCGGATCACGTGAAGAGTTCGCTGAGGAATCTGCCGCGAGTCCATTCCGATCCAGCCATGAATATTGTAGGTGGCAACCCTGAATGTGTACGTGTCTGTGTCCTCATCTCGAAGACACACATCCTCATGTTCCTTCATACGATATATCCTTGAACAGATGCCTCTTGAGCAGCACGAGCACAACGGCCGAGACAGCTGTGATGCCTGCGAGGATGAGGATATTCCGAATGCTCGGGTTGATGAGAAAATCTCTCAGGCTGTCGGTGAACAGGGTTATGACGACGATCCCGGGCATCATCCCCAGGAGGGTTCCGATGAGATAATCACTGAATCGAATGTGCGATGCGCCGGCAATGAGATTGATGATGGAAAACGGTGCCACAGGAATAATCCTCAAGACAACCACGGTGATGATGCCTCGTCTCGCGATCACCTTGCTGATCCTGTTGACATTCCGGCCGGCAATCCTGCGGATGGATTCACGCCCGAGAAGGGAGCCGATACAATAGATGAATACGGCGCTCACCACTGCCCCCAGGATCGAATTGATGAATCCATGGAGAGGATCGAACACCAGGGCAGTCGCAGCGATCATTACAGTTACCGGGAAGACCACGAGCCCACCGAGGAGGAAGCAGGCAATGACGATGGCCGGGGCCAATGGGGAGAGCCGGATAGGCTCAGCCCACGCTGCAAGGGAATTCACGTCGACCATCTCCGCCACGGGAGACCAGCGCCAGAGGATACCGAGACCGATGAGGACGATGAGGACGAAAACGAACCATTTCAGCCTCGAGTGACCGGAATGCTGGTCTTCCTTCGGCACGTAGTGATCGAACAGTTCATCGGGATCGATGGGCTTCTCAGGGTCTACGAGCTGTCGATCGGAGAGAACCGTTTCAGGTACCTCCTCGATCTTGAGAGTCTCCAGGGTATGTCCCTCCCCTTTCAGACTCTCGATTGCTGAAATGAGTGAACCTGAAGAGGTTATGGCGTCTGTAACATGTTCAGGAGCATGTCCCAGGTGCTCGCCCAGGAGTTCCCCCAGAAAACCTCTGATGACCAGCTTGTCACGATCATTTCTGGCCTCGATGGAGAGATCGCACTCGGTGTCTAGACCCATGGATCGATTGCTGAGGTTCGAGGAACCGATGCGAAGAAATTCGCCGTCAGCGATGAGCACCTTCGAATGGACATCGATATTCGACTGACCGAGACGGGGAACGCGGGGATAGTATGCCTTCAACCTCCCAGACCGGTCGGCCTTCCACAGCCTGTTCAAAAGATTCGCCCGCAGGGCGTCCATGGTATGCTCTTCCAGCCACCCCCTGCTCCTCTCCCTGCTTATGAGAACGATCTCCGGACAGTCTACTTCCTTCAGGCGTTCTTCGATTGTCGACCCGATGGCATGTGAGGTGAAGAACGGATTTTCAATGTATACATACCGCTTGGCAGCCCTGATGGCATCCATCCAGAGATGCTCAACCTCCTGGATCCCTGGGTTCTTCTCATATTCCGGCAATGTCCGGGAAATCCCGACATCGATATTCTCAAGCGCAGCAGGAACACGCTGCGGCCAGGCTGGAGGCTGATCTGTCAGTTTTGGACTTCTGGGACCTCTTCTTGACACTTCCCTCCACCTGGTACGGTACAGATCGCCAAGGCTTTCAGCCACCTTGCCCTCGACCACCATCTGGACATCGTGAAAGGGCTTGTAGAGTTTTCCTCGTGGATCCAGCCGCCGTGGATCATAGGCTGCATGATCCTGGTCATCCCATCGCTGTATGGTCAAGTCGATCCCACCGACAAAGGCAACCCTGTCGTCGATGACCACGATCTTCTGGTGATGCGATGCACCGGCAGGGATGTGGTCGTCCTGGTGGAAATGGATCCTGGGATGACTCTTCCATCTGAGCTTCCAGATCGGGAAGGGCTCCCGTTCAAAGGCATACAGGATAGCGAAGTCCCAGGCGAGAATATACACGTGAAGTCCTGGTCTGTGGGATACAACATGATTGAGAAAGTCGCCCAGCCGGGTCGGCCCCTCCATAGAGTCTTCACCGCGGATCAGCTCTATCTGGGAGTTGATATCCCAGCCTGCTATATACACGCTCTGGCGGGCCTGCTGAACGGATTCCACGAATGCGGCAAAATACTCTCTGGCATCGATCATGAACCCCACACGGTTCGCCCTGTCTATCCTCCAGCAGTTCCTTCCTGTTTCCAAGATATTCTTCATATCTTTCCCTGATTCGTCTTCAGTGATGCACCGGACTCTTTGTGATCACGTGAGGACAGCATCCTGCTCATGGCCCGGTCACGAGATGCTCGGCCTCATCCTCCTCCAGATCGAGCTTGATCGAGAGAAACTCGAGCAGATCTTTGAGGGTGATGACGCCCTGGAGGTGGCCGTTCTCGACCACCATGAGCCTTCCTGAACGTCTTTTGTTCATGGTGGAAAGCGCTTTCATGGAATCTGCCCCAGGGCGTACCGTGTCTTCATCAGAGCACCCCGGTGAGAGATCCCCGACAGTCTTCTCCTTCCACTGCTCCCGGGGGAGCTCCTTGACATTTTTCAGGGTTACACACCCCTGGAGTTCTCCTGTTTCATCGACCACAGGGTACATCTTGTGATGGTGCCGGTAAAAATACTCGTTTATCAGCTCGTCGATGGTCGTCGTGGGCTTCACGGTCACCGGGTCCCTCTTCATGAACCGACTGACCGGCTCGCCGCTGAGGGCCTTCTTCATGAGGAGCTGGGTGTAGGACATCTGCGATGTGCTCCTGAGGAACAGCCCGATCAGTACCCACCACATGCCCCCGATGAAATTCCCCATGAGGATGTTGGCGATCCCGAGCACGATCAACACGACTCCGAAACCCGACCCGATCTGGGTGGCGAACCGGGTCGCCTGCCGGAGATTGCCTTTCCACTTCCACAGCGCCGAACGGAGTACCCGCCCACCGTCCAGCGGATATGCAGGAACGAGGTTGAATCCTGCCAGGATTCCATTGATCAGGGCCAGGTACTTGAACACCGCCTCCACCTGGACAGGCCAGAGGGTCTGCATTCCCGCCCGATATGCCCCGTAAAAGACCGCTGCCAGGAACAAACTCGACAGGGGGCCTGCAATGGCCATGTAGAATTCTGTTTTCGGATTCTCGGGCTCATCCTGCATCTCTGCAATCCCGCCGAAGATGAACAGGGTGATGCCCTTGATATCGAGCCCGAATACCCGAGACACCAGGGAGTGGCTCATCTCGTGAAATACGATGGAAAAGAAGAGACCCAGTGCCCCGATGACCCCCATGATCCAGTAGTCCCGCGGCGAGAGATTCTCGTAAAAGTAGGGGAAATAGCCCTGCGCAAGGCTCCAGGTGATGAGCACCGCTATGATGACCCAGCTGAGGTCGACATATACGGTAAACCCGAACAGTTTGAATATCTTCAGTTTTCTCTCGAACATGATCTTCTCCCCATGGATGACGTCGACCCACTCACACAGCGAGTGCGTATTTTCATCTGGGTATCGACCGTGTGGCGAGGGTTCTCATCCATGCCTTGTACTTGATTACAATGTGCATGCCAGCCTTCGATCAGGAAAAAAGCGCCATGATATCAAATACATATTCAAACAAAACCCCAAGGGCGCACCGAAGCAGTGTCCTGTGAAACCGGACACGATCTTCCGTGAAGGGATGGGTTCCGCTCTCGACCCGCCCGCAGTTTCCCGGAGTATGAGCGACGAATCGATGTTCCTTCGATTCAGACAAAACGCCACGGCATGCCCTCACGGGGCAGTGCGAAACCCCCCGAAGGCCTGGAGACATATGTCCGGGGAAACGATGCGGAAGCCTCCATGGCATCCTTTTTGTAGCGTGTGCATCCATCCCAGGGGTATCCCCGGGCAGCAGGAGGGTTGAACCATGACCAGAAGACATCACATCGGCTTGGTTGTTCTCGGTATTCTCATCGTGATCGTGTTCCTCTTTTTTTCGAGCATCGTCTCGATCCTTGTCCACTGGATCTGGATGGAAAGCCTCGGTTTCGAGGTGATCTTCTACAGGGTCATCTCCATCAAGCTCTCGCTCTTTGTCGTGAGTTTCATCATTGTCTTCGTCTTCTCCCTGTTCACCTTCCGGCGGGTCTGGGCAAACAGCCTCAGTGGAGAGGATTCTTCCCTGAAGACGTATGACGGAACCAGAATCAGCACTCCCCAGGTATACAGTCTGATCCTTGTAGTCGCACTGATCCTGTCGCTGGTGTTCGCCCTGAGCATCCTGAACCAGTGGGACACCATTGTACGCTGGTACTGGAGAGTCCCCTTTGATCAGGCAGACACCATATATCACCATGATATCGGGTTCTATATCTTTACCCTGCCGTTCTACGAACTTGTACAGAACAGCCTCTCCACGCTGTTCTTCCTCGTTCTTGCCGCTGTGACCCTGGGGTATGTGATTTTTGGAAAGATCCGGTTCGACAGAGATACACCGATCTCCGTCGACAGGCCTGTGGGCGTTCATGTCTCTCTCCTCGGCATCCTGTTCCTGTGCACCCTTGCAGCAGGCTATCTCCTCGACCGGTATCAGCTCCTCTATTCCGCTCAAGGGGCAGTGTACGGCATGGGGTATACCGACTACCAGTTTACCCGCATCGGATTGTGGATCATGGCAGGTGCTTCGATTCTCCTTGCCGTGGTCATTGCCGTCAACCTGGCACTGAGAAAAGTGACCTTCCTCGTTGCCGGGGCAGCGACATTCCTCGCACTCCTCGTCCTCTTCCTGTGGCTGATCCCGGCAGGTGTGCAGAAGTTCATCGTTGAACCGAATGAACTGGAAAAGGAACAGTCCTTCCTGGAAAAGAACATCTCCATGACCAGGCACGCCTTCGACCTCGAACGGATCGAAAATCGCTCTTACCCCTTTATAGCGGACCTCACACCTTCGGAGATCATGGACAACGAGGAGACCATCAAGAACATCCGCCTCTGGGACTGGAGGCCGATCCGTCAAACGTATCGCCAGACCCAGGAAATAAGGCTCTACTACAAATTCTACGATGTCGATGTAGGCAGGTACCAGATTCCCGGGGAAGGATACCGGCAGGTCATGCTCTCTGCGAGGGAACTGGTCGAGGCCCTGCCCGAACAGGCACGAACCTGGGTGAACAGTCACCTTCAGTTCACCCACGGCTACGGGCTTGCCATGAGTTTTGTCACCGATGTCGTGGAAGAGGGCTTTCCCCGGTATGTGATCAAGGATATTCCACCGGTATCCGAGTATCTTGAAGTGGTGCAACCGGGCATATACTACGGCGAAAGCACCCCGGGATACCGAATCGTGAACACGGGGATCAAGGAGCTGGATTTCCCGAAAGGGGATGAAAACGTCTATACGTCATACCAGGGCTCAGGCGGCATTCCCATCACCGGTCTGGGGAAGAGACTCCTCTTTGCGCTCCATCAGGGTGATATCAATATCCTGCTCTCGCGATACATCTCCTCCGAAAGCAGGATCCAGCTCTGGAGAAATGTCCAGGAACGAATCACCAGGATCGCACCGTTCCTCGTTCTGGACAAGGACCCGTATCTGGTACTCAGCCAGGGGAGCCTCTACTGGATTCAGGATGCCTACACGGTATCCAACAGATATCCGTACTCAGAACCCTATGAAATAAACTGGAACTACATCCGGAATTCGGCAAAGGTGGTCATAGACGCCTACGAGGGGTCTGTTTCTTTCTATATCGCCGATCAGGAAGATCCTCTCATCTCCGTCTATGCGCAGGCATTCCCCGGCGTGTTTCAGGATCTCGATGCCATGCCCGACCACATCAAGCAACACATCAGGTATCCCCAAGATCTCTTCATCGCCCAGGTGGAAAAGTTCCGCACCTATCACATGACGAATACGCAGGTCTTCTACAACAGGGAGGACCTGTGGTCGTTCCCTCAGGAAAAATACGGCGGGACATCCATTCCCATGGAACCCTACTTCATCCTGATGCGACTTCCGGGAGAAGACGAGCTCCAGTACATCATGATGATGCCCATGACACCAGAAAACAGAGACAACATGATCGCCTGGATTGCAAGCAAATCAGATTTCCCTTCCTATGGCGAACTGATCGTGTTCAAGCTCCCAAAAGAACGCATCATCTACGGCCCCGTGCAGATTGAAGCCATGATAGACCAGGATGACGTCATCTCGCAGCAGCTCTCGCTGTGGGATCAGCGGGGCTCTCAGGTTATCCGTGGAAACCTGCTCGTCATCCCGGTGAATCACTCATTCTTGTATGTCGAGCCGGTGTACCTCATCGCTGAAGGGACGGATATTCCCCAGCTGAAACGGGTCATCGTGGTCCACGGCGATCGGGTAGCCATGGAAAAGACCCTCCGGGAATCTATTGCCGCCGTGTTCGGCAGGGAAAAATCGGCTCAGATAGAGGATGAGCCTGGAATGGGCCCACCCGTGCCTCACTCCACGTTCACCGAGCAGATGAAAAACGCCCGGGAGGCCCTCGGCGAGGGGAACTGGAAACAATTCGGCGAGGCCATGGACGAGATCCAGAAGCTCCTGAATGCCGAAAGCGAACCAGGAAAGTGAGGGGCCGGAGGAATTCCTGATCCACAGCACAGGGTCCTGACAGCCAGGACAGGAAGCATACTGCATCTGACCGACAGAGCCTTTGCTGAAGACGTTCTGACAGATTACCCACTGTAAAATCATACTGGTGCAGTCAATTGTAAGGACACAAGAGCTTCCCAGGGTTGCGATGAGGTTGGTATGGTTCTTGTTATGCCTGTTCGTATCATATGAGCACCAGGAGGATGAAGCATGGGCAAAATCGTATACCTTGTGGAAGAAGAGTGTACGGGGTGCGGAATGTGTGAAGACATCTGCCCGGACGTGTTCAGACTCAATCAAGAGACTGACACCGCTGAGGTGATCAAGCCGGAGGGCGGACCAGAAGATCTCATCCAGGAGGCGATCGATGCATGTCCCGTTGAATGCATCCACTGGAAAGAATGAGGGTGACTGTGAGTAAGAGCCGTTTTCTCACGACATCCGGCGATCGAAAAAATGAGGAGGAATCATGGCAGTATCCGAAAAATACGGTACAATCGATATACCCAGGGTACCGGAAGACGAGCCGGTGTTCGTCTTCCGTGCGCAGGACCTGTTGACCATCCCGATTCTCGAGGTATACAAGACTCTCCTCGCCGTCCACGGATCACCCCTTGCACCTGAGCTGGAGAATGAGATCCAGAAGTTCCGTGTATGGGAGAGGGAGCGGAAGATCCCTGATTGAGGGTGTTCAGGGTGCATGCACCCCGGGATACGGAATCCTCATTGGATGAACGCACGTGAACCAGGAGTGCCGGAGAAGGAGCACAGAACGCACATGAGGTACGGAGGACCTATCATGATCATTACCGTGAACGAGTGGTGGCCGAAGGGGTTGACCAGTTATTTCAGGGAAAGGGACACGCTGAGATCAAAGCGCCCGCTTCCGCACTACATACGCAAACTCGGGTTCAAGATCGTACCGGACGGGACATTCATCAAAGCCTATATCCTCTACGAGATCAAGAACGGTCATGAAAACAGGGCCCTTCAAACGCTTGATGACCTCTATTCACAGTTCTCGAGCATCCCCGGGTATCGCTATCAGATAGAATAGGCCCCCAGAAATTCGTACCCACGGGACACACAATCAAAAGGGAACCATACATGGAAGACTGACCAAGATCCTAGATAACCTCCTACGTTTCGGCGGAGAGCAATTCTCCGCCTTTTTTTCTCACACATGAAATCCAGGAGAGGTCATGAAGGAAAGAGGCTCAGGAGCGATGTACACAATGCACGGCACATGCTTTTCCAGCACCTGCAGGCACTTTCAAAAAACATCCTGTCCGCATATCGACAACCCTGTCTTCAGGTTCGACCTTTCACCACTTGTCGATCCCGAAGATATCGAAAGGTTTTACAGAAACTGTGATGACCGGGTATGCGCACGGTGCACGAGCTATGATCCTGTCATTCCGATCCGGCAGGAGCGGGACAGGAGTCTCCCCGATTTCCGTGTGTCTCTGTTCATCCCTGTTTCCATATGTCTCTTCGCTGTGCTCAGCGGGGTCATTCTCGCGGCTGGCTACAGGATTTCCGTGCTGCAGCGGCACGCGGAACGGCTGCCCCGTCTCCGGCAAACCATCGAAGAGCAGGCCGGCCAGATCGACCTCCTCGCGCGGAAAATCCTGGCCCTCGCCCAGGAGATGGGCACTCTGCGGGACTATAACCGTCTGCTCGGCAAAATAACAGACGTCTCCCTGTCCGAAGATGAAATCACAGGCATAGGAGGCGGGTATGCAGGAAATCTGAAGGATCGCCTCGACGGTGAGGTGCTCACGGAACACATCATCACACGGCGACTCCACGCACACGTGCGACAGCTCAGAGACGATCTTTCCATCGAACTGAGGGCAAGCCGGGAGCTCCTGCTCAACCTCAACAGGAAACAGAGTATTCGATCGCACACCCCTTCGGGATGGCCTATCAGGGGGTGGATCACCTCCCGCTACGGCTGGCGAACATCACCATTTTCGGGAAGACGGGAATTCCACAAGGGCATCGATATCGCATCCAGAAAAGGAACCGCCATCCATGCACCGGCAGACGGAATGGTGACGGCCTGCTTCTGCAATGGGGGGTATGGAAATTTTCTCGTCATTCACCATGGATTCGGCATCACGAGCCGGTACGGCCACCTCCTGGAGGCACAGGTAGACGTGGGACAGTGTGTCCACAAGGATGACACGATTGGACTGGTGGGCTCTTCCGGTCGGTGTACCGGTCCTCACCTCCACTACGAAATCCTGATGAACGGGGTCCCTATCGATCCCGGAAAATACATGGGTACAGATGATTTCCGAGCGTGTGAAAGAAAGACTCCATCATCCTCATCACTGAAGGATAGCCTTGCACAGGATGAATGACTCCCACAGTTCCATATGAAGCTTGATGTACATGACTTCTCATCTCGTGGAACAGGACTGTGTCCTGAGAGACGGGACCAGTCGGCAGACAACTGTCCGGAATCACACCGGGTGCATCGCCTGTTGCCCTGGCATGGAAATTGATCACACCGTATATGAGTGAGATCAACAATGTATTCTTTCAGAAACCCATAGGAAATCTCACCAGACAAGTACTTCAACTACAGGAGGAGAATCATGACCGGTATGAACGAAACACGAGACGCGTATGTGAAGAAGCTCAAAGCCAAGCTGAAGGAGTGGGAAGCTCAGCTCGACAAGCTGAATGCCCAGGCCGATCTGTCTGAAGCCTCAGTGAAGATCGAGTATCAGAACCAGGTCAAAGAGCTCGAGAGAAAACGAAGGGAGCTCGAAGAGAAAATCGAGGACCTTCAGCGCGCAGGGGAAGAGGCGTGGCAGGATATCAGACGCGGAACCGAACAGGCCTGGGATGAACTGGGGAACGCCCTCAACCGGGCAATGTCGAAATTCATGTAGGACGTACACCGGCAAGGAGGTGCATGCATGCAGAAGAAAGCGTATCCCAAACTGTTCGAGGAAGGGAAAATCGGGAAGATGACGGTCAAGAACAGGATCGTCATGCCCCCCATGGCAACAAACTTTGCAGGACCTTCGGGCGAACCTACCGAGCGCCTGATCAGGTATTACGCGGAGCGGGCAAAAGGAGGTGCAGGACTGATCATCGTGGAAAACGTACAGGTTCACTACCCCCAGGGAAAGAATGTCGCGTGTCAGCTTCGACTGGATCAGGACAAGTATATCCCGGGCTACCAGGAACTGGCTGAAGCGGTACAGGTATATCAGGCGCGGATCTTTCTGCAGATTCACCATGCCGGCAGGCAGTACCACGACATTGAAGGTGCTCAGGGAGTTGCGCCCTCCGGGATACCCTGCGGGTTTCTTCATCAGCCTGTTCGGGAACTGACCACTGAGGAGATCCGGGACCTGATCGAGCGCTTCTCCGAGACAGCCTTCCGGGCCAAGAAGTCCGGAATGGACGGCGTCGAGTTTCATGGAGCCCACGGGTACCTCATCAACCAGTTCATGTCTCCCCACACCAACCAGCGGATAGATGAGTGGGGCGGAACATTCGAGCGGCGTATGAGATTTCCTCTGCAGATCATCGAGCGGACACGGGAAAAAGTCGGTCCTGATTTTCCCCTGTCCTTCAGGATCAGTGCGGATGAATTTGTTCCAGGAGGGCTTACCCTGGACGACTCGAAAGAGATAGGCCTGTGCCTCCAAGATGCAGGGATCGATGTCCTGCATGTGAGCGCAGGAATCTACGAATCCATGCAGCGGATCCTCGAGCCCATGCGCTTCGATGAAGGCTGGAGAAGCTACCTGGCCGGCGAGCTCAAAGAGGCTGTCCACATCCCGGTCATTACCGTGGGGCAGATCCGAACTCCTGAAGTAGCGGAACGAATTCTCCGGGAGGGCACCGCAGATTTTGTCGCCCTGGGAAGGACGCTCATCGCGGATCCCATGTGGCCACGGAAGGTGCAAGAAGACAGGGTTGCCGAAATCCGGAAGTGCATCAGCTGCAATATCGGCTGCATCGGTGGACATGTGTTCGGCGATCTCTACATGAGATGCACGGTGAATCCCGTCGTGGGCCATGAACGGCTCGAGGGATGGACAGATCTCATCCCTGCTGACAAGCAAAAACATGTTCTGGTTGCAGGAGGTGGCCCGGGAGGCATGGAGGCGGCCCGGGTAGCTGCTCTTCGGGGTCACAGGGTAACCCTCTGCGAAAAGGAGCCCGAGCTCGGGGGCCAGATCCGTATTTCCGTCAAGGCTCCGGGCAAGGAAAAACTCGGGTTCATCACGTCCTACTACTCCCATGTCCTGGAGGAAGTGGGCGTTCAGGTGGAACTGAACACAGAGGTCACCGAAGACGTCCTCAAGGAGAAGAAGCCCGATGTCGTCATCATTGCAACGGGCGCCGAACACATGATGCCCGACATAACGGGCGTCGACAAACCAAATGTGACACGGAGCAGCTGGGACGTTCTCAGCGGTGCTGCGGATACCCCCGGGAATAAAATCGTCGTGGCGGGCGGGGGACTTGTCGGATGCGAGACCGCCCTGTATCTGGCCGAAAAGGGCAAACAGGTCACCATCGTGGAAATGATGGATGAACTTGCTCTCGACATGGAGCCCATCACCCGGTTTGACTTTCTCACGGAGCAACTCCCCACGTCAGGCATCAGGACCGTGACGAAAAAAGTCATCGCTGAAATCTCCGACAAGGGTGTGGTGGTGCTGGACCGGAGAGGGAACAAGTCGTTCATCGAGGCCGACAACGTGGTGATTGCCCTGGGGTCGCGGCCGGTGAACACGCTGGTGGATCATGCACAGGGACTCGCTGAGGAAATCTATGTCATCGGTGATTGCAAAGAGCCCCGGCAGATAATCAATGCCACGTTTGAAGGAGCCGCTATAGCACGATTGATCTGAACTTCGTCGGTGTGAACATCGCATCCTTGGTCCCCTGGCGTGTCGCAGATCGGGGAGTTTGAATGTCAGCAGTCCTGAATCCGTCCCTTGATTGGAGACTTCTTCCATGAAGGATATCGTCCTGGTGCTTTCCCTGTCTGTCCTGGCAGGTATCACCATACCTGTCGGCGGCATTCTTGCCCGAGTGGAGCACATACGACCACGCTGGCTGGAAGAGGAATTTCGACACTCAGTCATCGCGTTTGGCGGTGGAGCCCTCCTTGCAGCACTCTCTCTGGTCCTCATACCTGAGGGAATTCGAAACCTTTCCCTCATCCTCGTCATCAGTGCTTTCCTGGGAGGAGGCCTTTTCTTTCTGTGGATCGACAGGTGCCTGGCGAATCGGGGAGATTCAGTTTCACAGCTGATGGCAATGCTCCTTGATTTCATACCCGAGGCGCTGGCCCTTGGGGCTCTGCTCTCATCTGGAGAACGCACCGCTGTTCTGCTCGCCTTTCTGATTGCCCTGCAGAATCTGCCGGAGGCGTTCAATGCCTATCGTGAAATGATTGCCGGATCTCGTCTCTCCTCGGCTGCAATACTGGGCCTCTTTTCTGGACTGGTTTTTCTCGGACCTCTGTCGGCTGTCCTCGGGATCAGTCTCTTTGCCACGCGTGAGACCCTTCTCGGCGTCATAATGGTTTTTTCAGCAGGCGGTATCCTGTATCTCATTTTTCACGACATCGCTCCTCAAGTGAAGCTGAAAAACCACTGGGCACCTTCTCTGGGAGCCGTGTGTGGTTTTCTTCTCGGCGTGATCGGCCATGTTCTCATCCACTGAATCCCTTCGGGGGCATGACTGTCCTGCCATCAATTCCGGAAAAATCACCATCAGGAACGATCTGGAGGATTCCATGTTCATCATTCTCCATCATGATCCGGGAGAGACCCTTGTGCCGGAAAAGGCTACGTCCTGCCTCATCGGAAGGTGTCTTGCATGACAAGAAGAGCTTGTATTCTCTGAAACCAGGTAACCAACAAAAATTACTCGTGATATTTTGTTCGAGACATACTGGTGCGCGGAGCAAAAACTGTCTATGCTGGCCATGCCAAAACCGATTTCTGAACACATGCAGGAAAAAATAATTCATAAAATAAAGAGGCTACGCGCCGAGCACCCGGTTCAGCACATTTTGGGAACACTCTATGCATCAGGCTTGTTTTCCAGGAGATACACTCTCCCTATAGAAAAATAAGGAGGTAGATCATGTTTGTCAGAGAAATCATGACACCCAGCCCCAATATGATCCCAAGTGACGAGTACGTCCTGAATGCTGCCCGACGGATGGAGGCGCTGAATGTAGGAATACTTCCGGTGATGCAGGACGGGAAACTCGTTGGAATGGTTACCGACCGTGACATCGTCACCCGTGGCGTTGCTGAAAATCGTGATCCCTTGAATACCAGGATAAGGGACATCATGAGCGGTGAGGTCCTTGCCTGCAGCGAGAACACCGACGTCTCGGAGGCGGCACGGATCATGGAGGAGAACAAGGTGCGCCGGCTCATCGTCATCGACGAGGAGAACCAGGCGGTCGGCATCGTGAGCCTGGGGGATCTTGCCACGAGCAGAGAGAAGAACCGTGCAGGGGAAGCCCTCTCGGAAATATCAGAGCCGAGCAAACCGAATCGGTAAACAGATATCGTTTTTTACAAACCGGGGCACCAAGGTGTCCACGCGTGAAAGGAGAAGAACATGCCGGAAAGCGTCTACAAGGTAATTGAAGTTATTGGATCGAGCCCGGAATCCTGGGAAAAGGCTGCAGCAAACGCAGTCAGGAAAGTCACGGAATCAGTGGAGGATCTTCGCATAGCAGAGGTCGTTCAGCTCGACATACAGATCGAAGAAAATAAGATCGTGGCCTACCGGGCAAAACTAAATGTATCCTTCAGGTATCACGAAGAGGCATAGGGAAACATACTCCTACAGTTGATTCAAAAACACCAGGCTCTGGAAAGACCGACCACTTCACGGAGGAGCAGAGAGTCGCCCTGTGCAGTATCGTTCAGAACGATCACCTCTGCCTTCTCCTGACACATGACCTACAGTACTGCTGCATAGTTTTTTCGGCACCATCGCTCACGCTCATGGAATACACGGCTCAGTGCCGGAGAACACCATACACAGCTCGAAAAGCTTCACGTCCTGTTGAATGGATGCACCGTGCCGTGGTTGGCAATCGTCGGGAAGGCAGAATAAGACCAGTCTAAGTCCATGGAAAATACAGAAAAAGCTGATACCAGATTCTATGCGGAAGATGCAGAAGCCGTACTGAAAATCCTCGATTCCTCCCCCACAGGGATAACGGACAGGCAAGTACGTCAGCGCATCGAGACATTCGGTGCCAATGTCCTTCCCAAAGGGACGAAGAAGCACCCCGTCCTCAAGTTTCTGGGACACTTCAACAATGTCCTTATCTATGTCCTGCTCCTGGCCTCAGCGGTCACCGCCCTCCTCGGGCAATGGATCGACATGTCCATCATCCTCGCCGTTGTTCTCGTGAACGGGTCCATCGGTTTCGTGCAGGAGCGCAAGGCGGAAAAGTCTCTCGAGGCGGTAAGAAGCATGCTCTCCTTCTCGGCACGCGTCCTTCGAGATGACCAAGAGCAGACCATCGAGGCACGGCATCTCGTTCCCGGAGACATCGTGTTTCTTGCGTCCGGCGAAAAAGTTCCTGCCGACATCCGCCTTCTCTCGGTAAAAAACCTCCAGGTCAACGAAGCTTCTCTCACGGGCGAATCGGAGGCAGTGGAAAAAACAACGGATCCTGTTGAACCCGGATCACCCCTCGGAGATCGATCATCCATGGCATATTCCGGTACCCTGATTGTCTCGGGAAGGGGAAAGGGGGTGGTGACGGCTACCGGGAAAACCTCGGAGATCGGCAGAATCAGCAGCATGCTTTCCGAGATCGAGGAGTACACAACCCCTCTCCTCCGCCAGATCGGCAGATTCGGCACGTACCTCAGTGTAGTGATCCTCGTGATTGCGGCCTTGACCTTCACCATTGGGTATTTTTCTACAGATATAGGTATGGCCGACATCTTTCTGGCGGTGGTGGGAATCGCGGTGGCCGCAATTCCCGAAGGCCTTCCCGCAATCATAACCATCACCCTCGCTGTCGGCGTGCAGCGCATGTCCAAGCGCAATGCCATCATCCGCAGGCTGCCGGCAGTGGAGACCCTCGGGTCTGTCACAGTCATCTGCTCCGACAAGACAGGGACCATGACGCGGGGCGAAATGGTTGCCACGCGTATCGTCATGAAGGGAGAAGAAATCCAGGTAACCGGGACAGGATACGAACCGACCGGAAACTTCAAGCTCAACGGACAGTCCATACAGCCTGAGGGCATGGTGAAAAAATTCCTGGAAATCTCGGTGGCGTGCAACGACTCCCGGCTGAGGGAGGAATCCGGCCGGTGGGTGATAGACGGATCCCCGACAGAAGGTGCTCTGCTGACTCTTGGAGAAAAGGCCGGCATCTCCCGGGAGAGAATAGAGGAAGACTGGAAACGGATCGATTCCATCCCGTTCGAGTCTGAGCGCAAATTCATGGCAACCCTGAACGAAGGCAGGAACGGAAGGGAAATCTTCCTGAAAGGCTCTCCAGAGGAGATATTTACTCGGAGCAGGTATGAAATCAGGAACGGCGACAGGTCACCCGTCGATGCACAGGAGTGGAAAAGGTTGTCCGAGAGTCTTGCAGACGACGGCCACCGTGTCCTCGCTGTCGCCTTCCGTGAAACGTCGAGTGATGGTGACCGGATCGAGATCTCCGATGTGGAATCCGATTTCACGATCCTCGGTCTGGTGGGGCTGCAGGACCCACCCAGGGAAGAAGTGATCCAGGCTGTCGAGGAGTGCACACAGGCAGGCATCCACGTCAAGATGATTACCGGCGATCATGCGCTCACTGCACGCTCCATCGGAGCCCAGATTGGAGTCGGGGACGGACGGACAGTCATGACGGACTCGGAGATTGAAGATGCCACGGATGCCATGCTCCTGGACCAAGTCGAGCAGGTCGATGTCTACGCACGGGTTTCACCGGAGCACAAACTCCGCCTTGTCAGCGCCTTGCAGGATCGAGGGCACATCACGGCAATGACCGGTGATGGTGTGAACGACGCACCTGCACTCAAGAAGGCGGATATTGGAATCGCCATGGGCAAAAAAGGAACCCAGGCTGCAAAGGAAGCCTCCGAGATGGTGCTGGCTGACGACAATTTCGCTTCCATCGTCCATGCAGTCGAGGAAGGTCGCATTGTATACGACAACATCAAGAAGGCCCTCATCTTCATACTCCCCACGAACGGGGGTGAATCTCTCCTCGTCATCACAGCCCTCCTGCTGGGTCTTGTCCTTCCCATCACCCCTGCTCAGATACTCTGGGTGAACATGGTCACGGCTGTCACCCTTGCTCTGGCTCTGGCATTCGAACCACGCGAGAAAGACATCATGAGGCGTCCGCCGAGGGGCAAAGACGAACCCCTCGTTCCCCTCGGGCTGTTCATCAGGATCCTTCTCGTTTCAATCCTGCTCATGATGGCGTCGCTGTGTCTGTTCACCATGTGCACAGCGCAGGGCTACCCGGCGGAGCACGCGAGAACCGTTGCGGTCAACATGCTCATCATCGGCGAGATCTTCTACCTCTTCAACAGCCGGTTTATGACAACCTCTTCACTGTCGCTGTCCGGGATCAAGGCGACCCGGTATGCCTGGGCAGCAACGATCATCGTCATTCTCCTCCAGATTCCCTTCACGTATCTGCCGGTCTTTCACGATCTGTTCGGGACCAGGGCCATCGGACTACAGGAGTGGTTGGTGATATGTGCGCTGGGATTTGCACTCTTCCTCGTGGTGGAGGCGGAAAAAGCGATCAAGAGGTCCCTGACGACAGGGAGCGGGCGATCTGGATAATACCCCTTCACGTGACCATCAGATCATCTTTTCGATGCATGTTCATGACCTCTCCAGGTCATCACCCTTTCCTGGACCCTCATGGTAATCACATTGAGGATAGTGGGAGGAATCAATATGGCTCTTCCTCTGCGAAGAGGTTCTTCGGTTGTGTCGAGTGGTACTGATGAATGTACTGCTGGTGGGTCACTCTCCGATGATCTTGATCAGGACCCTCTTCCTCCTTCTGCCGTCGAACTCGCCGTAGAAGATCTGTTCCCATGGTCCGAAATCAAGCCTTCCGTCTGTGACGGCGACAACCACTTCCCTGCCCATGATCTGCCGTTTCATGTGCCCGTCGGCATTATCCTCTCCTACATTGTGGTGATACTGCGTCACAGGCCCGTGGGGAGCAAGCTTTTCCAGCCACACCTCGAAATCGTGGTGCAGACCGCTCTCGTCGTCGTTGATGAATACACTCGCCGTGATGTGCATAGCACTGACCAGAACAAGCCCCTCCCTTATGCCGCTCTCTTTCAGGCACTGCTGAACCTCGGGGGTGATGTTGATGAACTCGACACGTTTGCCGGTATTGAACCACACTTCTTTTCGAAACGATTTCATCGATCTCCCTCCTGGAAGCACACTGAT
This sequence comes from Desulfomonilia bacterium, assembly GCA_049975365.1. Classification (GTDB taxonomy): domain Bacteria; phylum Desulfobacterota; class Desulfomonilia; order UBA1062; family UBA1062; genus DSBG01. The sequence goes on along the minus strand of JBNGDS010000035.1, from coordinate 2,040 downwards.
ATCATGAATTTCATCAATTAAAAATGTTTGCGACTGATGTCAACCTCGACTGCACACTGGAACAATAAAAAATGGAAACAAAAAGGGGAAGAACCGTTTCTTATTTTCATTGCATTGGAGAGACCTCAGACGCCTTGCGATTCGAAACCAGAAGCATGGCAATAAACGCGACGGCATAGGAAGCGAAAAAGACGACAAGCAGCTTGCGGTAAGCATCAAAATTGTAGCTTGCGGAATGCACTGTTTCATCAGTCTTCATCAGGAAACCCGTGAGAGGCATATAGATGGCAGTTCCCCAAAAAGCGATGCCGTTCATGAACCCTGTTGATGTTCCCATGAGCTGCAGCGGGAAAAGGTCACGGGTCATGCTGAAATACAAGGGGAGCACCCCTCCGGCGGTCAGGCCGAAAAGGAAGAATAGAGGCGATGTGATAAACAGGTATTCCTCCTCCTTGAGAAAGATCAGCAAAAGCCACTGCAGAGTGCTGAGTGCCAGTCCGACAAGGAGCGTGTTCTTGCGATTCAGATCGAATCTGTCCGAGAGATACCCTACGGCTAACCCTCCAATTCCGAATCCCAGCGGCCACGCCATGAACAGCAATCCTGCCCTTACCTTATCTATCCCGAATACATCCATTAAATAGGGAATAGCCCAGAGCCCTTGAAAGGAAAGGGCGGTACCGTAGATGAGAAAGACAGACAGACAAATCAGACAGAAGTTCAGATCCTTGAAGACAATAGCCAATCGCCGGGAAAGGCTCATTCCTTCAACATCCTTGGCTGGAGGATCGACTGCATTGGATATGGCCGGCCATCCCTTTTCTTCCGGCGAGTCCCGTACAACGATCCACGCGAGAAAGGCCATTGCGGCGGAAAATATGCCGATTGCCACAAAGGATCCTCTCCAGCCCAGAAGCACAACCAGATAGGTGAGCGGCGCAGAGGCGGCGAGACCGCCCAGACCTCCGATCGTGACCATGGCACCCGTGAGGCTTGCGAACTGGCCGGGTGGGTACCAGCGGGAGAACACCTTGAGAGCGGAAACAAAAATTCCGGCGAGCCCCGCACCAATCAGAGCTCTTCCAAAAACCGCGGTTATTGCATTGGGTGCAAGCCCGAAGATCAAGGAACCTGCGGCCGAGATGAAAAAGAGCCCCGCCATTACTTTACGCGGCCCTTTTGTGTCGGCAAGAAATCCCACTACAGGCTGCATCGCCGCATAGAGATAAAAGTAGGAGGAAGCAATAATGCCCAGTGTAACCGCATCGATGCGCAAAGCTAGTGTCAGATCGCGGGCAACAACTGTGGGGGAATGCCGGTGCAAGCAGACGAAAAAATACAGAATGCCAATAATGATCACTATGGCCCAGCGATACACGTGAAAAGTTTTCATGATGTTGAACTATCTACAGAAATCGTATTGATATGTCCATGTATGTATATTGTTATTCAAAGAATCCGTGCCAGGATTCACGCTCTGATATGGAAGGATGCTCTGCATAGGGATCGAGATAAGATCTCCGGTTTTTCAGCATCATGATTCCGTGGGGATATCACGGAGATCGTCGGCACAGGCAGAGCATCAAGTTTGAGTTGAAATCAACAGTGGAGATCACCCGGCCTACAACGTGATAAACGGCACAATTATCTCTACTTCCAACGTGAAGTTTACCGGGAGGCGGGCGCCTTTTCCCGCCGATCCGGTGGAACGGCTTGTTCGGAGGCGGTGATGCCTCTTTTCTCATCCGGCTTATCATGGGCATGCCCAATAAGGCGCGTTCGCCAACTAGAAATGTGCTATACCCCCCTTTTTGAACACATAAATCGCCCACCCCATCGTTTCTCGTCCCCACTTCAGATACGCTGTCTTACTCTCGCGCACTCGCTTCAGCACGGTCTCCACATCTAGATCATCCCGATGATCACTCGCCCAGGTTTCCGCAGCATACCACTGTAACCCTTCATATCTATCCCAATCATCCTGGCTGCTTACGAATGTGTAGACCGCCTCCAATCCGTGCTCTCGCCAGACCTCTACAT
>JBNGDS010000034.1:0-34522 GCA_049975365.1 Desulfomonilia bacterium | reverse complement strand
CCGCAAGGCCTATCCAAAGGAAAAGGCACTGGAGATGCTCGATTCGATGAAGGGAAACATCCTCGATCCGGATCTGGTTGCTACATTCTCCTGCATCGTGGAAGAGCAGGAGACTGAAACCCTTTATTAACCGGCGATCAGCCGACCCTCGTGTTCCCGAATACCCATGGAACAGAAATATGAAAAAGGGGTCATGGCATACCCATAACCCCTTGAAAATATTTGGCGTCCCCAAGGGGATTTGAACCCCTGTTGCCGGCGTGAAAGGCCGGTGTCCTAGGCCTGGCTAGACGATGGGGACACACACTAGTGAGCCAGGAGGGACTCGAACCCTCGACCACCGGATTAAAAGTCCGATGCTCTACCAACTGAGCTACTGGCTCAATTGAATCCCCCCTATCTCACGGTTGGCAAAAAATATCAAGAATAAAACGAATACACAACATATTAATTGTAATGATGGTTTTTCTGTTTTTTTGCTCGATACAAGGGGAGATTTTTCAGAACACCGGACAGAGAAAGTCTATTTCATCCTCTTCAATTTCTGTGGTATAGACCTCTCATCATGGTATGGGTATTCCTGTTTATTCCTCTGGGCATATGGCTGTCCCTGTCGGTGGTATCCCACATGAATGCATTGACCCTCGGTGGTGTCGCCATAACAGTTCTGATCTTCATCTGGATTGAAGTCAGGCAGTTCTCAAAGGATAGAAGTCGGTCACGGATACCGCTGGCGATCATGTGCCTGATGCTGGCATCCCTTGCATCCGGCATGTTTTTCTGGTGATCGGGGACCACGGGGAATCCTTAAAAGGCGTTCTCCGATCTGCAGCCGGTATGCATCAGAGGTCATCCTGGTAGATATAGTCGTAGACTTTGGAAACCCGGATTCCCTGGATGGAGAAATAGAAATCGTCTCCTTTCTCTACACCCTGCACCTCTGCGATTCCGGATTCCTGTGCCTGGAATATCTTGGTATTTCCAAAGTCGAAAATTGGCAGGTCTTTGGAGGTGTATGTCCAGATGGTCCCATCATCGGAAATCGTCGAGATGATGTACTCCCCCTGGGTCAGCCATTTTTTCAATCCCTGAAACTCGATCTTCGGGGAGTGCTGATACATACCTGCCTCTTTTCACACGGAAAATTTTCTGTTCTACAGGTATGTATCGGATATTTTCAGTGCAGCCTTTACTCTTTGGTCTCTTCTTCGAGCTGCTGTTTCGAGTCCTTGTAGAGCTTGTAGTCCAGGCTGTCCACCAGGGCCATCCACGAGGCCTCCATAATGTTGCTGGATACGCCCACCGTGTTCCAATGATCCTTCTTGTCGCCCGATTCGATGAGAACCCTGACGACACTCTCAGTTCCCTGACGCGATGAGATCACCCTGACCTTGTAGTCGAGGAGCTCCATCTCCTGGAGGCTGGGGTAGAACTTCTGGAGAGCCTTTCTCAAGGCCTTGTCCAGTGCGTTCACGGGGCCGTTCCCCATGGCGGCTGTGTGCTCGATGTTTCCATCGACCTCGATCATGATGGTGGCTTCGGACATGGGGTCGGTGTCATCGCTGCGGCGCTCGGTATTGACCCTGAATCCCTTGAGCTTGAAGTATCGCATGTGCATGCCCATGGCCTTTTTCATGAGGAGTTCCAGTGACGCATCGGCCCCCTCGAACTGGAAGCCGCAATTCTCGAGATCTTTGATGCTCTTTACGATCTCGTTGGCCGCAGTGTCATCCTTCGACAGATCGATATTGAATTCCCGTGCCTTGTAGAGGATGTTGCTTTTCCCTGACTGCTCTGAGACCAGGACCCGTCGCTGGTTGCCCACGAGCTCGGGATTGATGTGTTCGTAGGTGGATGGGTCGTCGATCACGGCACTCACGTGAACACCGCCCTTGTGTGCAAACGCGGATTCGCCGACATATGGCTGGTGCTTGTCGTGGGAGAGGTTTGCGATATCATCCACGAAGCGCGAGATATCGCTGAGCATCCTCATTCTTTCTATGGGAATGGTGTCGTGACCGAGTTTGAGCGTGGCAGCTGGGATGATGGAACACAGGTTTGCATTTCCGCACCTCTCCCCGATTCCGTTGATGGTCCCCTGGACATGATCTACTCCGGACTGTATGGCCGCGACGGTATTCGCCACGGCGAGTTCGCCATCGTTATGGCAGTGAATACCCATGGGGTGATCTAAATCCTTCCTGAGAGAGGAGATGATGGAAGAGATCTCAGAGGGGAGGCTTCCCCCATTGGTGTCGCAGAGAATCACCCTCCGGGCACCGCTTTTCTGAGCGGCCTTCAGGACGGAGAGGGCATACTCGTTGTTTGCCTTGAACCCGTCGAAGAAATGTTCCGCATCGAAAAACACAACAGGAAACACGGATGAGAGGTAGGCGATCGTATCGGCGATGATCCTGATGTTTTCATCCAGGGAACAGCCAAGGCCGCCATTCCCCCTGACATGCGCATCCCAGGATTTTCCCACGATGGTCGCCCCGTACGGTCTGGCTTCGATGAGAGCCTTGATCATCCTGTCATCCTCGGGACGTGTGCCCGGCTTGCAGGTGCTGCAGAATCCGATGATCTTTGAATGGTGTATGGAGAGGTCTCTGATCTTCGCGAACAGGCGCTCATCTTTTGGGTTGGAACCCGGCCACCCGGCTTCGATGTAATCAATCCCGAGCTGATCGAGTTTATTGATTATGGCACATTTGTCTTCAAGGGATAAGCTGACGTCTTCACACTGGGACCCGTCTCTCAGTGTGGTATCGAGTAGTTCAATTCTCAAGAGAAGTCTCCTTCTTGTCGAGCTCGAACTCTTCGTGGAGAACCCGTACCCCGAGCTCGGTGAATTTCTCATCGATCACACACGATATCTTGATCTCAGAGGTCGAGATCATCATGATGTTGATTCCCATTTTGGCCAAGGCTGCAAACATCCTGGACGCGACACCCGCGTGGGAACGCATGCCGACACCGACGATGGAAATCTTTGCGATTGAGGTGTCTCCGATGACGTCTCGTGCACCGATATCCTGGATCTTCTCGCGCACGATCCGTATGGCCTTCTCATAATCGTTCTTCATGACCGTGAAGCTCAAGTCAGCGAGCTTCCCGTCGGCAGAGACATTCTGGATGATCATGTCCACGTTGATGTTCTTTTCCGACAACCCGCTGAAGATCTTGGCTGCGACACCTGGTTTATCCTGAACACCGAGGATGGTGATCTTTGCCTCGTTTCTATCATAGGTGATCCCGGAAACCACTTCCTTTTCCATGTCTTTGTCCTCCCTGGTACATAGGGTTCCGCCCTCATCGGAGAATGTACTTTTCACCATGATCGGCACATTGTATTTTTTCGCAAATTCCACCGATCTTGTCTGGAGAACCTTTGCCCCGAGTGACGCAAGCTCGAGCATCTCGTCGTAGGATATTTTCTCCAGGCGGCGTGCCTTGTCGCAGATGTTTGGGTCACAGGTGTAGACTCCGTCGACATCCGTGTAGATTTCACACACGTGTGCACCGAGTACTGCCGCAAGGGCAACTGCAGAGGTATCGGACCCTCCTCTGCCCAGCGTCGTGATTTCCATATCTCTGGTAACCCCCTGGAACCCTGCCACGACAGCTACCTCCCCAGCATCGAGGACTTTCCGGATGGAATCGGTATTGATGTTGAGGATCCTGGCCTTGGTGTACTCGTTGTCAGTGAGGAGATTCAGCTGAAATGCCAGCAGCGATCGGGATGGGATGCCCAGGTTCTTCAATGCCATGCACAGGAGTGCTATGCTCACCTGCTCCCCGGTGGATACGAGGACGTCCATCTCCCGTGGATCAGGTGACGGGGTCAGTTCCTGGGCAAGTCGAATGAGTCTGTCTGTCTCACCTGCCATTGCCGAGAGCACGACTGCGACATGATTTCCCTCCAGCTGGCGCCTGGCGATCTTCTCTGCCACGAACTGTATTTTCTCAAGGGATCCGACTGATGTTCCGCCGTATTTCTGGACGATGATTGCCATACCTCTTACCTCGTTTCCATCAGGTGCATACGTGGTTCTCTTCCCATTCGCATCAGTCTCTGAAGGCCTCGGTCCCTCCCACGAGTGTATCCGCTACCACCTCGAGATACGGGAGTTCGGTCTCGATCGTGATCTTCCTGGCGTTTTCTCCCAGGTAATCCAGCGTGATCTCGACCACGTCTCCAGTGAAGAAATCCCGGGCACGCTCAGCCCATTCGACCACGACGATACGGGTAGTATCCATCAGGTCTTCCAGTCCGATTGTGTAGATTTCATCAGAGTCTAGCCTATAAAGATCTACGTGGATGATGTCAAGTCTTGCCTGATAGAGATTGACAAGGGTGAAGCTCGGGCTGACCACCTCTGAAGAAAGACCGGGTTGAATGCCTTCAGCGACTCCCCTGGTAAAGAGAGTTTTTCCTGCACCGAGATCCCCACTCAAGAGGATGACCTCACCCCCTGTAAGGCGTTCTCCTATTTTTTGCCCGAGGGCCTGTGTTTCCTCGGGGGAGGTGCTCACATACTCGACGTTCATGAGAGGTGACCCCATCTCAGCAGGGGATAGACGGTCCATGTGGACTCTACGATGAGCATTCTTCCTGATCTCCTTCCAGGATGACCATGGCAACGGCGTAGCTCTTCTCATGGGATATGGAGAGCTGCATGCGGGATACATTCATTTCTCGCGCCCTGAGGTCTGCTTTTCCAGACAGGCGGAGAGTGGGCCTCGAATCGGTTCTCACGACTGTTACGTCCCGAAACGAGATGCCATGGGACAACCCGGTTCCCAGTGCTTTGAAGACAGCCTCCTTCGCTGCAAACCGGCCTGCAAGAAAGACGGATTGATCCCTTCTCCGGGCCCAGGCAGAGATCTCTTCTTCCGTAAGGATTCTCTGCACAAAGCGTTTCCCATACCTCTGAACGAGGGATGCAATCCTGTCGACCTGAACGATGTCTATGCCTATGCCTTGTATCATGTACTTCCCGCAATGGATGTAATCATCCTTCTGATACGGGCAGCTCGCTGAACTTCGTGAACCCTCAGAATGTCCACACCCTGCATGATGGCCCATGCGCTCACTGCATCGGTCCCTTCTTCCCGATCGTGTACAGCGCAGTCGAGAATCGACCCGATGAACGATTTTCTGGAGTGTCCGAGCATGACCGGCAGCCCCAGTGACCTAAACTCGGCGATATGATGGATGATGCGAAGATTTCCTTCAGCATCCTTCCCGAATCCGATGCCCGGATCGATGACCATGGATTCCTGGCTGATACCTGCTTCGAGACAGGCCTCGATCCTGTGATCCAGATATGAGGAGATCTCGTCGATGATGTCCGTGTAGGATGTCTCATTCTGCATGGTCTCAGGTGTCCCCCGCATGTGGGTGAGGATGACCCCTGCCCCTGTGCGCCGGGCGACCTCCATCATGGAGGAGTCCTGATTCAGTGCACTGATATCGTTAATGATGGATGCCCCTGCCTCGATTGCTGCCTGAGCCACTTCGGCCTTCATGGTGTCAATGCTGATGGGAATGGATATCTGTGATGACAAAGTTCTGATGACCGGGATCACCCGTGAGATTTCTTGGGCTGCATTCACTTCACGCGCTCCGGGCCTGGATGATTCCCCCCCGACATCGATGATGTCAGCGCCATCACTGACCATCTGGAGTGCATGATCAAGGGCCCTCTCGGGATCATGCCATGTCCCTCCGTCTGAAAAGGAATCAGGGGTAATATTGAGGATCCCCATGATCAATGGCAGATGATCCCAGGTACACGATTGTGCGCGGAGGGAGAGTGTCAGGGGGCTTCGAGGAGAGAAGATCTGCTCCTCGATTGTCTGTACAATGGTTTCGAGCCCTTTCTGGAGCCTGAGCTTCTCCACGAGAAGCCGGTAGTGCCGCAGGTCTCCCATGAGGAGACAATCGGAGGTCTCCGCCCTGCCTGAGATGACCCCCCTGTGAACCGCCACATCCCCCCCGATGGAGAGCATGCTCTGTTTGAGAATATTGGCTGCAAACAGTTTCACACCCTTGATAAGGAGATTTCTGTGAATGAGCTTCGGTCCCAGATAGGGAAGAGAAGCGGGATCTACGCCACAGGAAAGGAGGATCTCCTCATTTGCATCAGAGAGCAGTCTCGCCCTGGGGAATCCCTTCCTCGATGATCTTTTCGATCTCTGAACCATCAAGGACCTCTTTCTCCAGCAGGCGCTGGGCTATGATGTGCAGGACATCCAGGTTCAATTCTACAATCTTTCTGGATTTGTTGTAGCATTCCGTAATAATAGCCTTTACCTCTTCATCGATTTTTTGAGCCGTCAGTTCGCTGTAGTCCGTCCTCTTGGATATCTCTCTGCCGAGGAACATCTCCTGCTCGACCTTGCCGAAGCTCAAGGGTCCCAGTGCACTCATGCCCCATTCTGTGACCATGTGCCGTGCCATGTCGGTGGCGCGTTCGATGTCGTTCCCTGCACCTGTGGTGAGATATCCGAGCACCAGTTCCTCCGCGACCCTTCCCCCCATCAGAACTGATATGGTGTCCAGGAGGAAATCCTTCCGATAGGTATGCCTGTCATCCAGGGGAAGCTGCTGGGTGATACCCATGGCTCTGCCCCTTGGGATGATACTCACCTTGTATACCGGGTCTGCATTCGGCAGCTTTTTTGCCACCAGCGCATGACCTGCCTCGTGGTAGGCAGTTGTCTTCTTCTCCTCCTCGGAGATCACCATGCTCTTCCGTTCCACGCCCATGAGGACCTTGTCTTTTGCCATCTCGAGATCTTCCATGGTCACCTTGGTGTGTTTCTTGCGTGCTGCCAGCAGGGCTCCCTCGTTCACGAGGTTTGCCAGATCGGCGCCTGAGAACCCGGGGGTCGCCTTTGCAAGCGTAGGGAGGATCACATCTTCGGACAAGGGTATGTTTCTGCTGTGGACCTTCAGGATACCTTCTCTGCCTTTCACATCAGGGGCTGCCACGACAACCTGTCGATCAAACCTTCCAGGTCTCAGCAGCGCTGGATCGAGTACATCGGGGCGGTTGGTCGCGGCCATGAGGATGACACCCTCGTTAGACTCGAATCCATCCATCTCGACGAGAAGCTGGTTCAAGGTCTGTTCACGCTCATCGTGCCCGCCGCCGAGGCCTGCACCCCGGTGTCTTCCCACCGCATCGATCTCATCGATGAAAATAATGCACGGTGCATGCTGTTTGCCCTGGGCAAAGAGGTCTCGAACGCGGGATGCGCCCACACCGACGAACATCTCTACAAAATCGGAACCGGACATGCTGAAGAAGGGAACCCCTGCCTCTCCGGCCACAGCCTTGGCGAGAAGGGTTTTTCCGGTACCTGGAGGGCCGAGGAGAAGGACTCCCTTGGGGATTCTCCCTCCGAGCGAGGTGAATCTTTTGGGCTCCTTGAGGAAATCGATAATCTCCTCAAGCTCTTCCTTTGCCTCGTTTACACCTGCAACATCCGCAAAGGTCACTTTTATCTTGTCCTGAGACATGAGCTTGGCCCTGCTTCGTCCGAAGCTCATCGCCTTGGTACCACCGGTCTGCATCTGACGCATGAACAAGATCCACACCCCGATGAGCAGGAGCATGGGGATCCACGAGATGAGAACCGACATGTACCAGGGGGATTCATCCTTGGGTTTCGCGGTAATGAGCACATTCTTTTCCATGAGGCGCTCTACCAGTTTAGGGTCTTCCGGGGCATACGTTTCAAAGGTTGTCCCGTCGATGAGCACACCCTTGATGTCATCCCCTTGAATGGTGACCTCTTTCACCTCGCCCTTGTCGAGGATGCTGAGGAACTCGCTGAAGGCGAATGTTGTCTTTTCCTGTGCTGGCTGGTTGAAGAGATGGAACAGCATCACCATGATCAGGGCGATGACCACCCAGAGCGCAACGTTTTTAATCATGTTGTTCCCATTCTTCTGGGACCGGTTATTCGGCATTCGATGTCTCCGTGGTGTTCAAGTCAGACAGGGTCACCTTGGCTATGTCTTCATACCAGCCAGACACTTGTTGCAGAGCCTCGGCGGCCTCATCATGCTTTTCCAGTCTGATGAGGGCAGTCGCCTTGTAGAACAGTGCCTGGTCCTTTATGGTGGGAGGCCCTTTCTTTATGCACTTTTCCAGCAGGGGGAGGGATGCATCGATGGTGTTCTGATCCATATAGGCAAGGGCCATGATGAGAACCGCTTGCCAGTAGAACATGTCCTCCTGACCCCACGCATTGATGAAATCATCCGCATGGCTGATCGCCATGGCGCTGTCTCCCTGAGAATAGGACATACGTGCCAGTCTGAGTTTTGCAAGTTCTCCCGCCGCAGTGTCAGCATAACTCTGAGAGACCTCAAGGGTCTTGGCAGAGTCTTGAAAGGCTATGCTGTACGCGATCATCGCGGTGGTTTCCCTGCTTGTTTTCCAGTAGTAGAACCCGAAACCGCTTGCAAAGAGCAGGACGACAATACCTATGAGAGAGATGAACCGTGTGGGGTTCTCCTTCACCCACTTCAGGATCGTACTGGATGTCGTGATGAACTCATCGGGTGCGGAGAGGAGCTCTTTGCGTGTCTTCTTTGCCATGTGTTGAACCTCCTTGTGTATACTACCATATAGTAAGTATGTCCATGCTCTGTCAATGTAGATTCTCATTGGCTCTATGAGAGGATTTATGGGCAATGCACGGGTGCTGTTCTTATTTTGTTCATGTGCGTGTCAGCCCTGCAGTTTCGTTCTGGAACGCGTGTACCCCTGGTGAAGTAAACATGGAAAGGCCCCAGTCCCTAACAGGACTGGGGCCTGAGAAATCAACCTATGCCTGAGTGCTCACTGCATGGCAACAGGCTCCAGTATCTGGGGGGTGATGAAAATAAGGAGCTCTTTCTTGTTCTTCACGTTCGTCTTGCCCTTGAAGAGATACCCGAGAACCGGGATGTTCCCGAGGACGGGGACCTGAGTGATGTTCTCCCTGACCTCGTCTTCGATGATGCCGCCGATAACACTGGTCTCCCCGTTTTTCACCAGAACTTCTGTCTGGGCTTCACGGGATGCGATGCTTGGATCGCCGAGCTGGTTGGTGATAGAACCGATGGCATTCCTCTTGACGGAGATCTCCATGTTCACACTTCCGTCGAATGCGATCCGTGGAGTCACTTCGAGGACGAGCTCGATGTCCTTCAGCTCAGTGGAGAGCTGGCCGTCATCGTCCCGCACGACGTAGGGATACTTCTCACCCTGGCGGATTACCGCCTTTTTGTTGTCCATGGTCACGATCTTCGGGCGGGCAATGACCTCTGCGCTGCCGAGGGTTTCCCCGATATCAAGTCTCAGGTCGAGATCGAAGATCGACCCTGAAAGCCTCCCCACCGAAATCCCGATGCCTGCATTCTGATTCTGGGGGAAATTTACCGCAAGCGCAGGAGACGGGACCACAGTGCCGCTCCAGTTTGGCTGACCGCCGGCAGGTGCCGTCGTGTCGAACAGATTCCGTGCAGCGCCGGTATTTACACCGGTAAGTCCAAAGTGGTACCTGTCGGACTGATTTCTGAACGCACCTCCCCACTGAACACCCAGACCCTTGGTGAAGTCGTTGTCCGCCTGCACGATCCTGGCTGCAATGAGCACCTGGGGTGTGGGTTTGTCCAGCTTTTTCACCATGGCGCTGATCTCGTCCGAACTGTTCTTGATGTCCTTCACGATGAGGACATTGGTGCGGTCCTCAGCGGTTATGCTGCCTCTCTCTGAGACGAGGCCCACTTCTTTTCCCTTGATCGTGGTGGCGATATCCGACGCCTTGGCGAAATTTACAGGGATCACCGTCGTTACAAGGGGTTCAAGCTGTTCCTGCGTCTTCCTGGATTCAAGCCGCCTTTCCTGGGCAGCCTTGATCTTATCCGCAGGGGCGATACGAACGACATTACCCACGGCCATTTTCCCGAGATCCTTGCTTTCCAGCACGACATCCAGCGCCTGGTCCCACGGTACATTCTTGAGACGAATGGTAATGTTGCCCTTCACCTCGTCGGACGTAACGATATTGAGCCCGCTCACATCGGCGATGATCCTGAGGACATTGTGAATGTCAGCATTCTGGAAATCCAGGGATATCCTTTGACCTGTATAGGTGGGGAGCAGCTCTGCATTGATGACTGTTTCCTGCAATGACGGGGGTATATCATACGATGCACTCGTCGTCGGAAGGGGGACCGCTTTGACTGTCTCGGTCTTGGTGGTGGTCTGGCCGGAAACCACAACCGGGACCTCAGGAGCTACAGCCTTTGCCTGTGCTTTGACCTCTTCCGGGATGTCAAAGTCCATGATCAGAAGGGTGTTGTCCTGTGAGACAAAGTAGGGCGCCATCTGTTTCATGGTGATGGCGAAGATGACATCATCCTGTGCCTGTCTCGGGATAATCTGTTTGACGGCTGTGGTGAATTCTTCGGTAATGAAGGGCCGGGCAAGGTGATCGGGAATTCGTGCATTATCAATGCGCAGGATGACATTTCCTCCTTCCCTGTTGACATCGTATGATGCCTGGCCATCGAGGCCGATCTGAAGTCTCGACTTGTTGTCGATGTTCATGAAATCGACACTCTTTATTGTTAACCCGAACGCAAGTGCAGGTAAAACCAGCAAGCCGATTAGCACGATAGGGATTGTAGTTCTCTTCATACTATAGTTCCCCCTCTTCCTTCCTGAGCGACAATACAACTTCTCGTGTATTCACGCGGCCCATGTAGTCTTTAAAGTGCTGTTTTATGGTTACCCCATTCAGGGTAATCTTGGTCACGATTCCTGAATTCTCTCCGATCAGGGTCCCTTCCGTGATGATGTGTCCCATGCCGGAGGCTTCCTGGATGAGAGCCCGGTTCTGATTGCCCAGGATGATGCCCACGACTTCAACCTGTGACAGGGCAAGCTTTTGAAGCGGGTCGGTGATCTTGTTTCCACTTTGTGACCGAGCCAGGTCTGAAGGAGAGCTGACTTCGTAGGGATGGAACGGATCTCGATCCCCCGACACAGTGTATTCGGGTTTCTTCTTCTCCTCCTGAACCAGGACAGGTTTGACCTTCTCGGGTTTTTTCTCCGTAGAGGCAGGCGTCGGGCTCTCCTGGACGGGAGCCTCAACTGTGCCTTCCGAGCAGGCGAACAAACATGCAGCCAGTACTATGAAAAGGATATAGAGATACCTGTTCATTTTGGTGTCGCCCCTTCTATGAACTTGTAGGTGATGGCGTTACAGGATGTGTTCAACACCATTCCACCCGTAAGATCCTTCTTCGGATTTCCCACGTTGATATTCGTGATGTTCACGATTCGCGGCATTTTCGAAACACGATCGAAAAACATCACAATATCCCGGTATCTTCCCTCCACTTGGATGTCCACAGGGATCTCCGCATAAAAGTTCTTTGTCACCTCGGATTTGGGTTTGAAGAGTTTGAACTTGAGACCCGATGCCTTGCCCAGGGCGGAGATATTCTCAAGGAGTGTTGGGATCTCGCTCTTGTCCGGGAGCTGCTTGAGTGCAACGTGGAGCCTGGCGCGTGTCTCTTCCAGTTCAGCTTCATACCGTGGTTTTTCCTTGACGATCTCGCGCTTCGCAGAGAGCTCTGCCTTGAGCTGGTTCAATTCAGGCTCAATGACCCTGATCTCTGCGACTACGGGTCTGTAGAAGAACTGCCAGTAGAGTCCGACGATCAGACCAAGAATAACCACAAGGATGAGCACCTTGATGAATGGTTTCTGTCGTAATAGGATGTCAATCACGTTCATGGTCCACCTCACGCAGGCAACTTGACTTTACAGGTAATGGTGAATTTATGGTTTGCACCATCCTGCTGAGAGAGAACGAGCGCCACTTCGTCAAAGTACTCCGATGCCTGAAGTCGTTTCATGAATGATGCTATCGTCGTATTGTCCACTGCAAGGCCTTCGAGAATCAGAGTCGTCCCTGAATTGTTCAGCGATGTAATCCATGCCTTTTCAGGGATTATGATGCTCAGCTGATCGAGAACCTCCACTGGACCGGTTTTCTGGGAATTGAGATCGGTGATGATCTCCAGTTTGCGTTCCAGTTCCTGTTTCTGCTTCTTGAATTTCTCAATTTCCCCGGCCTCGGCTGTGAGCTTCTTGATCTCCAGCTTTGTCGCAGCAATCTCTTTCTGGAGACTTTCCTTCTGGTTTATGATGGACCCCTGTGCAAACCATGCCAGGATGAGTACCAGCAGGATGCAGAGGCAAAGGAGGACGATGTGCTCCACAAGGGCCTTTCGCCTCAACTCCGATTTGATGGGTAACAGGTTAATCTTTACCATTTATAGTCGGCCCTCCTTAGTGCGAGGCCCACAGCCACTGCCATCTGCGGTGCGATATAGGCCATATATTCAGGGTCAAAGACCTTGTCGTCCCACTTGATCGTATTAAATGGATTGACCATCTCCACGGGGATGTCCATCTGCTTCTCCAGCAGCGGGATCAGACCCGGAACCCTGCATGATCCTCCGCTCATGTAGATACGCTCGATGTTTTCGTTCACCATGGTGGAAAGGAAGAAGTCGAGTGTTCTTCGAATCTCCTGTACATACGTTTCCGCCGCCATCTTGAAGATGTAATTGATTCTATCAAGATCGATGCCTTCGATGTTTGCGCCGATCTTGATGTTTTCCGCCCGCTCGAAGCTCACCCCGAATTCCCGCTGGATTCTCTCGGTGAGCTGCCGGCCTCCCATGGAGATGTCCCGTGCGAAGATGGACATGCCATCCTTGAGCACGTTGATGTTTATCATGGTTGCACCCACATCGACCAGGGCAACGATCGATTCAGGGGCATCGGGATAATTGATTTCGTACATGGTCTCCAGGGAGAACACATCGATGTCCATGAGCATCGGTTTGAGGCCGGCATTCCGTACTGCGGATGCATAGTCGTCGACCAGCTCTTTTTTTGCTGCAACGAAGAGGACATCCATCATGTCGGAACGTTCGAGACTTTCTCCAAGGATGAACGAGTCGAGGTACACGTCATTGATGTCGAAGGGTATGTACTGTTCTGCCTCGATCATGAGAGTCTGCTGCAACTCGGTCTCGCTCATCAAGGGTAGCTCTGCCTTTTTCACGATGACCGAATGACCAGATATTGCCGTAGATGATCCTCGGGATCGGACTTTGAGGTTATCCCTGAGATTCTTAATGGTATCCACGACCGTCTCGGAATCCATGATGTCCTTGTCCACGATGCATTCCGAGGGAATGAGGCCGACCCCAAGGGCCTTGACTTCATACCCTCCCCGGACCTTTACGATGTCCACCATCTTTATGGATTGAGAACCGATATCCAATCCTAGCAAGGTCTTTTTCTCAAGTACCATCTACTCACCTCGTGACTCAATCTTTTTCCTTTTGAATACGACAATGATATCTTCTGGACGCACCATGTTCAGTTCCTGGATGATCACATGCTCTATGTATGCCAAATTTTCTCTGAGCAGAGTTGCCTCGTGCATCAGGGACGTGTTCTCCTGATTCAGGGAGGTATTTTGGCGTCTCAGGTCCAGGAGCTCCCTGTATAACTGGTATCCACGGATAAGCCCCTTCTCTCCCGGCAGGGTGAAGACAAATGTCAGCGCGATAATCAGGATGAGACCACATGTTATCGAGCGGGAAACCCTCATTGTAATCATTATACCTCATCACTGAGGTGTTGGCATTAAGAATTAAGCTTTCCATACACATAGGCAATGTATCGGGACAACCAAAATGAATCTTTAACAAAAAACTTTTCACCCCTACTGAGGGAATATCTTCACTATGAAACACGATACAAGGTTGTAACACGGATACCTATTATTGTTTCCGAGAGGGACTCCCACCTGTACCAGGAGAGTCATGTGATGTCCTCCCATACAGGCCCCCGAGATCTTGTCTCGGCCTGGATGCGCCGGATTCTTCTCTTCACGGAAACCACCGGAGCCTGAGAGCCCATGCAAGCCCCATGAGAAAACCGCCGATGTGCGAGAACCACGCTATCGATGTGGTATTTCCAATGCTCAGGTACCCATTCGCGCTTTGGAGGATGAACCAGATCAGTATGAAGATCACGGAAGGGATCTCCACGATCTCGATCAGAAAGATCAAAGGTAGGATGGTGAGGATTCTGCCCCGTGGGTAGAAAACGATGTATGCGCCCATGATGGCTGCGATTGCGCCTGAAGCGCCGACAAGCGGCAGGTTGGAATGCGGGTATACCAGTACGTGAGAATAAAAGGCCACCAACACGGAGAGTATATAAAAGAGGATGAACCTCAGAGTTCCGAGCCGTTTTTCCACTGCGGGTCCGAATGCGGACAGGAAGATCATGTTCCCCAGAAGGTGTATGTACCCACTATGCATGAAGCCCGAAACGAGAATTCCCAGGTGTATGGTGAACATGCTTCCGGTTCCCTGGGTAAGGTAACAGTAGATGTCGAGGGGGCTTACGGAAAAAAGGCGGAGGAGATGTTCACCCTGGCGCAGTTCTTCTATGAACATGATAATGTTGATCACGATAAGAGCGGAGGTAACGGGGGTGAATGCCCGACGCAGTGTCGTATCCCGCACCGGGATCATGCGATCAGGCTTCCTCGATGTGTGGGATCAGACAGAGAAATTCTAGTCGGCGATCTCCTGCTAGGATCTGGTGTTGGGTATCCGGTGGGATAAAGACCGCCATGCCTTCACGGACCTCAGTCTGCTCGTTCTCAACGTGTATTGTACCGGTGCCGTTGAGGATGTAGATCTCATGTTCCCATGGATGGGTGTGTCTGGGAGTGAATCCCTGGGCGTCCACAGAGAACCGCCTCATGATGAATCTCTGTGCGCCGTGTTCTTTCCCTATGAGGACTCTCATGCCCACCCCTTTGGTCTGGTCTATTCCCGTTAGTTCCTGGATCTCGAGAAAATGATGGGCTACCATACATTCCTCCTCAATGGTCTTTGATGCATGTTCTACGATCTGGATCTCACTGGTATGTACCATGAACACGATCGAGGGTGCAAGATGCACGGGCGACACTGAAAACGATGAAGATCAGCCGCCTTGCACCACGGGACATTTTGCACTATAGACCAGGAGAGTATGAAAGACATGTCGATCCTGCTCATCATCGTAGGGATTATATGCATACTCCTGGGACTGGTATTCTCTTTCGGGCTGTCGATCCCCTGGCTTGGGAGGCTCCCAGGAGATATCCGGATTGTCCGCCCGGGATTTAGCGTGTACATCCCCATCACCACGTCGATTCTGGTCAGTATCGTCCTGAGTGTCCTGTTTATCCTCTTTCGATATTTCAGGTGATGCCGTGATCGTTGAGGCATTCATCTCACAATTCATGCGGCATGTAACCGGAAAGTATTTCACCTTTGAACGCGCCTTCTCCATCGAACCTCCTCCCGCACCCGGCAGGCCTGTACATCTCTATGTCCACATTCCTTTCTGCCTTCAGCTCTGTCCCTACTGCTCGTTTCACCGGGTACGGTATGAAGAGGGTCTTGCCCGGGCGTATTTCGCAGCACTCAGGCGGGAGCTCGAACTCTATCACGATCTCGGGTATCTCTTCGAGGCTGTCTACATCGGTGGGGGGACACCCACAATCCTTCTCGATGAGCTCAAGAAGACCCTGGCTCTCATCACAACGCTGTTCAGCCCTCAGGAGATTTCTGTGGAGACAAATCCGGACCGACTCGATACAGCTGTCCTGGAGCTTCTTTCCGGATATGGGGTAAAACGTGTGTCGGTCGGTATCCAGACCTTTGATGACGATTTACTCAAACGAGTCGGCAGGTACGAGAAGTACGGCAGCGGAGAGCGGCTCAAGACAAGGCTTCTCGAGGCACAGGGATGTGTGGATACACTCAATGTGGATATGATTTATAACTTTCCTCTCCAGACCGAAGCCATGCTTTCAAAAGACCTCGAGAGCCTGAAAGAGATCCTCCCGGATCAGATCACCTTCTATCCCCTCATGGTCTCTGATCTGACCCGCAAACAGATGAGCACGATCATGGGAAAGGTCTGCTTCAGAACGGAGAAACGGTTCTATCACAGGATTTCCTCTGAACTTGCGGTTCTGTATGAGCCAAGCTCTGCGTGGTGTTTCTCCCGGAGCGGGAGCGCCATGATCGATGAGTACATCGTGAGTACAGATGAGTACGTCGGAGCCGGCAGTGGTGCATTCGGCCTCGTGGGCGGGGCCATCTATGCGAATACCTTTTCCATCAGCGACTACATAGCTCGTCTTGGGAATGCCGAGTTTCCGTTGAATGCGAGGAAGCTGTTCTCCCGCAGGGAACTGGCCCGGTACACCTTCCTGATGGGGCTCTTTGGCCTCAGGATGGACCTGAATGACTTTACAGCGAAGTTCGGAAGGGATCTCAGGTGTCTTCTTGCACTGGAGTATCTGTTCTTTGTCGCAACGGGAGGAATTCGACAGGCTTCTCAGGTGCTCGAGTTGACGGAAAAGGGAAGGTATTACTGGGTTGTCATGATGCGGGAGTTTTTTACCGGGGTGGACAACTTCCGGGACCTGAGCAGAGCAACAGCCGGCTATCCCCGGTAATACGGTCCTCTTCATCAATACGTCGTGCCGCCACGATGCTGACTGTCCGACGGGTGTGACTAGGATGCCTCGCTTTCGAGTTTCTCAATGAGAAAGTCGATCTCCCGTTTGACCTTGAGATTATTCGTGTACTTGTTCTCGATTGTCTCGAGGGAATGAATGATGGATGAATGCTTGCGGGAAAAGGCCGTCCCGATGGTCTGCAGCGGCTCGTCAGTATATCGCCTGCACAGGAATATGGCTATCTGCCTGGGATAGATGATGTCTCTTTTCCTCGAGGGAGAGATCAGAATTTCAGGAGACAGCTCAAAGTTCTTTGATATGAACTCAAGGATATAGGGGATTGTGATTCTCTCCTGCTTCTCCAGGGTTCCTTCCAGGAATTCTTTGGCGAGATCGAGGGTGATTTCCCGTTTCATGAGCGAACCCATGGCAATGATCGTCATGACCGCACTCTCAAGATCCCGTATGTTGCTGTGCACATTCGTGCTGATGAATTCCACCACGTCTTCGGGCAGAACAACCGCGTTCTTGTTCGCTTTATGCCGTACGATTTTAGCGCGGGTACTCTTGTCAGGTCGTTTGATATCGATCATGAGCCCCGAAGAGAACCGTGATTTGAGCCCCTTGTCGATCTGTTGGAATGATGTGGGCGGCCGGTACCCGGAGAATATCACCTGCTTGCCGGCACACAGGAGATCATCGAGGACATGGCACAGCTCCAACTGGGTTTTGTGCTTGTTCTGAAACAGGTGGACGTCATCGATGAAGAAAACGTCGATATTCGATCTCCTGAAGTTGTTCTTGAAGGTGTTCAGCATGTTGTTATGTGCTGAGTACACATAGTCATGGGAGAAATCCCTGGCCGTCATGTACAGAACCGACGTGTTGGATCTGGACTTGATGACCTTGTTCCCGATTGCATGGGCGATGTGGCTTTTCCCCAGGCCCACGTCTGAATAGAAATAGAGAGGATTGTACCTCGGCGTGTCTATCTCGGAAACAGCGCATGCAGCTTCATAGGCAAAGGCATTGCACCTCCCCACGATGAATTCTTCGAAGGTGTACTTCGCATTCAGCCCGGTTGCCTTCTGAGGAGACGTGAGAGAAGGGAGCACCATCTGTACGGGCACATCTGATTCTGCGTGTTCGGGAACGGGCTTCTTGTAGTGGTTCACGCTGAACTCCACCTCTACTGCCCTGGAGATTTTCTCCCGAATTGAGCGTATGATGAGATCTTTGTACTGCCTGGTGAGATAGCGGTGGGAAAACACATTCGGACAGTGGACAACAACGGTTCCTTTCTCCTCTGAAATCTCGATTTGATCGAGAAGAGCTCTCTCTGATGCGGCTGGGACCGACGAGAGTATAGATTCTTTAATAGAATCAAATTGATTCACAATAACCCCCTGAAGAAGGATATATCAGATGCAACGCCCGCCATAATGTGTCGAAAGTCTGAAAAGGTCAAACCTGAATCACCACGGTTATGGGCATATTTATAAATTTTCTGTTAAGATTTAAATAAGAAGTAATTTCAAGATAATAGACAAAGAACCCCCGGATTGACCACATTTAAATGGCCCCTGAAAAAAGCCAGAGCCCTTCTCGGTTTGACGCTCTTTTAGACATTTTGTAGAAAACTTTGAACCTGCGTTTATCTAGATCTTTCTTTAAAATCTTTGAGTTTCTTGTACAAAGCGCAATAGCGACGGGCCGAGGTTGTCCAGCTCACATCCTGCGTCATTGCGCTGATCCTCATCTCTGTGAGAATATCCTCCTGGGTGGTGTAGATGGTATGGGCACGCCGTGCAACCTTGAGGAGGGAATCGACAGTGGGCTGTTGGACCCTCAGCCCCCAGGGATGCTCTCCCTCATTGATTGCCACAACGGTATCCTTCAGACCTCCGACCGAGGTGACAATGGGGATGGTTCCAAAGCGCATGCTGATCATCTGGTTGAGTCCGCAGGGTTCGAACCGGGATGGCATGAGGAAAAAGTCCGATCCGGCTTCGATGGCATGAGCCCTGTTCTCATCAAACCCGATGAAGCTCCCGAGATCTTTCTGGTGGGCCCGGGTCATCTCGGTCAGCCTCCGCTCGTAGAGAGGATTGCCGTTCCCGAGGATCACGACCTGACAGCCCAGTTCGATCACGTCCTGCAGAACAGCTAGGACAAGATCTATTCCCTTCTGTTCCACAAGGCGACCGATCATTCCGAAGACAGGCTTTGAACCAGGTTCGAGGCCGAACAGACTCTGCAGGTGTGCCTTGCACTCTCTTTTTCCTGCGAGATCGTCGATGCTGAAAGGGCGTGCTATGTAGGGGTCGGTCGCCGGATTCCAGACGTCGATGTCAATCCCGTTCGTGATGCCGGTGAGTTTCTCCGAGATTGATCTCAGGAGTCCATCCAGTCCAGACCCGAATTCCGGGGTCTGGATCTCGCGGGCATAGGAAGGACTCACGGTGTTTACCATGTCCGAAAAAATCAACCCGGCCTTGAGCACATTGATGCGGCCGAAGAATTCAAGGTACTCCGGCGAGAAATAGTCCTGTGGAAGCATGAGGATATTCCACAGGGAAGGGTGAAAGGTGCCCTGGTAGGCCAGATTGTGGATGGTGAAGAGCGAAGAAACCTCGTCAATGCCCATCTCGTGCAGATACATGGGGACAAGGGCCGTCTGCCAGTCGTTGCAGTGGACGATATCAACATCCCCGCGAAACAGGAGATACTCGATACAGGCACGGGAAAAGAATGTGAACCTCTCGAGGTTGTCGGGATAGTCGTCTCCTTGATAGGTGTACATGCCTTCCCGTTTGAAGAAGAACGTGTTCTCGATAAAACTGACGTTCTCAAGGCGGTATATCCGGGCATCCGACATGCCGTTTCCCCACAGGAAAGACAGATCCGCGACGTGTTCGAGGGGCAGGTTCATATCCCTGATGGTGGCATACAGCGGCATGATCACTTCACAGGAGATCTCCTGTCGGTTGAGCTCTGCCGGAAGTGCACCGCTGACATCTGCCAGCCCACCGGTTTTGGCATACGGCGTGACCTCTGAAGAACAGAACAGTATTCTCATTCTCTGGATATAGTACCAGAAGACCATGCCTCAGGTAAAGTTTGTGGGCATCACCGTCCGATGGTATTCCCATGAGACATGGTGCATCTCTGAAGACAGGAGCGAACAATGAATTGCATTCAGGGCAGCGGTGGTCTATGAGGGTGCCATGACCAGGGAAGAATTCGAGATCGCTCTCAGGGAATTCGAGACGCAGATCAGGAGACGCCTGCCATCCATGATCAACGTGTATCTAGCAAATAGAGGCAATCGGGAACAGGAGGCTGCATTCACGTTTCTCATGGAATCCCTGAACAGGCAGAGGAAGATGCTGCACAGGGATCTCCCCAAGGTTGCCCGGCAGGAGCAGAAAACCAGGTTCTTCAACGCTGTGTATACCATGGATTCCCAGTTCAGGAGCATGCACAACAAGGAATCTTTGCAGCAGCAGATGAAGCTGAGGAGGCACAGGATCCACGCTCCCGCAGTCTACGACATCGGTACAGGACCAGAAGAAGGAGATATCCTCAATGTGAATGAGGACGGCGTGCTCCTTAAAACAGCTGAAAAGGTCTCCGTCGACCGTGAGGTCAGGCTCTCGGTTTCTGGCAAGAATGCCAGAGGCAAGGCCATCTGGTCCATTTCGTGTCCAAGCGGAGAGGTGGAGACAGGGGTAAAACTCATTGATATTTCAGAGGAATTTCTGGACGAGATCAAAAAGCTCATCGACTGATCTTCTGTATCACTGAACTCCCTGGAATTGACACCTGCACCCGGTGTAGAGTATGCCACCTGGGATATGAGATTTGCAATTTCAACCCTCGGTTGCAAGGTCAACCAGTACGAATCTCAGCTGATCCGGGAAGCCCTTGTACGGGCAGGTCATACGGAGCAGAAATTTTCCGAATCCGGGGCAGAGCTGTATATCGTGAACACCTGTACCGTCACACACCGTTCGGATGCCGAGTGGAGGCGGCTGATTCGCCAGGCCCTCAGGCGTGGAGGCAGGGTGCTCGTGACCGGCTGTGGGGCTGTTGTTTCCCCGAAGGAGATCACATCGCTCTCGAATGATCTCGAGGTCGTAGGCCATGGGTGCCTCTCGAGGGTCCTGGGCGTTGAGGTGCCTTCCCGGATAACCTCTTTTGCCGGTCATGCCCGTGCATTTGTACAGATCCAGCAGGGGTGCAGTAATTTCTGTGCATATTGTATCGTCCCCTATGCGAGGGGAACACCAAAGAGCAGGCCGTGGGAGGAGATTGTCGCCGAGGTGGAAGGCCTTGTTGATGCTGGATACACTGAAATCGTGCTCACCGGCATCAACATCGGTCTCTATGAAGGGGGATTGGCCTGGATCATCAGAAAAATCATGGCCCACACATCGGTCTCCAGGATTCGTCTCAGTTCTGTCGAGCCGTGGACTGTTGACACAGCGCTGATCGAACTTATCACCAAAGAAACGAGGGTATGCGATCACATTCACCTGCCTCTCCAGAGCGGGAGCCAGAAGATCCTGGAGGCAATGGGGAGGCCGTACAGCACTGCCCAGTACGCATCCATCCTTGATCAGATACGCACGCTGTCTGATTCCGTTTCCATAGGGTCAGACATCATGGTAGGGTTTCCAGGAGAAGGAGAGCGAGAGTTCGAAGAGAGCTTTTCCCTGGTTGAGAAACTACCGTTGACGTATCTCCACGTGTTCCCTTTTTCACCACGACGTGGCACGCGGGCCTTTCACATGGAAGGAAGACAGGACCCTGCTGCAGTGCGATCCAGGGCAGCACGGTTCAGAGAGCTTTCCGGCAGAAAGAAGCGAACCTTCATGGGTCTTCACATTGGAACCGGACAGGAGGTCCTTGTCATGAAAGCAAACGCATCATGGTTTATGGGGATCACATCCAACTACCTGAATGTATCCGTGAAAGGCTGCGCAGAGCCGGGAGAGAGTGTCCCTGTTCTGATTACCTCCCTCACAGATGATTCGCTTGAGGGGGAACTCGGTGGATAATCGTCAGGTCATTGATATGCTGTTGGAACTTGCCCGCGGTGTTGAGTTCCTCGATGACAATCCTTTCAAGGCACGTGCCTACCGAAAGGCGGCCTTTTCCATTGAGTCCCTGGACCGGAGTGTCGAGGATCTCGTTGCCAGTGGAGAGATCAACGATGTAGACGGAGTGGGAAAGGCGATTGCCTCGAAGCTGGAGGCATGGGTAGAACATGGAGATTTTTCTGCCCTTGAAAAAGTGCGGTCAAGACTCCCCCAGGGACTGGATGAACTGGAGAAGGTTCCCGGGCTGGGGATGAAGCGGATCAGGGCCCTGTTCCAAGATCATGGCATAGCAACTGTTGATGAGCTTCTTGAGAGCCTCGAGGCCGGAACGCTGGAAGGATCCAGGGGATTTTCCAACAAGACACTTGCCAGGCTCCTGGAATCTGTGCGGCAGGTCATCTCTTATCGGGGGAAATACCTGATGAATTCAACGCTGCTGTACGCTGGAGAGATCATGACCCGCCTGGATCACGCAGGAGTCCAATCGTTCCTCACTGGAGAGTGCCGCAGGGGAAGGGAGATCTACACGCACATCGATCTCCTTGTGGAGTCATTCCCCGGATGGGAGAACTCTCTCCAAGATGCACTGGATACACGACTGTCATGGAAAACAGAAACAGAGATGCTCACCGCGTCCTTCCCGGGAAAGCCACCAGTACGATTTCACCCTGCGTCACGCGAACAGATACCCTGTGCACTCTTCCTCACCACTGGATCCGAGGAGCACGCCTCACAGCTGCGGGACATTGCCGACAGGATCGGGTACGAAATCAGGAAGGATGGAATCTTTCGTGAAGGTATGCGGGTACGCATGTCCGATGAGCGGGAGATATACACCCTGCTCGGCATGCAGTTTCTCCCCCCGGAGGTGAGGGAAGGGCGAGAGGTGGAAATCCTGCTGGCCCGGCAGGCCCGGGTGCCCAGACTGATCACAGAGGAGGATCTCAGGGGAATCGTGCATGTACACACGCTCTTCAGCGACGGAAGGTCCTCTCTGGAGGACATGGTCCGAGCGGTTCGTTCCAGGGGATTCAGCTGGATCGGTATCTCGGATCACAGCCAGAGCGCATACTATGCCGGAGGAATGAGTCTTGAGCAGCTGAAGGAACAGTTTGCCGAGATCGAACGCTGTGAGGGATCCATGCCCGAGATCAAGATCTTGAAAGGGATTGAATCGGATATCCATCCGGACGGGTCCCTGGATTATCCTGATGAAATACTTGCGATGTTCGATTTTGTGATTGCGAGCATCCACTCCCAGATGGAGATGGACGAAACAGCTATGACCGGGAGAATAGTGAAGGCAATCCGTAACCCACGCACCTCGATTCTTGCTCACCCAACCGGTCGTCTTCTCCTCTCCCGTGAACAGTATCGAGTGGATATGAACACGATCTTGGAAGAGGCGATCAGACATTCCGTTGCCATAGAACTCAATGCCAATCCCTGGCGTTTGGATCTCGACTGGCGCCTGATCTACGACTTCATCTCATCGGGAGGGAAAATCATCATCGGGCCTGATGCACATTCTGTTGACGGTCTTGATGACATCACGTACGGAGTCATCATGGCGAGAAAGGGATTTACATCACCTGAGGCATGTCTGAACACCAGGGATGAGAGAGAGATCAGGGAGGCCCTGAGCAGAACATGGAAATAGAATGCAAAGACATATCCTTTAGGTACGATGTCCCGGGCAGTGACTGGGCACTCAAGCACATCGACCTGAAGATCAGACAGGGCGAGAAGATCGCGGTCGTGGGCCCCGCAGGCTCGGGGAAGACAACGTTGATCCAGCTTCTCGATTCTCTCATCCTCCCTACACAAGGCGATATCCTCTACGACGGCGTGAGCGTGCGAATCCTTGCACGGGCGAAGAAACTTCCTGCCATCAGGAGACGTATTGGTGTGTTATTCCAGTTCCCGGAACACCAGTTTTTCCAGGAAAAAGCGTATGATGAGCTGGCATTCACCATGAGGAATTTTCTCAATCCAGATGAGGATGTGATCGAGGACAGGGCACGGGAACTCATGGAGGGATTCCGGATGGATATCGATGGTCTCAAGACCATATCACCCTTCAGTCTCAGCTCGGGGGAGAAACGAAAGCTGGCACTGGCCTCCGCACTCATGATTTCCCCGGAGATTCTCATCCTGGATGAACCGACGGCGGGCATGGACGCATCGGGGAGAAATGAGCTCGTGCGGATCATCTCGTCACTTTCCGATACAACCGTAATCCTGATCACACACAACCTGGAGGATTTTCTCGATCTCCTGGACAGGGTTGTCGGGCTTTCCGAGGGAACGAAGGTCTGCGATGTACCTCGGGATTCCATGATTGAATACATCCCGGAAATGGAGAACTCGAACATCATTCCCCCCCTGGTGCTTGCCGCGCAACACTGGCTCAGGGAGGAAGGGATCAGGACGGAACGGATTGCCTACTCGATGGAGGAGTTCATCGGCAGCTTGAAGGCGTTGCAGATGCGAAAGAAGTAGCTTCCCATGCTGGATTCCGTGAAGGCGCATAACCAGAGGGTTTCAGATTTGCGTATTGACTATTCACCAGCAGGACCTTAAAGTGTTCAGTAGGAGGAATCAGGGATGTCGAGCTTTACGGAGATGAAGGTTGCAGGAATCGCACTTGACCCCACGAATAATGCCCCCATCGTGGTCCTGCGTGACATGGAGGGGAAATACATCCTTCCCATCTGGATCGGAATTATGGAAGCGAGTGCCATTGCAGCTGCACTCGAAGGCATCCACTACTCCCGACCCATGACCCATGACCTCTTCAAGAACGTACTCGAGAACATCGGTGCAACGATCGAGCGCATCGAGGTTGTTGATATCAGGGATAATGTCTTCTATGCCTTGATCACGGTCGAGATAAACGGAAACCGCATCAGCATCGATGCGCGTCCCTCCGATGCGATCGCCATCGCACTGCGGACGAAATCGGCGATATTCGTTGCAGATCACGTAATCAAGGACGCCATACGGGTCGAGACATCGAAAGGGACCACCGGCAAGGTGATGGTCGGATTCGAACAGGATGCCGAGAAGCTCAAGGAAATCCTTGAGAAGATGAATCCTGAAGACTTCGGAAAATTCAAGGCCTAGAGAAGCATCCACATCTTTCTGGGAAGATGCCTTTCCCCATTCCCGCCAGGTGAGGGTTTCCTCTGCCTGAACCTGCTTTTTGAGTTGATACGGGTGTATTCATTGTGTATCCTGGCAATTGCCTATGATTTCCGGACATACTTCACAAGACAGGGCGTATAAGATCGGCAAGACCGTTTTCCAGTCCATGGTGGAGAAGGCAAACGACGGGATATTCGTCTACCTGGACGACAGGTTCTTCTATGTGAACCCCGCGTTCGAGAAGATCCTCGGGTATACTGCACAGGAGCTCGAGAACAAGAGCATCCATGATGTCGTGCACCCGACGTCGATGAAAAGAATCGAGACGTGCTACCAGGAACGAATCAGGGGAACCCAGGCGCCGGAACGGTTCGATGTGCGATTCCTCACAAAGAGAGGAGAGGAACGGACCGTTTCGCTCTCTCCTTCCATCATTACACTTTCGAAGAAGACCGCAATCCTCAACATCGCCCGCGATATCACAGACAGAAGACGCATGGAACAGAGCCTTGAGTCTTCGAATCAGTTCCTCAACAGTCTGATCGAGAATTCATCCGATGCCATCGTTGCCTCAGATCTTCATGGAAGGATCCTCCTCTTCAACAAGGCTGCGGAAGACATCACCGGCTACAGCGCACAGGAGATGCTGAATCAGGAGAACATGATTCAGTCCTTCATGAAGCCAGGGGAGCGAGAGCGGATCATGGATATCTTGAACCAGGGGTCACCCGGATCGCCACGGCGGCTCGTGGGTGAGGAGACCTCGCTCTATATCAAGGACGGCTCGCTGATCCCGATATCGCTGTCTGTCTCGTATGTATACCAGGGAGAAGATCCTATTGCTGCAGTGAGCGTATTCCGAGACCTGCGCCCCATCAAGAAGTTCCAGGACAAACTCAGAGAATCGGAGCAGAAGTATCGGATCCTGGTTGAAAAGGCACAGGACGGTATCTTTGTCTATCAGGATCACACGTTCAAATATACCAATCCGAAGTTCAGGGAACTCCTGGGATACACCCAGGAGGAACTCGTCCACATGGGCCTCAAGGACATCGTGAGACCAGAACTTGCGGAACTCATTGAGGGTCGATACGCCAGGCGGATCAGGGGTGAACGTGTTCCCGAACAATATGAGATCTCCTTGGTGGGGAAGGATGGTTCATGGAGGGCATTCGAGATCACCCCGTCCGTGATCGAGTATGAAGGTATGCCCGGAACGCAGAACGTGATCCGTGACATCACCGAGAAGCGGGAGGCGGAAAAAGCCCTCCGGGCGAGCGAAGCAAAGTACCGGGCTACCGTGGAACACACGGGTACCGCCATGATGATCCTTGACGAAGACTACACCATTACCTTTGCCAATGATCAGATGGAACGTCTCAGCGGGTATACAAAGGAAGAGATCGTCGGCAAGATGCGATGGACAGAACTCGTCCACTCGGATGACCTTGAGCGTATGAAGGGCTACCACAAGGCACGCAGGAGCAAAGACAAGGGCGTCCCATCCGAGTATGAATTCCGGTATATCGACAAAGCAGGCAATGTCAGATACTCGTTTATCACGATCGGTCTGATACCTGAAACCAAGCAGAGCATCGTGTCCATAATGGATATCACCGAAAAAAAACGCTTGGAGCGTGAGCTCGAGCAGACGAGGAAGATGGCCATCCTCGGTGAGATGTCTGCACATGTAGCGCATGAAGTGAGGAACCCTCTCCAGAAGATCAAGACAGGACTGGAACTCATCACGCACTCCCAGGCCGGAGATGGCAATCAGAAGAGGCTGATGGAGGGTGTAAAGAGCGGCGTTGACAAGCTCGAGAAATTCGTGACCCAGATCCTCGACTGGACACGTTCAGGGGAGATCAGGCCAAAGACGTACCGGATCAGCAACATCATAGACGGGCTTGTCTTCAATTACCAGGAACAGTTGGCCGCACGGGGTATCAGGGTGGAGACATCCTACGCGCCGGATGCTGATACCATTGTCGCGGATGGCGTTCAGCTCAGACAGATGTTTGAAAATATCATCGACAATGCCATGGACGCCATGCCCGCAGGAGGCGTCCTCACCATAACCACGACATCTCTGGGCACGTATACCTTTCGGAGATCAAAGGAGAGGTATGATGCAGATGCCGTGGAGATTCGAATCCGCGACACGGGACCCGGGATTCCCGAGGATGCCCTCAAACGGATCTTCCAGCCGTTCTTTACAAAAAAGACCAAGGGAACCGGGCTCGGGCTTGCCCTTGTACAGAAGGTCATCTCCACTCACCGGGGCGAAGTGACAGCCGGGAACCATGAAGGCGGAGGTGCGGAATTCATCGTTCGCCTCCCCAAAGTTCTCGTCGTTCAGGCATACGTTCGTACACAGGGATCAAGACCATGATGCGCTGGCAGAAGGTGCAGGTGTAGGGGTGGAAGAACAGAAAAAGATCCTGCTGGTTGATGATGAAGAGGTGTTCCTTGAGCAGTTGAAAGAGGCCCTGGAACACTCCAGTCTCGATCTCCGGATTGATACGGCAGGAGACGGCATCGAGGCCCTGGAGAAAATCGAGGTTGCCCATCACGATATCGTCATCACCGACCTGAAGATGCCCAGGATGGATGGATATGCCCTCCTCAAGGAGATCCACCAGCGGTATCCATCCACCTATGTGGTTGTCATCACCGCATTCGGCAGTGTGTCAGGCGCCGTTGAGGCAATGAAGTACGGTGCGTACGATTTCCTGGAAAAGCCCTTCAACATGGATTCCCTCACGATCTCCCTGAACAAGATCATCAGGCAGCAGGAGATCCTGAGGGAGAATATCGAACTCAAGGGGCAGATCAAACAGTATGCCGAAGGCCTTGATCAACTCGTTGGATCCCATGCCAAGATGCAGAGGCTCTATGATCAGATCATCACGGCAGCAGACACTGACCTCACGGTACTCATTCTCGGGGAGACAGGCACGGGGAAGGAGCTGGTGGCACGGTCCATTCACTCCAGGAGTGACAGGAGGTCGAGACCATTCGTGGTAATCAACTGTGCCGCCGTGCCGGAAAACCTTCTCGAATCGGAATTCTTCGGGCACGAAAAGGGGGCATTCAGCGGTGCCGTCATCCAGCGGGTGGGCAAGTTTGAGAAAGCGCATACCGGGACCCTGTTCCTCGATGAGATCGGTGATATCCCGCTGGGGCTCCAGGCAAAGATCCTCCGCGTGCTTGAAGACCGGAAGATAACCAGACTGGGCAGCAACAGAGAGATTGAACTCGACTTCCGGGTTATCTGTGCAACGAATCGCCCTGTCCAGGATATGATCAAAAAGGAGCTTTTCCGGGAGGATCTGTTCTATCGCATCAGTGTCCTTCCCATCATCATTCCTCCCCTGAGAGAGCGACGGGAGGACATTTCTCTGCTCGTCGGCCATTTCATCAGCAAGTACGCAAAAAAACTCAATACCTCTGTCAAAGGGATTTCCAGCAAGGCCATGAATCAACTCATGTCCTATTCCTGGCCCGGCAATGTCCGGGAACTGGAGAACGTGATCCAGCTCTCAATGGTTACTTCCCGATCCGAGATGATCACCGAGTTCCCCGATCTGGGGAAGGCCATTCATGAACAACTGGAACCCACTGAAGCACAGAGTGAAGAACCGACTATCTGGGTGGATGCAGGCGACGGAGCAGACTATCATTCCATCAAACAGGCTCTCATAGAACAGTTCGAACGGAAGTACTTCACCCACCTGCTCGACAAGCACGGGGGTGTGATTGCAGAGGCTGCACGGGAATCAGGTCTCAATTACAAGACGTTCTACCTGAAGGCAGAGAAGTACAACCTGTCAAAAAAACGGGGCAGGAGCGGGTGATCACCCCGGCCACGTCATGAATCGACCCTGAGGGAGGCGTCAGACATTCATGGAGCGTATCGCATCCCCGGAAGGTCGCGTTCCTTGAATCCGGGGAAGTGTTCGTGTTCAAGGCGAGCTCTTGACAGGTATTCCATGGGCCAATCATGAGAACACCATCGGCTGAACCTGAATCTGTCAGACGCTCCGTGCTGTTCGTTGCATCCATGGCCTCGTTCCTCACTCCATTCATGGGATCATCGGTGGTGATCGCACTGCCTTCGATTGCTGATGAATTCTCTCTGGATGCAGTCATGATCAACTGGGTGGCAACTGCATATCTCATTTCATCAGCTCTGTTCCTCCTTCCTATGGGCAAGGCTGCTGATATTTGGGGAAGGAAGAAGGTCTTCACCCTCGGGAACTGCATCTTCACGGCCACGAGTTTTCTCATGGTATTCTGTCCCACTGCGTGGAGCTTCATACTCATGCGGGTTTTCCAGGGAATCGGGAGTTCCATGATCTTCGGCACCGGGGTCGCAATTCTCACCTCAGTATATCCTCCCCGGAGCAGGGGACGTGTACTGGGGATCAATGTCGCAGCCGTGTATCTGGGTCTGTCTCTCGGCCCGTTTATCGGGGGGGTGTTGACGCAGCATCTCGGGTGGGAGAGTGTCTTCCTCGTTCAGGTCCCGTTCGGCATCATCGTGCTCTATCTCATCACGCACAAGGTCAAGGGGGAGTGGTCACAGCAAAGAGGAGAGCCCTTGGATCTTGCCGGCTCGCTCTTGTATGCTGCAGGGCTCGTGTCTCTCATGTATGGATTTTCGCGGGTCACAGACCTTCTCGGTATGCTGCTAGTTGCAGTGGGCATCATGGTTCTCGCACTTTTTGTGAAATGGGAAGGCAAGGTGAGGAACCCCATTCTCGAGATCGGGCTCTTTACACGGAACAGGACGTTTGCGTTCTCGAATGCCGCTGCCCTGATTCACTACAGTTCCACGTTCTCCGTCAGTTTTCTCCTGAGCCTCTACCTTCAGTATGTCCAGGGGATGACCCCCCAGGCCTCAGGTCTCATTCTCGTCATTCAACCCGCAGTCATGACCGTTCTCTCTCCCCTGGCAGGGCGGCTCTCAGACAGGATAGAGCCTCGGTTCATTGCCTCAGCCGGCATGTTCATCACTGCAACCGGCCTGTTTCTGCTCAGTTTTCTCAGTATCGAGAGCAGGCTTGGAACAATCATACCCTGCCTCCTGCTCATCGGGGTTGGGTTCGCACTCTTTTCATCGCCCAACACGAATGCAGTCATGGGCTCCGTTGAACCGAGGGTCTACGGTGTGGCGTCCGGTATTCTCGCAACCATGAGAGTCACCGGCCAGATGGCGAGCATGGGCATAATCCTGATCCTCTTCTCTGTATTCCTCGGGAGGGTTCATATCTCAACAGAGAATCTGGATATCTTCGTCATGAGCGCCAGGGTAGGATTTTCAATCTTTTCCCTTCTGTGCATCATCGGCACCTTTGCCTCACTCGCACGGGGAGATGTGCACGAAAAGAAAACAGGCCTTTGACCTGTCTCGTGACGTGACCTGGTTCCTGATTGTGCCCGGGGGAGTCCTCTATGAAAAACTGTTCAGGGAAAAATCCCGCGAGGGGGGTGCGTTGTGGAGGAAAAAATCATAGGTGCTGCACCCCCTCATGGTGTCGGGAGCGATTGAATCGCTCCTCTTCGTGATGCATCCTCGCGGGCAGACATGGGGAAACTGTGTTCCCTCACATGCTCTGAGGTGTTGAGTGTTTCTCTCTGGTGATGTATACGGCCTCGTGTACCTGCCGTGTATTTAGTTGTACAGGGCTACGAACTGATCCCAGTAAAGATTCCCCCAGATGTTTTTCTTCTCGTTCTCTTTGCATTTTGGGCAGTAGTAGCTGATGCTCACGGTATTCGGGTCGGCGGAGCACACCTCGATGTGCCAGCAGTGCCTGCATACCGGTGCTCCACACCCATCGCAGTAGGTTTCAGTCTGTATACCACATGCACATTCATTGAGTTTTTTTGCGGCTTGCATACATATCTCCTTTCCCGTGAATCGGTTGTTGTCTTCTGCTTTTGTTAATTGCCAATACCGTGCCAGAAGCTCTTCCATGAAACGTATTTCTGTAACATCTCAACATCCCATGAGAAATCAGGGAAGGATGATGGCGAAAGACTGTTTGACTTACAATAAAACCATATGCCGAAATGGTATGGGCACCATAATCCTATGGTGGGGTTACCATACCGTTTGCGGAAAGACCGTAGTGGACATGCACTGCACGTTCCCCCTTGATCATGGCGGGGAATGGGGTATTGTGTATGGAATAGGCTTCCGTGCCTGTGATTTCCCGGGAGGTGAATACGTATGGATCTGAACGAAATACGCATGGTGGAAACGGAACGTCTTTCTCAGGGAGATGCCCTTGTCGTCGTGGACATGCAGAATGATTTCATGCCGGGGGGCATGCTGGCTGTTTCGGGTGGGGACACCATCATTCCCGGGGTCAACTCAGTGATGAAGCTGTTCTACAGGACAGACCTGACGGTGGTTCTCACCCAGGACTGGCACCCTTCGGGCCACCACTCTTTTGCATCGGCCCATGAGGGGAAAAACCCGTTCGATAGTATAGATGCACCAGGGATCGGTCCGGTTCTGTGGCCGGATCACTGTGTCGTCGGCAGTCCCGGTGCGGATTTTCACCCAGACCTCGATACACAATCGGCCCATGCAATCATCAGGAAGGGATACCACACAGGTGTAGACAGTTACTCGGGATTCACCGAGAACGACCGCATAACTCCCACAGGGCTCGATGGATATCTGAAGGCCAGGGAGGTCACTCGGGTATTCGTCTGTGGACTGGCACTGGACTACTGTGTCTTCTTCACGGCATCGGACGCCGCTGACCTCGGGTATGCGGTCTTTTTCATCATCGACCTCACCAAGCCGGTTGCATCTCCACCGGAGGGTGTCTCGAATGCCCTGGAAACAATGACCAGGAAGGGTGTCAGATTCATCCGGGCCGAGTCAATCCGCGGGTGATGCCTGAACAGTGTATCGATTGGATATGGGATGCCTCGACCGATCTGAACTGAAAGCAGAGAGGGAACCCGATCACTCCGGCTGAGAGGGTGTATCACCCGCACGAGAAGAATGCGAATCGCTTTGTGAGATCACGTGTCCCGGAAGATGTCCGGATGCTGAGAAAGCGGTCAGGACACTTTGTCTCCCGGCCCCGGTCCGTCGTCCACGGTGCAGATTGAGAGCGTCTCATCATCCCCTGCGGCGAGGATCATTCCCTCGGAAAGACCGAATTTCATCTTTCTCGGCTTCAGGTTTGCCACCACGAGGACCTTTCTTCCGAGGAGCGTTTCCGGTTCCGGATAGGCTGATCTGATGCCTGCAAAAACCTGCCTATTCCTCCCTTCACCCAGGTCCAGCATGAGTCTCACCAGTTTCTCGGATTCTTCCACCGGGTATGCCTCTCGGACGACGCCGACCCGGACATCCAGTTTCAGGACGTCATCGATCCCGATCTCAGGAGCAGCGCTCGTGTCTTTCACGTGGTGGGACGGCGGTGGGTCTTTCCGGGGAGATTGATCGGAGAGAGTGTTCCGGGTCGGTGCACCGGGCAGTCTCTTTTCGATCTTTGACCAGGAATCTCGCAGTGTAACGGTTCTGTTGAACACGAGCGTATCCTGAGGGGAATCTTTCGGATCCACGCAGAAATACCCGAGTCGTTCAAACTGGTAGCAGGAAAGAGAGGATGCCTCGTGGAGTGATTTTTCAACCTTGCACCCCTCGAGGATAACCAGTGATGCAGGGTTCAGGTATTCTCTGAAGTCACTGGTTTCGTTTTCTCCACTGGGGTTTTCCACGGTGAACATCCTGTCGTACAGACGTACGACGGCATTGAGGGCGTGGTGTGCTGACACCCAGTGCAGGGTTCCCTTGACCTTGCGCCCATCAGGGGCGTCTCCACCCCGTGTGGCAGGGTCATAGGTACAGTGGATCTCGAGAATCTCACCGGTGGATGTGTCTTTCAGAACGTTCGTGCAGGTGATGAAGTAGGCGCCCCGGAGTCTTACCTCACGGCCTGGGGACAGGCGGAAAAATTTCGGGAGAGGATCTTCCATGAAGTCATCCCGCTCAATATAGATCTCCCGGGAAAACGGAACCTTGCGGGAGCCCATACCAGTGCTGTTCGGGTGGTAGGGGATCTCGAACTCTTCAACCGTGTTCTCGGGATAGTTGTCGATGACCACCTTTAAAGGCTTAAGAACCGCCATCACTCGGGGTGCACGCTCGTTGAGGTCGTCTCTGACACAGTGTTCGAGCAGTGCCATGTCCACCACTGAGTCCTTCTTGGCAACTCCTATTCTTTCACAGAACTCACGAATAGACGCGGGAGTATAGCCTCTCCTCCTGAGCCCTGCAATTGTTGGCATTCGCGGATCATCCCATCCGCTCACGGAACCGTCCTGGACCAGTTGCAGAAGTTTCCGCTTGCTCATCACCGTATAGGTGAGATTGAGTCGGGCGAACTCTATCTGACGGGAGCGGAAGATTTCCAGTTCATTCAGGAACCAGTCGTACAGGGGTCGATGGTCCTCGAACTCGAGGGTGCAGATGGAGTGGGTGATTTCCTCCAGAGAATCCGACACCGGGTGTGCATAGTCATACATGGGATAGATGCACCAGGCATTGCCTGTCCTGTGGTGGCTGGCACGGAGGATTCTGTAGATAACCGGGTCTCGCATATTCATGTTCGGACTCGCCATGTCAATCTTTGCCCGGAGTACCCGTGAACCGTCGGGAAATTCTCCCTCCCTCATGCGGCGGAACAGGTCAAGATTCTCTTCAGCCGGTCTGTTTCTGTACGGGCTGTCCTTGCCGGGCTCCGTGAGAGTTCCACGGTACTGCCTGATCTCCTCACCGCTCAGATCGCAGACGTACGCCTTTTCTTTTCGAATGAGCTGTTCGGCAAACTCGTAAAGCTGTTCGAAATAATCCGAGGCGTAGTAGAGCCTGTCTTTCCAGTCAAATCCGAGCCACCTCACATCCTCTATGATGGAATCGATGTACTCCTGGTCTTCTTTGCTCGGGTTGGTGTCATCGAAGCGAAGGTTGCACAGGCCCCTGTAGTCCCTGGCAATCCCGAAATTAAGGCAGATGGATTTTGCATGGCCGATGTGGAGGTATCCGTTCGGTTCAGGAGGAAACCGGGTGTGCACACGGGATTCGTGCTTGTTGTTCCTGATGTCTTCATTGATGATGGCCCTGATAAAGTCTACCTGGGCGGCAGGCGTGTTTGCTTCAATCTGTCCTGAAGCATTCCGTGTGTTCTCCCGGTGTTCGTGTGTCTTCTTCATGGTCTTGTCCTGTGATGAGAGAGTCGTGATCACTGCTGGGGGATCATATAGCACACGGATAAGAAAAATTGAATAAATCTTCCTCGGGTTCGCGACATGGATGCACGGAGAAAGTTTAAGGGAGTGCAGAGCAAAGCAGAATGTAGTCTGTTCCATGACCTGTGTGAAGACAGAACTGAATGTAGGGGGACAGAGGCGGGAGACGTGAAGTGTATGCACGCTCCCGCCTCTGTCTGTGGTAGTCCCAAGGGGAATCGAACCCCTGTTTACGGCGTGAGAGGCCGTTGTCCTAGGCCACTAGACGATGGGACCTCACTCTGGCTGGGGGACTAGGATTCGAACCTAGATCGACGGAGTCAGAGTCCGCTGTCCTACCGTTGAACGATCCCCCA
>JBNGDS010000033.1:0-34554 GCA_049975365.1 Desulfomonilia bacterium | reverse complement strand
GGCATGAACTGGAGCGGGGCCCAGGTCCAGCGGCTCATCATGGAGACCGCGGAACAATCAGACATCTTCTACATCCTCATCACGGACAAGGATGGTCGGATCGTTGCGCACAACCAGCCGCTGGTCATCGGGAAGACACACGGCCTCGACCTCGAGCAGTCGAAGATCGGTGATACCATTTCCTGGAGGATCATCACGCTGGAAAACGGCAGGTCTGTCTTCGAGGTGTACCGGAGATTCAATCCCTCTGCCGGGAAGATCGTTTTCCCTGGTCACCGCATGTTCTCCCATGACTGGTTTTCCCCGCACATGATCCCCGAAAGACTGAAGCCTCCGGTACAGACAATCTTTGTGGGCCTTGCCATGGCTCCCATCGAACAGATCATCGAGGAGAATATCCGGCAGAAGATCATCGTTGCCATCATCCTCCTCATGTACGGTCTCCTGGGAATCGTCTCCATTTTCATTGCACAGAACTACCGTGCCACCCGCGCGTCTCTTTCCAGGATCAAGGCCTATTCCGATGCCATCGTGGACAGCATGCCCATCGGGTTGATCTTCATCGGCGAAGATGGCAGGATCGCTGGGGTGAATGAGATCTCTCAGAAGCTGCTCATGATCTCCGCTTCCGATGTTGCGGCCAAGCCGGCTCAAGACGTGCTTCCGCAGCAGATCAACGACCTCATGCGACCGTCCCGGGTGCGGAGGGACATCGTGACCAGGGACATCACCGTGTCCGTGGGCGGAAAGAACATCCTCCTGGAAGCAAGCATGAGTACGCTCAGAGATGATGAGGACACGTTTCTCGGCAATATCATTCTGCTCAGGGACATCTCTGAGATCGAAGGCCTCAAGAAGGAGATCCAGCGCAAGGAGCGCCTCGCTTCCCTGGGGAGTCTTGCGGCGGGAATCGCACACGAGATCCGCAACCCCTTGAGTTCCATCAAGGGCTTTGCCACCTATTTCAAGGAGCGGTACCGGGAAATTCCCGAAGACCAGAAGACCGCGGAGATCATGATCGGTGAGGTGGAACGCCTGAACAGGGTCATCGGCCAGCTCCTCGAGTTCGCGCGCCCCCTCGATATTAAGAAACAGCATACATCCGTCAGAGATCTTGTCTCTGATTCCCTGAAAATGATCAGCCACCAGGCCCAGGAGAGACACATCTCGCTTGACAGCGACGGCATGGAACACGGGCCGGTTTTTGCATCGATCGATCCCGACAGAATCCGCCAGGTTCTGCTCAATATATTCCTCAATGCCCTTGAGGCCATGGACGACGGCGGAGCTCTTGCCGTGTCAGTGAAGACGGACACGCTCAATGCACAGGTGGCCATCACCATCACGGATACAGGGTGCGGCATCGATCGGGAAGACCTCGGCCGTATCTTCGATCCATACTTCACGACCAAACAGTCAGGGACCGGGCTCGGGCTCGCAATCGCCCACAAGATCATTGAGGCACATGCAGGCGAGCTCAGAGTGAAAAGCCAGAAGGAGGTCGGCACGTCCATCTCCATCCTGCTCCCGCTGGATTCCCAGGATACCGAGGAGTTGACATGAACAGGAGAAACATCCTCGTGGTGGACGACGACACCGGGCACCGAACCATGCTCAGAACCCTGCTGTCCGGCTGGGGATATGATGTGGATGAGGCCGATGATGGATCGTCCGCCATCGAGATGGTGCAGGCCAAGCCGTTTGATCTGATCCTCATGGACATTAGGATGGTGAAGATCTCAGGCCTTAAGGCGCTGGGGGTCATCAAGGACATCAATCCCGCCATCCCGGTCATCATCATGACGGCCTACTCCTCGATCGAGTCCGCCATCGAGGCCATGAAAAAGGGGGCATATGAATACCTCACCAAGCCCCTGGATTTCGATGAGATGCGCCTCAAGATGGAACAGGCAATGGAGCACAGCCGGCTGAAGGAGGAAAACAAGCTTCTCAAGGAGATGATCGGGGAACACTTCGACACCCGGAACATCATCGGGAAGAGCCCTGCCATGATGAAGTTGATGGAGACAACCGCACGGGCAGCATCGTCGGAAGCAACAGTCCTGATAACCGGAGAGTCCGGAACGGGCAAGGAGATGATTGCCGGGGCCATCCACTTCAACAGCCCACGAAAAGAAAACCCGTTCATTAAAATCAACTGTGCCGCCATCTCGGAAGGTCTCCTGGAGAGCGAGCTGTTCGGTCATGAAAAGGGGTCCTTTACCGGAGCCCTGCGTCGCAGGGAGGGGCGATTCAAGCAGGCCGACGGGGGCAGCCTGTTTCTCGACGAGGTGAGCGAGATGTCGCTGGCCATGCAGGCAAAACTGCTGCGCGTACTGCAGGAAAAGGAATTCACCCGTGTAGGGGGAGAAGAGCTCATCCGGGTGGATGTGAGGATCATTGCAGCGACAAACAAAGACCTGCCGACTCTGGTCCGTGAAGGTGCGTTCAGGGAAGATCTCTACTATCGCCTGAACGTGATCACTCTTGTCGTTCCCCCCCTGAGAGAGCGGCGGGAAGATATTCCCCTGCTCGCCGAGCACTTTCTTTCAGCCTTTGCCGCCAAGAACAACAAACCTGTCAAGGGGTTCACTCCCCAGGCGATGGACAGGCTCATACGATACCACTGGCCCGGGAATGTCAGGGAGATCATGAATTCCATCGAGAGTGCGGTTGTGCTCTCAGGTTCAGCATACCTCACCGAGCAGGACCTCACCATCATTCCCCATGACCTCGGGAAGCAGGCTCCTGCCCACGAGATCCCGATCGATGTCCCCCTTGATGAGATGGAGAAAACCACCATCCTCAAGACGCTGGATACCGTGGGGGGGAATAAGAGCGAGGCTGCCCGCAGACTCGGCATCACCAGGGCCACCCTGCACAAGAAGCTCAAGCGCTACGGGGTCGATTGACCCGGGGTAGAGATCCCGGGACAATACGTTGCGATCTCTTTCAGGAAGGCCTCCTTCCCGGTATACCAGATCGTGTTGATGCCCGCACGGCGGGCACGGTCAACGTGCTCGAGCGTGTCATCCACGAACAGCGCATCTCCTGCATCGATGCACAGCTCATCCAGCACATCCCTGAACAGATGTTCGTCGTGTTTGCTTCTGCCTACATGGTAGCTGTTGAAGACACGTTCAAACAGATCAAAAAAGTGATCCCGTTCTTCCAACTCGTCGAGCCAGTTTGTCTGATCGCTCACGATGACCAGTCTCAGCGAGAGGCTCTTCATTCTCTTGAGGATGTCGATCATCCAGTCCCTCAGAACAAACCTGCTCAGGATCATGTCCCTGAGATCCTCGTCGCTTCCCCGGATGCCGGTCTGATCCCGCAGGGCCTGCCAGTATCGGGTTTCACTTGCCTTCCCTGTGAGGTAGCCCGTGGTGTGGAGGGCCCTCCTGGCATGTGAAGCAAACGCCTCCGGGTCGAGATCATTGCTCCTGGCGATCTCATGAAGCCCGAGCCTGAAGCCTTCCTCAGCGATCACGCCTCCGAAATCAAAGAGAACGACCCTCACCGTGCATGATGACATGGTTCTTCCACCAGATCGTACCATCGTCATGGAATCGGGATTTCAGAGAATATCATTGACAACGATCCTTTTCTTTCCTCATACACTCGTGATACTATATCAGGTTATTGCACACTGTGATATGAAGAACCGAATGCCTGCGATACTGTTTGACAAAGAAGATCACGATCTGCTGGAGATCGTGAACGAGGTTCTGCACAGAGACAGATCGCGTGTGTACATCAAGACCCTGCTGAACCCGTATCTTCATCCCCACGGCATACGGGAAATGGCGGCGTCGCGGGAGCTGCGAATCGCCTATGCCGTGGCCCACCTCCTGAACTCTCTCGATATCGGTGAAGCAAAAGACAGGCTGAATGCGCTGCGGGCATTGAAAGACGAGGTGCTTTCCAGTGCACAGACCGACCTCTGGACAAACACTGCGCGTGTTCTCATACAGATCATGAAAAGGCTGGTCCGCCTGCAGGGCGATCTTCGCAGCCGGCTCGAACTGGCCCACGACTTCCGCCTCGCTGCGTCGGGAAAACCCCGTATCATCAGGGAGCAGCTGCTCAAACACCATCTCATCGAAATGCCGGAGGAATGGAACCAGATCGCCACTGACGACCATGTTCACGATGTCAATACCAAGGGAAGGAAGTCCCCTTCCCACCTCATCATGGATGCCTGGATCAAGGGTATCCGCAGGCTCAAGATCATCTATTACCACTACGTGAAGTCGGATGTGGCGGAAGAGCTCCTCGAGGCAGCTCAGATCATGGGAATCAGAGTCAGGATCGGCATCGAGTTCACCCCGAGGTTCCGGGACAGGTATGTTCAGATTATCTGGGCTCCGCGGGGCCTCCTGGATACGCAGGACTACCTGAGCTTCTTGAACGAGCCCCATGTGACAGCCTTCACGGAGGAAGGCAAGCGGGCATCCGAATACAGGCAGCGTTACGTCCTGTCCATCCTTGACGAATTCAATACCAGGCATCGGAACACCATCAGAGAAACCTACGGGCTCGATGTCGAAGAACTCGATAGAACGGAATTCATCCGATTTGTGGGAATGGGTCAGGTATCAATCCTCCACCTCTCCGAATTCATTCACACAAAAATGCTGCACGTCATGCAGGCCCGAACCGAGGAACTGAGGTCCATCTATCCTACATCAGGCCAGAACGAACAAGACGAGATAGAGCGGCTCGTGGATGAAATGAACACCCTCGATTCGGAGGCCATCGTGG
This sequence comes from Desulfomonilia bacterium, assembly GCA_049975365.1. Lineage (GTDB taxonomy): Bacteria > Desulfobacterota > Desulfomonilia > UBA1062 > UBA1062 > DSBG01. The sequence goes on along the minus strand of JBNGDS010000033.1, from coordinate 29,790 downwards.
AAAAATTCCTGAGGCCTGCGTCGAATCCTGGAATCCCTGATCCGAACGTGCCCCAGGACGATCCGGATGTTCCCGGTCTGCTCACGCTCTCGCCCCGGGAACTCATCGAACGTCTCGAGCATCTCCATTCAGGATACAGCATCACCCTGGGACTCACCGGCCTTGACATCGAGGATGTCATGGAGATCATCTACGACTGCAGGGGCAAGATCACGCACCTGGAGAACTTCAACCTCAAGGACTATATCACAGGGAAAACTCCCCCCTATGATGAAATCAACGAGCTTCAACGCGCATTGAACAGCGGCAACGTCATCACCCTCAAACGGATCCTGCACGATATCCTCCAGAAGGTGGAGGAGTCGAACCATCCGGACAAGGCATCCAGGAAAGAGCGCCTGACCGGCATCCTGCGTGACATCGGATCACTCCACTCCCTGTATGACACCACGATCCTCAAAAGCCGCGTCGGGAGCGATTCAGCAGGGCGATCGCGCCACCTCTACGGTATGGGGCTTGTCATACGGGACACCCTGCCGCCGCGTGTTCAAAGAAACATCCACTCATCTCTTTCAGCTTCCCGATTCATCGTCCCCATCTACACGGGCGTGTACCTGCGGGTAGCCTATATCCCACGAGAGATTTCAAGTTCGTTTCTGAGTACGCTCATTCGCTGGGTGGAAAATTTCCCTGGATTGAGATTCATCGGCAAGAGACGTCAAGAAGAGTGGGTCATGATCCAGAATTCCACCATTATTGGTGACGAGGGGAATGTGCTGACGCTGGGGGGTATCGACGCGGAAGGAACGAACCAGCTCTATCTCCACCCCCCCGAGGGGCGCAAGCGCTCCAGCCCGATATCCTGGAGATATCTGAACACCACGCTGAAAATCTGGATCAAGATCATTCTCGGATTCCTTCCCGCCTTTCTGACCTTCTACCTGACCAAGGACTGGTGGCTGCTCGGCTACTTCGGGGCATTCATCTGGTTCGGGATCACGGGCCTGAGGAACATCCTTCAATCCGTGCTTGGCGGGGGCGGATTCCGTCGGTCCCCTCTCCTCAAGTGGGATGACTACGTGAGCTGGGAACGGCTGACGGATTCCCTCCTGTTTACAGGATTCTCTGTGCCTCTGCTCGACTACATCACTAAGACCCTGTTCCTCGACAGGATGTTCGGCATTACCGTTGAGACAGGACCTGTCCTGCTCTACACGGTGATGGCCGTTGCAAACGGCCTCTACATCTCATCGCACAATGCCTTCCGGGGATTCCAGAAGGGGGTCATCATTGGAAACTTCTTCCGCACCGTCCTGTCAATCCCCCTGGCAATCCTGTTCAACATCGTTCTCGCAGCTGTCCTGGCGGGGTTTGGCATCCTCGGGGTCAATCACATTCTCCAGAAATGGGCTGCCATCATCTCCAAGGCAGCGTCTGACTGCGTGGCAGGGATCATCGAGGGGTTTGCGGACCGGTACACGAATATCGGCATTCGCCTGCGTGATTACAGGAGCAAGCTGGATCAGCTCTTCAACAGTTATGCCGGCATGGAGATCTACTTCCCTGAATCAGATATCCTCGAAAAGCTCGACTCGCCGCAGGAATTCTTCCACACGCTCCACAAAGAGATAACCGATCTGGAGCACATCATCAGCATTCATGCCCTCGATCTTCTCTATTTCTGGATGTACCAGCCACGAGCCAGAAGTGCGCTCACCATGATCCTGAAGGAACTCTCCCCCGAAGAGGTCAGGATTTTCGTCAAGACCCAATCCATCCTCTCGAGAGACCGTGAAATAAGCCAGCTCTTCCTTGACGGGATCGTGGGCAAGAACTTTTCCCGGGCGCTGGCGTTCTATCTGGACAGATCAGGACAGTATCTCGAAACGATCCAGAAGGAGCTCTGCTCGGAGCAGGCCATCACTTCTCCCTCTCGACCAGCCCCTTGACGAACCACCGCTGCATGAAGAGCACCACCAGAACCGGCGGCAGCATGACGATCAGTGCCCCCGCAAGGGCTACATTCCAGTACGGGATATCGTCTGCTGCAGGGATGATATTCTGAAGCCCAATGACTGCTGTCATCATCTTCGGGTTGGTCGTGATGAGAAGCGGCCAGAGATACTGATTCCACCCGTAGACAAATTCAATGACCACCAGGGCTGCAATATTGGTCTTTGACAACGGCAGGAGAATCTTTCTGAAAAATGTCATTGCGGATGCACCATCCATCTTTGCCGCCTCACACAGCTCTTCCGGCACGGTGAGGAAGAACTGGCGGAAGAGGAAGGTGCAGGTCGCAGAGGCGACCAGGGGCATGATGAGGCCGGTGTAACTGTCCAGCAGGCTCCATTCCAGGGACACCTCGATATCGTGGCCCGTGATCCATCGAACGACGCCGTCCAGGTGAAGCAGTTCCCAGAGCCCCTGGAACGGACCAAGAAGATTTGCAGCCATCTCGTACGTCGGGAGGATCCTGACTTCCACCGGGAGCATGAGGGTGCAGAAAACGGATACGAAGGCCACCGTGCGAAGCCGATAGTCGAAGTACACGATGGAGAACGCGCCCAGCAGGGAAACAGCGATCTTCCCGATGGTGATCCCCGACGCCATGATGAACGAGTTGAACAGGTTTGTTCCGAGATTTCCATTGATCCACGCGGCCTTGATGTTGATCAGGAACTGATCGCCAGGGATGAGCGGCATGGGCACCCTGGTCACGTCCTCCAGGGTCAGTGTTGCTGCAATCACGGCATAGATGATGGGGAACCCGACGATCAGGATGCCGGCCATCAGGAAGGTGTACGTGAGCGTGTCGAGGATGGGTGTCTTTTCTGTCATCGTTCCTACCCCACGTACTGGACCTTCCGCTCCACGTACTTGAACTGCAGAACGGTGATCGTGATGATCAGGGTCATGAGCACTACGGACTGTGCCGATGAGGAACCGAGGTTCAACCCGATGAACCCATCCTGATACACCTTGTAGACCAGGATATTCGTGGCGCCGCCAGGACCCCCCTGGGTCATGGTGTGGATGACGCCGAACGTCTCGAAAAACGAATAGATGATGTTCATGACCGTGACAAAGAACAGGGTCGGCGACAGCAGGGGGATCGTGATGGTCCAGAACCTCCTGAACGGGCTTGCCCCGTCAATGGCAGCCGCTTCGATGAGAGACGTTGGTATGGCCTGCATGCCGGCCATGAAGAACACGAAATTGTAGCTGATTTCCTTCCATGCACTCGCCATGATGACCATGAATAGGGCATCGGATCCCTTCAGAACCGGGTTCCAGTCAACGCCGAACCACTGCTTGATGGCAAAGGAAACAACCCCGTATGACGGATGGAGCAGGAACAGCCACAGAATGCCTGAAATCGCCGGCGCGACTGCATAGGGCCAGATGAGGAGAGTCCTCATGACTGCCTTTGCCCTCAGTGCCCGATTGGCCATTGTCGCGATGAACAATCCGATCGAAATCGAGACAAATGCCACAAGTGCACTAAAAATACACGTGGTTACAATGGATTTCAGGTAGAGCGGATCGGTGAACAGCGTGATGAAATTGTCGAACCAGACGAACTTGCTTCTGCCCCCGAAGGGATCGCTGAGCATGAATGAACGCATCAGGCCCTGGGCAGCAGGCCAGTAGAAAAATGTGAGCGTCACAGCGACCTGCGGCAGGATCAGGAGGTACGGCAGTGTCCGTGATGTGAAGATGGATCGTTTTATCATGCGTGCCGGCTCACAGGGCACCGCTTCCCAAGGAATGAAGGGCACGCGGTGCCCGTTCTGAATCGAGGATCCTGGATCTATTTATACGTCTTTTCAAACTCCCGGAGCTGCTGGTTGCTCCTCTTCACTGCGCTGTCCATGGCTTCCTGTGGGGTCTTCGAGCCGTTCCACACGAGCTCGAGTTCTTCATTGATGATGTTGCGGATCTGGATGAAGTACCCCAGGCGAAGCCCTCGGGATATCTTTGTCGGTTCTCTCCGGGTGAGCTGTTTGATGCCGACTTCCTGATAGGGATATTCTTCGTAATACCCCTCTTTCTTCAGCTGTTCATAGGCTGCCAGCGTGATGGGGAAGTATCCTGTCTCCTTGTGCCAATAGACCTGCATCTCCGGCTGTGCGAGGTGATTCAGGAACGCGGCGACCCCCTTGTAATCTTTCTTGTCATGGCCATTGAACACCCACAGGGAAGCACCGCCGATGATGCTGTTCTGCGGTTCCTTCATCCACGATTCCACCGGCAGCGGGGCCACATCCCACGTGAAATCCTTGACAGAGGACTGCATCTTCGCGATCTGGCTCACGGAGTCGATATACACGCCGGCGTTCTGGGCAACGAACTCTGCCGACGGGCCCTGATACTTCTGCCCGCCGTAGTAGAAGCGATTGTCCTTCATCCAGTCCTTCAGCATGGTGATGTGTCCGACTACCTTGTCATTGTTGATGAGGAGTTCACAGTCGAGCCCCTCGTAGCCGTTGGCCCTGGAAGCAAAGGGAATGTTGTGCATGGCGCTGTAGTTCTCCACCTGGGTCCAGGACTGCCAGCCGCTGACCAGACCTCCTGTGACGCCCGATTTGACGAGCTTGGCCGTGATCTCCCCCAGTTCATCCCAGGTAATGGGTTTTTCCTTGTCGAGCATGGGGATGCCTGCCTTCTTGAACAGGTCTACATTGTAGTACATGACCGGGGTCGATGAATTGAACGGCATGGACATGAGGTTACCGTCCGCATCCATGTAGTAGGACAGAACCGGCTGGATGTAGGCCTTCCAGTCAATGTCGTACCCCTCATCCTTCATGAGTTGGTACACGGGATACACGGCGCCGGAGAGCATCATGGTCTGTGTGCCCACCTCGAAGGACTGGAGGATGTGAGGCTGCTTCTTTGCCCGATAAGCAGCTACCCCCGCGTTGACGGTTTCGTCGTAATCCCCCTTGTAGGTCGCCACCACGACATACTCGGACTGCGAGTCGTTGAACGCTTTGACCATGGTATCGACAACCTGTCCCCGTGCACCCTTCATGGCATGCCACCAGTGAATGGTGGTTGGTTCAGCCAGAACCTGGCCTGAAACAAACACGACCGACACAACTACTGAAACAAGCAGAATCATCTTCCGCATATTCATGTTCCCTCCTCGTTCCATGGTTAAGATTGAGTATTCAGAACAGTGTGGAGTTGCCTCTCATGGAAAAATTACTCTCCAGTATCACTCAAGTCAAGGCTATTCCATAGCATGAATTTCTGTTGTACCAGCCAGCCAACAGTACCCGTGCCTCACCGGGTGGGGTTTCTGTGAGGGAATCCATCTCGCACCCATGACCGTACCGGGCACTTGACGGCCCCGAGGCTTTTATACTAAAAAATTATGCTGTCAGGAGACCGTCATCTACAGGGTGTCTTGCACCAAACTACAGGATACAGTTTCAGCTTGAACGGGAAGAATGCATGGCTGATGTCGTCTTGAAAAATGTCGTGAAGAGATTCGGCAAGGTGGAAGTGGTTCACGGGGTGAACCTGGACTTCCACGACAACGAGTTCATCGTCCTTGTCGGACCCTCGGGCTGCGGGAAATCGACGATACTGCGGATGATCGCGGGCCTCGAGAAGATAACCGAAGGGGAAATCCACATCAACGGGAAGGTCGTGAACGATGTCGCCCCGAAGGACAGGGGCATTGCCATGGTATTCCAGAACTACGCACTCTACCCCCACATGAATGTCTTCAACAACATGTCCTTCGGGCTGAAGCTGAGCAAGAAGCCCAAGGAAGAGATCCTCCAGAGGGTTCATGAGACGGCGGACATCCTGGAGCTCAGGGGGCTGCTCCACAGAAAACCTCACGAGCTCTCAGGGGGACAGCGGCAGCGGGTCGCAATGGGCAGGGCAATGGTCAGGAACCCGTCCATCTTTCTCTTCGACGAGCCCCTGTCGAATCTGGATGCAAAACTGCGCACCCAGATGCGGACCGAGATCAAGCTCCTCCACCAGCGGGTCAAGGTCACGACCATCTATGTCACCCACGACCAGGTGGAGGCCATGACGCTTGCAGACAGGATCGTTGTGATGAACAACGGGTATGTCGAACAGGTGGGAAATCCCATCGAACTGTTCGAGAACCCGGCAAACACGTTTGTGGCAGGGTTTATCGGAAGCCCTCCGATGAACCTGGTCCCGGCCCGAATTATACAGGCCCAGAGCGGTCTGTATCTCGACTTCAACGGTCAGCTCAGGCTGCCGATCCCTGAAAAGGAGCGCTCCTCCATCCAAAAGGACATGGATGTCATCATGGGCATCCGGACAGAAGACTTCAGCATCGATACCGGGTCCAATGGGTTTCCGGAGGACTGGAAAGTGGATGGCATCGTCGAGGTGGTTGAACCGCTCGGTGGCGAGACAAACATGCACATGAACATGCAGGGCGTGAAATTCACAGCGCGCAGCGAGGGGAGACGAATCATCACGGTCGGGGAAAAGCTCAGGATGGCCTTGAACCTCAACCATCTCCATATCTTCGATGCCAGGACATCTCTATCGGTCTATTGAGCGCCCTCGTTCAACGACCCACAGAAGGCTGTCTCTGCATGTATCGCACCAGGATATCAGCGATCTCGGCAAATCCCTGGCCTCCTTCAGACTCAGCGATGAATGTCGGGAGATGGAGCACGCGCCCCGCAAACTGGAGGATATTCCTCACGCCTGCTGAATACGGAAAATACTCGAACATGGGTTCATCATTCGGGGAATCTCCGCAGAAGAAAAACCTCTCTTTCACGGAATCAAGCTCCATGTTCCACCGTTCACTGACAAAAATCCGTGTCATCGAGAGCTTGTCATAGCTGCCGAACCATCCATTGACGTGGATGGAGGAAACCTTGAACTGCGCTCCGTGCTGTGTGAAAATCCGGCAGATCTTCTCGATGTCCTCCCACCCAAGCCTCGGGACATCCTCTGTGAAGTCTATGGCAAGGTCTGTCTCGCGGTAGGACTGGTCACTCGAGACTGCAGCCCCAGGAACTGCCAAGAGAATTTCGTCTCGTATTCGCGTGAGCTGGTCCTTCTTCTTCTTCCTGACGTCGTCTGAATCGAGGAATCGTTTCTGAAGCTTCCCCTGATCTTCATCCATCCAGAAATAGAAGGCGCCGTTTTCTCCCACCACCCCATCAACCGGCCACATCCGGGCTATGTGGTCACACCAGCCAGCGGGTCTCCCTGTTATGGGTACCAGTCTGAAGCCCGACTCCTTCAGTCTCCACAGGGCATCAAAAGATGCGGCAGGGATCTTTCCCTTCGTGGTGAAGGTATCGTCAATGTCGAAAAAAACCCCGAAGAGGTGGTGAACAACGTCCTGGTTGATGGTTCGAATAGAAGGAATCACGAACTCTTCCAATCAGGGGGCCTTCCTATTTCTGGGCAAACGAGACTCATGATCCTCTGATCTTTCAATACGTACGGTCCAGGGGGATCTTTGCCGGGAACCTTCCTGTACCCATGTCCGAACGATTCCGGATTTTCTCTCACTTGGCCAAAGATTTTTCAATACCCGTGAGCACCTCGAGGTACTCTGCGCCGTTCTTGAGCATGGCATGCGCCCTGATATCATTCTCCAGGAGCTTGAGGTGGGGACGTATATCGATCCCATACGGGTTCATACGCTCCGCGTTTGCCTTGTCCAGGACGAGAACGGAATAGTACCGGGTGAGCGTCCGCACCTTTGCATCCCTGCGGTACAGGTATGATTTCCCCCCCAGGGTATCGAGGAAGAACCCTGCATATTCGTAGAGCTGCCCGATATTGACGGTGAGCTTCTCCTCGCGGCTCCCCGTGATGAGATATTCGTAGATCAACGCCATGGTAGGCTCGATCTGATCGTACTCATGGGAGAGGATGTCCTTGATGAGCCTGATGTCATCCTTTCCCAGCACCCGGTAGAAGTGCGCGGTGTTGCTCAGGAGCGTGTACAGATCCCTCGTCTCTCCCGACACAACCGGCGGGTTGTAGGCAAGCCTCTCGATCATCCCGTGAAATTTTCTGCACACACCTTCCTGGAGCTTGTATGCCTTGATATAGTCCCTGGAGTCCAGTTCAGAGCACAGTGCAGCGATGTCTTTCTGGAGATCCTCGAAACTCTTCTCCCTCTTGATCTCATCTATGGTTACCTTCTTCGGCTTTTGGACATCGATGGCTTCCGGCCTTTCTGCCGGTTCGGCTGAAGGGGCAATCTCCTGAGCAGGCGGGGCGACCTCGGGGGGCACCTCTCTCTCTTTTTTGTGGAAAAACAAGGAATCAACGAGGAAAAAGGCCGCGATAATACCTATGATCACTATGGCGAATACCAAGGTCTTCTTCATGACATTCCCCCACATCGTCTTGACTGTTGACTTCTTCGGCAGAGGGTCACGCTCCTGCCTCCCTTACCTAAATATGAATTCGCCCCTGGTGTAAAGAGGATATTTACCGACACATAGCTGACTTCTGCTGGAATTCCCGGAACCTGTTTTGTTCTGGCTCTTTTCAGGGGGGCTCGGAACGGACTACTTCCTGTCGAGTTCTGTTCGTACTGCTCTGGCTAATTCCTTGAGTGCGTACGGCTTCCGGATGTATCCGCCAGCACCGAGCTTGATCGCCTGCTTGACACGGTCTGTTTCAGAAAAACCGCTGACAATCAGCGCGTTCTGGTCAGGATTGATCTCGAGGATCTTCCGGTATGTATCCAACCCGTCGATACCCGGTTCCATGATCATATCGAGCAGGACGATTTCCACGGGATTGTGCTTCAAGTACTCAACGGCACTCTCCCCGTTCGATGCCACTGCAACGTCATACCCGAGTCTGCCCAGGAACGTTGACGCTATATCACGCTGATCCTCCGAGTCATCCACGACAAGGACGCGTTCCCTTCCCATATATTCCTCGATGAGCATGGAGGATCCTCTGTCCTTCATCTCCCGGAGAGTTACGGGGAAGTACAGGGAAAAACTCGTCCCCTTTCCCTCTGTGCTTTTCACATCTATGTACCCGTGATGGTCTTTCACCGTGGACCACACGACAGTCATCCCGAGACCGGTACCGCTCCTGCCCATGACCTTCTTGGTGAAAAACGGTTCGAATATTCTCTTGAGATCTTCTTCCGAGATCCCGATTCCCGTGTCCTCAACGCTCAGAACGACATACTCCCCGGGCTCCACGGTATCGAATCCCTTGATAGGGTTTTCCACGCATCGTCTCGATGTGGATACAGTCACTGACCCACCCTTCGGCATCGCCTCCGCTGCGTTGGAGACGAGATTCATCACGGTCTTGCCGAGATGGACCTCGGAACCGAGGATGTGCCCGGAATCGCCGTTCAGGTTCTTGCTGAACTCGATGTGCGGGTGGTATTCAACGAGTCGCTGAAATTCAGGGCTTTCAAAGTAATCACTGACAATGGTGTTGATATCGACAACATTGGAAATGCTTACACCTCTCCGGGCGAGCGTGAGCAGGTCCTGTACGATTGCAGCGGCCTTTTCCCCGGACTTCTTGATCGTGATGATCGCCTTGCGCATTGGACTCGTCTCAGGGATCTCCATGAGGAGCAGATCGGGATAACTGGTGATGCCGCTTAAGATATTGTTGAGATCGTGCGCAACCCCGCCGGCGAGTGCTCCGATGGCCTCCATCTTCTGGGACCTGACGAGCTGGGCTTCCAGTTGTTTCTTCTCCTCCTCCGCCTTCTTCCGTGCAGTGATGTCATTTCCCACGCACAGGATTTCAGAGATGGTGCCGTCTTTGTCATAGATCGCCTTGTTGCTCCAGGTGACCCAGACACGTTCTCCCCCCTTGCGGACATTCTCGCTTTCCAGAGTCCCATACAATTCAGGGTTTTTCAGGAAATCTTCGATGAGTGTGGAGAGTTCCCGTCCCTTGGAGTCCCTGTTGGGAATGATGAGTCCCAGGAGATGCTTATCGAGCAGCTCTTCTTCAGAGTACCCGTAGAACTTCTGTGCAAAGGAGTTTACAAAGGTGATCCGTCCTTCGCTGTTCACCCTGAGAATGATGCTGTTGGCGCTTTCCACCAGGAGCCGGTATTTCTCCTCGCTTGCCTGCATCTTTTCGAATGTTCGAACGTTGTTGATGCTCACTGCAATCTGAGGTGCAATGCCCATGAGAAGGTTCAGGTCGCTCTGGCGAGGAGGGCCGGACATCGCAGTGTTGTCCACGGAAAGGACACCCAGCGACTCATTCTCGTAGACGATGGGGACGCAGATGAACGATCGGGCACCGGAAAACTTCACCAGATTCCTGCTTCGCTCAGACATGTCCCCGACGATATCCTCCACGTCGTCGATCAGAAAGGTTTTCTGTTCCTTGAATGCAACCACGAAGGGCCCTTTCGAGTCCGGCTTATCGAGATGAAGCTCCTCTGCACGTAACCAGTCCACCTGCTCGGGTGAATACCCGTACCCGCTCCTGAAAATGAGCCTGTTTTTCTCCTCATTGGCCAGGAGCACCATGCCCCGTTCGTAGTCCAGGTGTTTCTCGAGGGTGGTCATCACGGTTCTCAGGAGTTCGTCGATATCGAACACGCTGGAAAGGGACTCGCCGATCTCCTGGATAAGCTCTGCATCGCTGTATCGCTTGTCTGACTCCGCCATGAGCTGTTCTGCGACAGAGCCTTCATCCTCGATGCGTTTTTCGAGTTCTCTGTGCTTCCGCATCAGGGCAAAGCCCGAGATGCCGAGGATAGCACACAGGACGACCAGATCTGCGATGAGTGCATGCTCCCCGGTGAAGAAACTCGGGAGGATGACAATAAGCGGGATGAACAAGAGGATGATGTAGTTCCGAATCCTGTTGATCTTGCTGGAAAGAGGCTCTACCCAGGAAATGTAGTACCTGCATCGCGTTGCACCCTTGTGGATGCACTCCAGGTGCTCCACTGTGGCATATTCCCCGGTAAAAACCTTGCTCATTGCCTCCATCATGCCGTAGCGGTTCTCGCACTGGTATGGCTTCTCGTTCACACCCGGGTTGATGTCGAAAATTGCCTCTACCTTGTTGGATGCAAGCTTGTTGATGGTGATCTCCGTCCCCTTTGTGAGCTTTGACCCGATTCGTGCCATGAGTTCATAGGCCATGGTGGGATTCATGAACCCGAAGATATACCTGCGTATTGTTCCATAGGATGCGGAGACGGCTGCATACCGGCCTGCCTCCCTGGCGATGTTCGACTGTCCTGCCATGCGCTGAAGCATTTCATGGAACCGATTTGCCTGATCCTGCGTGTACCAGTACCCTTCATCATCCAGCTCGGATCGTGACAAGCCCGCGTGACTCAGGAGTGCATCGATGTCCAAGTCCGGGTACCGATGTTTGATGAACTCCAGGTAGGTCTTGATGATGCGTATGTTATAGAGGTGTGATTCTTTCTTGTCTGCCACGCTCATGTATGCATCCGGTGTTCGTCCTGTGTATTTTTCACTGTTCTACAGGCTCTGAAGTATACCTTTCCCGCCACTGTTCGCCCCTATCCTGGGATGGAGCAGAGTTCTGCCTTTCTTCTCAAGGATTCATCGGCAGTTTGGATGAAAAAATTGATAGTCAGGAAGAGCCCCTACGGTCTTCAGGTCACACCGGAGTAAAATCCCTGCAGTCTCTTGAATTTACTGCTTTTTCAATGCTTTCGAGACCACGTACTTGATGAGGAACTTGCTGATCCGGATCTTTGCCATCTGCTTCAGGTGTTCTGTATAGTCATCGCCATACCGGGAGTCCAAGGCCCACAGGTTGTACTTTTTCTCATAGGGGATGTTGTTCCGGTCCAAATAGGCAAAGGGATAGACCATGACCGGGATCTTGTCTGATCCGTACTCTCCGGCAATGGGAACCAGCGCCTGCAGGATGTCATCCCACGTCACGGATTCCCCATCGGTGAGGATGATCTTCACGCTGTTGAGCAGTTCGGAAAGATTGACGCCCATATTCGAGTGGTCTGCTATGAAGAACGCTGCACTCTTTCCGTCATGCTTCAATACGAATGCCGCACAGCCCCTCTTGAGACCATAGCGGGCAAAGAGATCCTGTATTGGTTCCTCTCCCGGGAAATCTCTGTCAAGGCCCATGGCATCGATCATGAGGCCTCCCGAGGCTTTCTCATACCACGCCTTCAAGTCGGCGATATCCTCTCTCGTGCACGGCTTGAGGCTCCAGCCTTCTGAAAGCTCCTGTCCTGTACCCGGTACGGGAACGTTCAGGTATGCGAAGCAGTCGATGGAGCATCTTTCTGGTTGCTTGTATTCCCGGCAGAACCCCCCGAAAAAGTAATCGGGAAACTTGTTGTCGGGCCTGAAGTAGAAGATCATGTAATCCATGCCCACTGCAGGCATCCGGTAGAGTCCGTCGAAATAGTTCATGACATGATTCAGCACGTGCAGTCCGGTGCGCTTTCTGCCCATTGGCTTTGCTGCGAGGTGGTGGATCATCCAGGTTCTCTGGTAGGCCTTGACCATGGACACATGGCCGTAGATCATGCCGTTGTTCTGGTAGGTGAAGTTCGTGAAGATCTCAGGGCTCGACTGGTAGAGCTTCTGGTAGGTCTGTTTGAAATCGTCCTTGTACTTGCTCAGGGAGGTGTACTTCTTCGGGTAGATGAACCCTGAGTCGAAGAAGAACTGCCACAGGGAATCCATGTCCATTTCCCCGGACATGTTTGCATGAATGTCGTGGGCATTGCTGTAGATGTCGAACAGCCGGTTGTAGTTGATGATGTCCATGTCGATGATGGCAAACCCGAACCGGAGGATGTTCTTTTTTCTGGTGAGTCGATAAATCACCTGCGCGGAGCAGTACAGCTTGAGTCCACCTGCACACAGGATCGTCACATCCGTGATGATCATTCCCGGCATGAGCATGGTTGAATCGGCAGCCTCGTGGACGGAAAAGCCCGAGGTGGTGATGTCCATGATCTCATAGGTGACCCGCTTGTTGGTAAAGGGGTGGGTAAACACGGCCTTCGGCGTGGGAACGAGATTGACCCTCGGATTTCTGAGCCTCCTCCCCTTGAAGCGGCTCTGCTGGAAATCCACCGGGCTTACGATGATGGTCCTGTTCCTGTCTTCTGTGCGCACAATTCTGCAATCACCTGAAAACACAGCCTTTCCGTCTCGATACAAACTGATCTGGGTGGTCCGTGAGGGATCAAACGCACTCGGGGTGGCGACACAGCCAGACGACAACCCTATCCGCAACCCAGTGGGAGTAAAATCCTCCAGCACTCCATCCGCCTCGATCTTGCCCTGGATCAGGTGTGCATCCACCATGCTGCACTGGAATCTCCTCACCTGCCTGTCGCCGAAGACAAACCCTTTGTCGCTGATCCTGACCGTGAAGAGGTGCTTCTCGACCCCGACCACCTCGGTGGGCATGTTCACGATAGTCTTTCCGTCATCGATGATGAGGTCCTTGATGGTGAAGTTCGTCAGATCGATGGATGATGTCTCAGGAAGCCTGCAGGTGACTTGGTCACCCTGGCAGGGATCCGGCTTCACCTTGAGGAGAAAGTCTTCCTTGGTCAGGGGATAGGTTGCCCGTGCAAAGCAGTGTGCCCCCTGCATGTGAAGATGATTGAGCATATTGATGAACCGTCTCTGGGAGACCTTCGTCAATGCTGACTGGTCACGAACGAGATCACTGTGCTGAAAAGGAATTATGGTAAGATCTTCCATCGCGAAACCCCTTCATCATAAAGCCCCGACATGCACCACAGGCACATGAGCCCCTTCATGTGCCCGAACATTTCACGCCTATGCCGCTCCTCACCATCGAGGGTGAGGCGTGCATACCTCCCTGTCGGAATGTCCACCCGGTCTCGAAGAAGACTTCAAACAGGGCATGCTATACCCGTACCCCAGAATACACGAAACCCCTGTTCACCATATCACCCTTATAACATATCTTTGATGAAATCATACGTGCCCATTTCCGCATACTGTGACAAGTCATTTAACTTGAAGGAATCTTTAACATATTTCAGAACACTCTCATAGTCAAAAGATGCGTTCGCCTGCGCATAGTATTCAAAGAGAATCCGTTTCGGCGTGTACCTCTTATACGGGCACTCGATGGTTGAGAGCGGGATCTTCTCTTCTTTCACGACATCGAGTATCTCGTGGTCATTGTATTTCAGCAATGGCTTGAAGACAGTGAAGCCGTCTTTCAATTCAATCACGGGGTAAAACCTCTGAGATGTCCGGATAAACCTCTCTTCATGGCTTTCGCTGCGTGCCGTGGAGAATACCCCATTTACCAGGTACTCCAGAGAGTAGCTCACGAGATCCCACAAAGAGAAACTCAGGATAATGACCATGTGCTCAGTGTTCTGTTCAATCTCATGGAGGTATCCGAACAGATGGGTTCTCTTTATCTTGTGGCAGACATGGCACGGGTTTTTCCCGTCTTTTTCAGCCTCTTCCAGCATGTCGTCTGATGCATTGACCATGTGCCAGCGAATCTCGACGCCGCGTGATCGCCAGTATGTATCGAGCCTTTCCGTCTCTGCATCAGGAAACACCTGGGTCGGATACCGTGCAGAATGCGTCTCGAATTCAAATCCACATTCCGTTGCGGCCCTCAGGAGGAACGACAGGATGACAGAACTGTCTTTCCCCCCCGTGAACAGCATGAACACCTTCTTGTTGGCAAATGTCGCCAATACCGGGGCATACTCATTCTTCCAGTCAGAGTAATTCAACCGCATACCGACATCTTCCCTCCACCCCCCGGTACTTTCTCCCGGGGATCCAGTACATCCATGTCATGCGCTCTGGGCGCCAGTGCCCTGGGGGGATTCATCCGCATGTGCCTCATGCCTCCATGGATCACGCCGGCTTCTTTCCCGTGCAGATCATGAGCGGAGTATAGGTGAAGCGTCTCGGGTCATGGAAGAACCTGTTGAATTCTTCAAAAAAGGCATCGTACCCGCCCGGGTATGACTCGAACATGTCCCTGGCCTTGACCGACGCCATCTGGACTTTTCTCAGCCAGTTGAAGTCGTCGGTGTCCGTGAGGTTTCCATAGATCAGGTGGTGGGGGATCATGTTCACCTCGATGTCCCGGAAGCCGAGATCATAGAGGTAGGAATAGAGCTTTCTGCCGACATACGGGTCGAAATTGAATTTTGTCATCAGCTTCTGGGCAAGTTTCTGAAGGACTGCCTCCATCTCCGGCTTCATCGGGTAGTGGCTCAGGCAGTTGTAATCGAGGTCCAGCAGGCACAGCATCCCCTCCGGGTTCAGACTGTGGGTAAGATTCCGGATGATGTTGGCAGAGCCTTCGAGGTAGTGCTCCAGGACAAACCTGACCCAGATGAAATCGAACGTTCCCAGTTCGTCCAGGGGGTGTCTCAGATCCATGAGATGGAATTCCACACCGTCCTTCCCCCCGTAGGTTCTCTTGGCAAACTCTATGCGGTCTTCGGAGAAATCAACTGCCACAACAGATCCTCCAGGCTGGATCATCTCGTGGAGGACGGAGGTCGTTTTCCCTGATCCGCAGCCCCCATCGAGCACCCTGGCGCCGGGGCCGATGCCGCACATGCGGGCCTGCATCCTCACGGCCTTTGGATCGGTCTTGAGGTCGAGACGGGTCACCTCATCGGGATTTTCCATGATGTAGCCTGATGCGTTCCCCATAGCATTCCACTCCAGACGTGCATTTCTCTTGACCATGCAATATCACAGTGCTGGTGCAAAACAAAGAAGAATTCAGGTGGCATCACCTGAGCCGCCATGCTTTGCGCGTGCTCTCTTCGACCGCTTTTTCTTCTGCCGCCGGATGCGATCCCTGGTCCGGGCAATGGAGGACGTTTCTCCCAGGAGCTCCTCTTCGACCTTCTGGGCAAGGATACGTCGTGCAAAGAACCGGTTCATTGCCTGTGACCTGGTCTGTGAGCACTTCACCTCGATCCCGGTGGGGAGGTGCTTGAGGTGCACGCATGACGATGAGGTGTTGACCTTCTGTCCCCCCCTGCCCCTGGCATGGACAAAGCGTTCCTGGATGTCGGTGTCCTTGATGCCGAGACGCTTCAGCGTCTCCTCGAGATCCCTGATTTTTTCAGGGCTTATGAACGTATTGGCCATAGGGACGGGTCGGTATCCTCAGCCTACACCCGCATCAGCGGACATAGACCACGTAATACAGGGTGAGTGCGAGGTAGCCTGCGATCAGGGCGAGAATGAAGGGCCATTTGCCGTGAAACGTGATGGGTCCGAAGAGCCAGTACCCGCAGCTGCGGCACTTGATGAACCAGAGCCTGGAGACCCGTTCGCTGCAGTGGGGGCAGTATCTGATCTTCTTGCCTTCAGCCATCTCACGCAGTTCGATGTTTTTCTTGAAGGATCTGTGAAGATCCAGACGCTCTCCACATTGGGGACACACGATCTCGGTGGGCTGAAAATCGTCCCAGATGATCCGCTTTCCGCACAATGGGCACTTGACAACCAGCATCTCTCAGGTGAACCTCCCTGGGATATTCACTCCGCCCACCTGCCGCCTTCCAGGATGGACAGAGAAAGGAGAACTGTATCAGAACCGCGTATGATCAGCAACTCAGGATCTCTCCACCCTGGAGTGAGGTAGCAGTCGAGAGACGGCTTTGTCTTCACGTGAACCTGGCGAGGCCGCAGCTTCTCGTCTATGTACAGTGTTCCCCACGGGTAGGTGATGATGTCGTGGGAATCACCCTGTTTCCTCGTGAGATAGACCCCCCTGGGGACATCTCCTGCGAACACCCCCACGATATCCTCCACCGGGACCGAATAGGAGTGGATCACCCGGGAGAACGTGTCACTGATGACGAGGGTGCCATCAATGATTTCAGCACTGTAGAGGGCTATCCCCCCGGGTCCGTAGATCTGGGCGATTCCCGTGGTGCGCGTCGTGATGAGCAGGGCCCCGTTGATGATTATCTCTTTTCCGTCGATGACGCCGGTTGCGTCGAACAGGGCTCGAAACGGATAGACGTCATCCTGCGGGAGATCCAGGTGGGCACAGCCTGCAATCAGTGTGATCAGCAAGACAGTCAGGTACGAGGCATATCTCATGTGGTCTCAGATATACAGGGTTGCCGGAAGAATGACAAGGACCCAGGTGTATTGACAACAGGCTCCAGCGGATTAATTTGTAGGCAATGATACAGAAGATTCTCATTCCGACCGACTTCAGCCCGTCTTCTCGGCATGCCTTTTCCTATGCCCTTGATCTGAATCGACTTTTCAAGGCCAGGCTCTACCTCATCCACGTGCTGCAGGATTTCACCGAGTTCTCGGAATACAACCTGAGCCCCACGATCCTGCCGCAGCTGTACCTCGAATTCGAGCAGACCGCTTCCAAACGGCTCGATGAAATGACCGCGAGTCTCGTGCCGAAGGATACCCACTGTGACACCTACATTCTTCACGGCGTTCCATTCTTCGAGATCATCCAGTTTTCCAGGAAAGAACAGGTGGATCTCATCGTGATCGGCGCCCACGGGCGTACAGGCCTGAAGCACATGATCTTCGGCCACACTGCTCAAAAAGTCGTGGAGAAGGCGCCCTGCCCCGTTCTTACCATCAAGCACCCTGATATCGAACTCTCCATGCCCTGATCAGGGCAGGCGGATGGTGATGGCTTCGTTTCAGGATCCGTTGATGACCTGCTATTGAATCGGGTTGATGGGGCCTTCGAGCTTTCCTTCCACGAACTGTCTCACAAGAGGATCTTCTGTATCTCTGAATTCCTCGGGGGTGCCTTCGAAGACGATACGCCCGTCAAAGATCATGGCCATGTGATCGGCAAGCTCGAATGCCCCGTGAATGTCATGGGTGATGACCAGGCAGGTTGCGCCTGCCTTCTCCTGGACCTGGCGGATGAGTTCGTTGATAGCGCTGGTCATCACCGGGTCCAGGCCCGTGGTGGGCTCGTCGAACAGCAGCACCTTGGGGTTCATGGCCAGCGCCCTGGCAAGGCCAACCCGCTTCCGCATTCCCCCTGAGAGCTGAGACGGCATCTTGGCCTCGATCCCCCCCAGGCCGACTTCCCTCAGCAGCCCGGCGACTTCCCGTGCAATCTGGTCCTTCGACAGGTCGGTGTGCATGGTGAAGGGAAATCCAACATTGTCTCCCACGCTCATGGAATCGAAGAGTGCAGCATCCTGGAAACACACGCCGAAGTTCTTGCGCACCTCGTTGAGTTCCCCATCATCCATGGTGATGATGTCTCTGCCGTCGTACAGGATCTGCCCGGAATCCGGCTTGATGAGTCCCAGGATATGCTTCAGGAGGACGCTCTTCCCCGTGCCGGTGGGTCCTATGATGGCTGTGATCTTTCCCTCGGGAACGGTGAGGTACAGGTCATCCAGGACTCTCTGTCCCCTGAAGGACTTGTTCAGTGCGTGGATCTCGATCATACCTCACCCAGCCAGGTCACGGAGTACAGGTCCTTTCTCCTGTGGGCGAGGAGAGGAAACTGACCCCTGATCTGTGTGATCTCACCGAGTTCCAGGGGGACCACTGCAGTCCCTTCATCCTGGCCCATATCGACGAGAATATCGCCCCAGGGGGAAGACACCATGGAATGGCCCCAGGGGACGTATCGCAGGTCAGGATTGTAGGCAGGCTGAACACCGACAACAAACCCCTGAAGTTCAACTGCCCTGAGCCTCATCAGCATCTCCCAGTGTGCCTTGCCGGCCGCCTGGGAAAAGGCCCCCGGGACGAACAGGATCGTGACTCCCCTATCTGCCAGGATCTGGGTCACCATGGGAAACCGGATGTCGTAGCACACGATGACAGACGCGGTGCCCCACGGAGTCTGAAAACAGCCGATCCTGTTACCCGGCCTGATGATCTCTGATTCCTTCATCACCGGGCCGCCAGGCGGTGTGCAGTCGAAGAGGTGGATCTTGTCGTGGTGGTAGATTTCTCCTCTTTCCGGTGCGAACACGCACGAGTGGTTCAGGTAGCGTTTTCCCTGCTCGTCGAAGGGGACCGATCCTGCAACGATCGTGACGTTTTTCTCCGATGCCCTGCGTTCCATTTCCTGCAGGGCGGTGTTCGTGAGATAGGCTGCCTGGGAAATGGCTTTCGGTTCGTACGGCGTGAAGAACATATCGGTGAAGACGACGATCTCTGCCCCACGGGACGCGGCTTCATCCACCATGTCGAGAGCTTTTGCGAGGTTCTTTTCATAGTCATAGGTCTGTCTGAGCTGACAGATTCCCACGAAAAGCTGATCCTTTTTCATTGGCCACCCTCTCCTCGGCCGGATGTGCATTCGGCACGGCACCCGCTCGATCCACACCCTGTTTACTTATGCATCCTGATAAAAGGATTCCCCATGGGAGTCAATTCTTTTGTTCCACCGGGAGGGTCAGCCCTGCTCCGAGATCATGGACATGAGGACCTGGGCAAGGTATTTGGAATTGCCGCCCTTGGGCAGCCAGATGTTCACTTTTGTCAGGTCGTTCCTGGTCTTCGAGACCCAGTTCTTGAGCTGATCGGGCTTCATGTACATGCAGAAGAGCTCGTTCCAGGAATTGATGTAGAGCACGTCCACTTCCTTGATGGAGTGCACGCTGGCGGGGCATTCCAGGTTCCCGATGACCACGACCTGCTTCGGGTACTTCGGTTCCATGAGCGAGTCCCGCTCGAGCCCGATGGAATTGGCATCGGGAATGAGGGAGCTGAGATCCCACATGAGCGCCTGGATGTCGGCAAGCACGACCTGGGAGAAATTCGGCACCATGTGGAATGCCGTGGATGCATCGAACCGATTGTTGTACACGAGCCAGGCGAGAATCTTCACAACCCTCTCTGAAACCATGACCGGCGACTGCCCGTTCATCTCGGGAGAGCAGTCCGATACATGCCAGAGGCCGTTTTTGTAGGAGAAGAAGATCTCCTGGTAGCAGGGCTCCTTCTTCTTCACCCTCTTCTCACAGTCGATCTTCCCGTCCTTCGAGACGTAACAGGCCTCCACCCGCCTGCGGAGGATCTCCATCTCGACATCCTCGTCCAGCGCTGCATTCACGAGAAAGGCCTTTGCCTTGCGGATGAGCAGGACCGTGGTCATCTTGAGATACTCGTGAATCTGGTCTCCAAAGGCACGGTACCGCTCCACGGGCCATTCCTGGAATCCATTGAGATCCTTGAGCACTTTCAGCGACCATCCCCACGACTTGATGATATTCACCATGGTCGCGATCTTGTCGTCACGGCCCACCATCATGAGGTCATTGAGCTTTATCCCCGGCGACACCTTGAGATAGAAGCACTTTCTGAGCAGGTCCACCGTGTTCAGCTCCCCGCGCGCAGAGTAGTACTCCTCGATCCGGCGCAGGATCTCCACGTAGGGATCCACGATATCGTCCTTGGTGGCGCGCATCACGTTCCTCTTCAGCACATTGCACAGGAGCTGTTCCTTATCTGACGATTCCAGGTAGGTTGCGATCATCGCCATCTTCAGAACCGATTTCAACGGGTCGTCCAGGGCCTTGTGCATCTGCCACAGGGCTGCACCGAGGAGCTCCTGCTCGGGGATGAGAGAGATGTCGCCAAGATCGATGAAATCATCGCTCTGGAACAGGTCGGATTTTTCGATTGCGGCAAGGGTGGTCTCGTAGGCATCAGGGCCGCCGTCTGCAGGAACGATCCACCACACGGGTATCCTTCCTTCCACCAGCGTCATGGTGCGGTAGAATTCCTCCTTCAGAATCGTCTTCAGGGCTGAACCGGACCCTTCCTGGGACACGACGCCGAAGTTGTTCTCGTAGATGTCGTTGACGTCCATGAGGAAGAAATGAACATCCATCACGTATCTGCCCGCTATCCAGCGTTTTATGGCCTTCAGCTTCCTCTCCAGCAGCTTCAGGCGGAAGGGGGTGATCTGCGAGACATTCACCACCACCCAGATATCGTAGTCAGACTCTCTGGTCTGGCCGAGGCTTCCCATGGATCCGATGGTGAAGATGCCCTCTATCTCCCGGCACTTGGGTACATGATCCTGCATATTGACGAGGTTCACCCGTGAGGAGATGAAGCTCGGGAGCATCTTCAGTGTGTTTGCCGGCCATTCCATGCACTTTACGCCGCAGGGGCAGTCCGCCTCCCCGACAAATCCCGGGAGGTCGGGGTGATTGACGTGGATGAGCAGCGGCAGCAGCTCGATGATGACCTGTGCTCCATGCGTGTCATTCCTGAGCATGATGCGCTTCTTATACCTGTTAAAATGCGTGAAGGCCCTGACCCCACTGGACAGAGCTATATCCGCTTCTCTCATCCTGATAGATGTATCGCGAGAAATCTAGTTTGACTTTAACCTGTATGCGAGCAGGCCGACTCCAGCAGCGATCATGATGAGGCAGAGGATCTGTCCCATGGTGAGGGAAGCGATGATGAAGCCAAGCTGCGAATCCGGCTCCCTGAAGAATTCCAGGACAAAGCGTATGAGCCCGTAGAGGATCAGGAAGCAAGAAATGACGATGCCCTGGGTGCGGGCCTTCATGCTGAGCAGATACAGGACAACGAAGAGCACAAGGCCCTCGAGGAAGGCCTCGTAGAGCTGGGATGGGTGCCGCGGCAGAGGGCCGGCGCCTGGAAATACCATGCCCCAGGGCATGTTAGTCACCCTGCCGTAGAGTTCCCCATTGATGAAGTTCCCGATGCGCCCGAAGAACAGGCCAGGAGGTGCAGCCACGGCCCCGAGATCAGCGATCATCCAGAAGGATTTCTTCCTGTACAGGCCGTAGAGACCTGCTGTGATGAAGAGCCCGATCAGGCCGCCGTGGAACGACATGCCGCCCTGCCACACGGCGAAGATCTTCAGCGGGTTGGCCAGGTAAAAGTGGAAGTTGTAGAAGAAGCAGTATCCGAGCCGTGCACCGACAACCAGGCCCAGGACCGAGTATGCGATGAAATCCTCGATATCAGACCTGCTCATGTCCAGGTTCCTGATGCGCGAGATCCTGCGCATGACGAAATAGGCGATCACGAACCCGATGATGTACATGAGACCATACCACCTGACGGCAAAGGGTCCGATGTGTATCAGAACAGGATCGATGTCCGGGTATTTCATGGATCCAGTGATTCTCACACAGGGCAACCAATGTCAACTGCGTGAATGGTGTCAACGTCCTAATATGGCATCTTTTCTCGAAAAATTCATGACTTATCCTTGACTAAATTACATTGAATTGCTATTCTGTTGTGTAATACTGAAAAGGACCCTGCGATGTTTAAAGTGGGAGATATCGTTGTCTATCCTGCACACGGTGTAGCGGAAGTTGAGTCTGTAGAAGACAGGGAAATATCAGGGCACACGATCTCGTTCTTCATCCTGAAAGTTCTCGACACGGAGATGACGGTTATGGTGCCGGTGACGAATGCCGAAAACGTGGGCATCCGCCAGCTCGTGGATACCGAAGGCATTGAGAGTGTCATGGATATCCTCAAGGAGAGATCCGTGCGCATCGACAACCAGACGTGGAACCGCCGCTACCGGGAGTACATGGAGAAGATCAAGAGCGGCTCTGCCTTCGAGATTGCCCAGGTCCTCAGGGATCTGAACATTCTCAAGCGGGGAAAGGAGCTCTCCTTCGGCGAGAGGAAGATGTACGACACCGCGAAAAACCTCCTCGTCAACGAGATATCCATATCGAAAAAGATCAGTAAGAAGGATGCAGAAAAATCAATTCTCAAGGCCATGGGCAGGAATGACGCCCCGGCCGATTGAGACGACAGGTGAATACAGATGAAATGGTTTCTTCGCATTGCAATCGCGCTGGTGGTGTTCTACGGTGCATTCAACTATGCAGCCCTCCACATGGGCGGCGGCATCTGGCTGGTGATCCTCCCCCTGCTGGCAGAGTCCTGCCTGGCAGCCATCTTCGTCAGTGAGATCAGGGGGTTCAAGCTCCACCCCATGGCCTACGTGGGCGGGTTCATCGGTGCGATCCTGGGGCTCATCATCGGCAGCCTGCTCTCCTATGTTCTCCTGAAACTCGAGGGCGGGATCTTCCTGTTCATCCTCATCAACTCCTTCTTTGCCTACCTGGGATACACCATAGGGCTCTCCTGGGGAAAGGAGATCGGGTCGCTGCCGGTATTCAGACGGACCGGAAAGGGCGACAGCTCCAAGGCCAAGATCCTCGACACGAGCGTGATCATCGACGGGAGGATCCCGGATATCTGCGAGGCTGGCTTTATCGAGGGGTCGCTGATCGCGCCGCAGTTCATCCTGAACGAGCTCCAGCACATCGCGGACTCCTCCGACCCGCTGAAGCGCGCACGCGGCCGCAGGGGCCTGGATATCCTCAACAGGCTCCAGAAGAACCCGAACGTGAAGATCGAGATCACCGAGAAGGACTTTCCAAAGGTCAAGGAGGTCGACACCAAGCTCATTGCCCTGGCCAAGGAGATGAATGCGGACATCCTGACCAATGATTTCAACCTGAACAAGATCGCCCAGATCCAGGGCGTGAACGTGCTCAACATCAATCAGCTCGCCAATGCGGTCAAGCCCATCGTGCTGCCCGGAGAGAGCATGTCGGTGACCATCACCAAGCAGGGCAAGGAAAAGGGCCAGGGGGTGGCATACCTGGATGACGGCACCATGGTGGTGGTGGAACAGGGCGAGAGCCTCCTGAACCAGAGCCTCGAGGTCGTGGTCACCTCCATCCTCCAGACCCCCGCAGGCCGCATGATCTTTGCAGCACCCAAGAATAATGTCTCATAGTGCTGTGATCGTTGCCGGCGGGAGCGGCAGCCGATTCGGTGAGAAAAAGCAGTTTCTCGATCTGAAGGGAACGCCTGTGCTGAAACGCGCAGTGGACTGCTTTGATTCCCATGAATCAGTCCATGAGATCATCGTGGTGGTGCCTGAAGAGGATATGCAAAGGGCTCGTGAAATACTCTCCGGAACCCGCACTCCCTTCACTGTCGTCTCCGGTGGTGCACGCCGTCGAGAGTCTGTCCTGAACGGTCTCAGGGCGGTGACGTCAGGCGAGAGTGTGCTGATCCACGACGGGGTGCGCCCCTTTGTCTCCCATGCCCTCATCTCCCGGGTCATCGATGGTTTGAGAGACGCTGATGCCTGCATCCCTGCCCTCCCGGTGACGAACACCCTCAAGGAAGCCCTGGACGGGATTGTCGTCACCACGGTGTCACGGCAGCATCTCTACGAGGTGCAGACCCCCCAGGCATGTGTTCTCAACAGCATCATACATGCCCATGAGATCTCCTTGAGAGCAGGGAACACTGACGTGACGGACGACAGCGCCCTCATCGAGGCTGCGGGCGGCAGGGTCCGTATCGTTCAGGGCGACCCCTTCAACATCAAGATCACGCACACACGCGATCTTGCCCTTGCAGAGGTACTGGCACAATGTCCTATCGAGTAGGAATCGGCTTTGACATCCACCGGCTTGTCCCGGGCCGCGAGCTCGTGCTCGGCGGGGTGAAGATTCCCTTCGACAAGGGTCTGCTCGGCCACTCCGATGGGGATGTCGTCGTACACGCCATCTGCGATGCGATTCTCGGTGCTCTTGCTCGACAGGACATCGGGGCGCTCTATCCCGACACTGCACAGGAGACGGAAGGGATGCATTCCCGGGTCATGCTCGAAGAGATCGCGGGATCGCTGTCCACGGCGTACGAAATCGTGAATGTCGATGTGAACTGCATCTGCGAAAAGCCGAAGCTCGCCCCTTTTCGGGAGGAGATGATCAGGAGCATCGCGAATGCCTGCAGAATCGATGAGAACAGGGTCTCTGTAAAATTCCGCACCCACGAGGGCATCGGTGAGATCGGGAGATCAGAGGCCATCGCAGCCCAGGCCGCAGTGCTCCTGAAACACATTGTATCAGACCTTGAAGAGTGATGTGCTCCTCTGCTATGTAGAGAACGCTTCGAAGATGCAAACAGGAGAACCAGAGAAAGGAACGCCCATGGAACTGACTGTCTACAACACCCTCTCGAGGAGCAAACAGCCCTTTATCCCCCTGAAGGACAACAAGGTCGGCATGTATGTGTGCGGGGTCACGGTCTACGACATGTGCCACATCGGCCACGCCCGCTCGCTGATCGTGTTCGATGTCGTGTACCGATATCTCTTGAGGAGAGGCTATGACGTCACCTATGTGCGGAACTTCACCGACGTGGACGACAAGATCATTGCACGGGCGAATGCGCTGGGCACGTCGTACGCCGAGATCGCGGAAAAGTACATCACCGAGTTCATTACTGACATGAAGATCCTGAAGGTGAAGCCTGCGGATGTGGAGCCCAAGGCAACCGAGCACATCTCGGACATTATCGACATGGTCAGAATGCTCGAGGACAGGGGGCTTGCCTACCAGGCGGACGACGGGAGCGTGTATTTCAGTGTCTCGAAATTCAAGGAGTACGGCAAGCTGAGCCGCAGGAATATCGAAGAGATGATCTCCGGCGCCCGCGTGAGCATCGAGGAGCACAAGCGCGATCCCCTGGACTTTGCCCTGTGGAAGAGGAGCAAGGAAGGGGAGCCCTGGTGGGACAGCCCCTGGTCGAAAGGACGGCCTGGCTGGCACATCGAGTGTTCTGCCATGAGCACGCACTTCCTGGGCCCCACCCTGGACATCCACGGAGGCGGGAGAGACCTGATCTTCCCGCACCACGAGAACGAGACTGCACAGTCCGAGGGCGCATACGGTCAGCCGTTCGTGCGCTACTGGATCCACAACGGGTTCGTCACGGTCGACGGGGAGAAGATGAGCAAGTCGCTCGGCAACTTCATGACCATCCGCGAGCTCACCAAAGATGTCCACCCCGAGGTGTTGAGGACTCTCCTCCTGTCGCGGCACTACAGGAGTCCCATCGATTTCTCGACCGATGCAGTGCACACATCCCAGATGGGACTGGTTCGGTTCTACGAGATGATGGACCGGGTGCAGCGCAGCACGACCCGGGGGGAGCAATCACGCCTCGTGGAGATCATCGATGCCTTCAGCCGGCAGTTTGAAGAGGCCCTGAGCGACGACTTCAACACGGCAAAGGCCCTTGCAGAGCTCCATGAACTCACCACCACGGTGAACCGGGTGCTGGACGATTCCCCGCAGATATCCGAGCTCGACAGGGTGCGGTTCACCGAATCCCTGAAGGTCGTCAGCGATGTCCTGGGAATCCTTGAGGAAGATCCTGGTGAATTTCTCGATGCCATCAAGCGCAGCGGCATCTCCGAGATGGGGCTTTCCGAGCAGGAGATCGAAGGGCTCATCACCGAACGGAACGCTGCGAGAAAGGCAAAGGATTTCAAGCGCGCGGACGAGATCAGGGACATGCTGAAGGACAAGGGCATCCAGCTCAAGGACACGCCCGAGGGAACGCTCTGGGAGAAGATATAACCGCTGTGTAAGAGGACCTCCAGCCCCCCGACGATAATGGCAGTCATTGCGAGGAGCGGCAGCGACGAAGCAATCTCGAAGCACTTGGCAGAGCCCAAATCCGAAATCCGAAATCATACTGTTCAGCTCTGCTTGTGTAGAGTGAGATTGCTTCACCCCCTTCGGGGGTTCGCAATGACTTCGTGTGGCGCAGTGTCGACCCTGAAGGAGCTCCTACAGGAGCAATGATTTTCTATTGTAGGAGGGGCTTCAGCCCCGATGATAATGGCAGTCATTGCGAGGAGCGGCAGCGACGAAGCAATCCCGGTGTACTTGGCAGAGCCCAAATCCGAAATCATACTGTTCAGCTCTGCTTGTGTAGAGTGAGATTGCTTCACCCCCTCCGGGGGTTCGCAATGACTTCGTGTCGCGCGGTGTCACTTTCTTTGGGGGCTCGCAATGACGTGGCAATAGGCAGTCATTGCGAGGAGCGGCACCGACGAAGCAATCCCGAGGAAATCAAGGTCACACTTGTCAAGACCTGGCACCTTTTGATAGGACCGGGATAGGCTATGGCATTCAAGCTCGTTTCTTCATATGCACCACAGGGGGACCAGCCCCAGGCGATCGATGCCCTGTGCGAGGGCATCGAGAAGAACATCCGCGACCAGGTCCTGCTGGGCGTGACCGGCTCGGGCAAGACCTTCACCATGGCATGCGTAATCGAGCGCATGAACCGCCCTTCCCTCGTGATCGCACCGAACAAGATCCTCGCCGCCCAGCTCTTCGGCGAGTTCAAGGATCTCTTCCCGGACAATGCCGTGGAATACTTCGTGAGCTATTACGACTACTACCAGCCCGAGGCCTACGTGCCGTCCCGCGACCTCTACATCGAGAAGGATTCCTCCATCAACGACGACATCGACAAGCTCCGCCACCGTGCCACCCGGGCGCTGTTCGAGCGGGAGGACTGCATCATCGTGGCCTCGGTGTCGTGCATCTACGGCCTGGGGTCGCCCGAGGCCTACTCGGGCATGCTCCTCTACCTGGAACAGGGCCGGACCATGCCCCGGGAGGAGATCCTGAAAAAGCTCGTGGAGATCCAGTACGAGCGCAACGAATTCGATTTCTTCCGGGGCACCTTCCGGGTGCGGGGGGATGTCATCGATGTCTTCCCGGTGCACGAAGAGGACGTGGCGATACGCATCGAGCTCTTCGGGGACGAGATCGACTCGCTGTGGCAGATCGACACCATCCGGAACAGGAAGATCAAGAAGATCAGCCATGTGCCCATCTACCCTGCATCCCACTACGTCACGCCGCGGTCGGTCATGCTCAATGCCATCGATGCCATCAGGGAGGAGTTGAAGGATCGCATCGACTTCTTCAGGGCTGAAAACCGGCTGATCGAGGCCCAGAGGATCGAAGAGCGCACGAACTACGACCTGGAGATGCTCATGGAGACGGGGATCTGCAAGGGGATCGAAAACTATTCCCGGCACCTGACGGGCCGGAGGTCCGGGGAGCCGCCCCCTACGCTCATGGATTACCTGCCGAGGCACACGCTCGTGTTTTTGGATGAATCCCACGTGGGCGTGCCCCAGCTCATCGGCATGTATCGGGGCGATCACTCGCGGAAATCGACCCTCGTGGAGTATGGCTTTCGCCTGCCGTCTGCACTGGACAACCGGCCCCTTCGATTCGATGAGTTCAATGCGCTGGTCAACACCATCGTCTATGTGTCCGCGACCCCCGGTGACTACGAGATCAAGAAATCCAACGAACGGGTGATCGAACAGGTGGTGAGGCCCACCGGCCTGCTGGACCCCGAGATCGAGATCAGGGCAGCCACAGGACAGGTGGATGACCTCTACCGGGAGATCGTGAAGACCGTGGAGGCAGGCAGCCGGGTGCTCGTCACCACGCTCACCAAGCGCATGGCAGAGGAGCTCACCGATTACCTGCAGAACCTGGATCTCAAGGTGAAGTACATGCACTCGGACGTGGAGACGCTGGAGCGGATCGAGATCGTCAGGGGGCTCAGGCAGGGTACGTTCGACGTGCTCGTGGGCATCAACCTGCTGCGGGAGGGTCTGGATATCCCCGAGGTGTCGCTGGTCGCCATTCTCGATGCGGACAAGGAGGGGTTCCTGCGCTCCGAACGATCGCTGATTCAGACCGCAGGCAGGGCTGCCCGGAACGTGGGCGGAAAGGTGATCATGTATGCCGACACCACGACGTCATCCATTGCCCGCGCATACGAGGAAACGCAGCGCAGACGCGAAAAGCAGAAGATCTACAACAAGGAGCACAACATCACCCCCAGGTCCATCGAGAAGAATATCCGGGATATCCTTGCATCCATCTACGAGCGGGATTACCCTGACATCGCGGCCCAGGTGAAGACATCGATGGGAACGGTCGAGATCAGCAGGCTCGCACCGACCATCAAGGAGCTGGAAAAGAAGATGAAGGCAGCGGCGAACGACCTCCGGTTCGAGGATGCGGCTGGCTTCCGCGACGAGATTGTTCGCCTCAAGAAGATCCAGCTTGCCGTGGAGGGGTGACATGAGCGTACGGGCAATGGAAAGAACATGCCATGAATGAGAACCAGAGAAATAGACTCGAACGGCTCGGTTTCGAGGCTCATCACGCAGGCGGGAAGAGCGTGTTCTACCGCTCCTCGCATCCCGAGCTCAAGGATCTTGCGTTCAGTGACATGACCGGACCTCACACCTCCCCGCTCCGAGGCAGGGGGCAGATCAGGGTCATAGAGCCGGACCTGGTGGTGCGCACCCTCATGCACGGGGGTCTGCTCAGGCACGTGAACAAAAAGAAGTTCCTGGGGCCCGAGAGGAGCATCCGGGAGATCGAGATCAGCGAGTATCTCCTCGCGAACGCTGTCCGCACCCCCCGGATCCTGGGCATAATTCTGGAAGAATCAGGACCTCTGGTAGAAATCAGCGTGATCTCGGCGCTCGTCCCCGGATCACTGGACCTCCTCACCTGGCTTGAAACCCCCCACCCCGAGTGCCCGGATGTGCTCATGCAGGCAGGAAGGCTCATGCGGCAGATTCACGACCTGGGGGTGTACCACGCGGATCTCCATGTCAAGAACATGCTCCTTGACAGCGAAACCCTTCTCTGGATCCTGGACCTGGACAAGGCCCACAAATTTCTCTCCCTTCCCCGGTTCATGAAGCAGATGAACCTGCGGCGGTTCATCCGTTCCTGCAGAAAATGGCAGAAACGGGGCCGCATCCACCTGCCCGAGAACTGGCAGCACCACCTCCTCGACGGCTATACCTGGGTGTGAGATTGCCTCGCTCCTTCCCTGGACCTTGCAATGACTTTTTGTGGTTCTAGAATCCCCTCAGAACCCGGTGAGGGAGCGCAGG
>JBNGDS010000032.1:31178-34897 GCA_049975365.1 Desulfomonilia bacterium | reverse complement strand
TATGAGATCTTCAGAGAGTGTTCGGTAGTTTTTCGTTTCTTCCCTGCTGAGCAGATCCTTGCACAACCGCTTTGTCAATTCATCAGCATTATCTTCTATCAACTGGATCAGTTTCGAATATATCATCATTCCTCCTTGGAAGATTCTTTCTCACACTCAAGAACTGAAACTATATGTTCACTCACACAGGAAAATTTATATACTATCTGAACTCATCATGGCAATATTCAATTGCATGTCGCGATGGGGCTCGTCTGTGAGCGGGTGTACCCATCATCACATAGTCACGATTCATGAATCCAACGGCATGCTTGAAACGTGCTGTGAGTGCATATCCTTCTCGAAAAAACTGAGATAATAATCGTAACTTGCCTGGTTTTCTCATGAAACCTTGCAAGCATGGACAATTTATGGTACGAATGATACTATGAAGTCGAAGTTTGTACGTGTTGTAGGACCACGAAAACATTCTTACCACCTTGTATTTCAATGACGGTTGTTCCTTCACGCTGTTGATGTCCCCGTACCATCAGGAATCCCATCGAAAAGGAGGAGACCATGTGTCTCCGCCGGAGAAGGAGGTTGTCATGACATGGGAAACACAACTGAAAGAGAGCATACGCACCATAGAAGAACTTGATCATTACCTTGACATCCGCCCTGGAGAGAAGAGAAAACTGAAGAAGGTAATCGAGCGGCACCCGATGTGTATCCCCCGATATTATCTGTCGCTCATTGAACCGGGTGACCAGTATGATCCGATCCGCGCAATGGCGGTACCGAGCATCGACGAACTCGATCTCCATGGATCCTACGACACCAGCGGGGAAAAGGAAAATACCAAGATGCCCGGACTCCAGCACAAGTATGGGCAGACGGCACTCATTCTTTCCACGAACAGGTGCGCAATGTACTGCCGACACTGCTTCAGGAAACGGATGGTTGGGTTGAGTCAGAACGAGCTGCTCCAGAGGTTTGATGAGGCTTCATCGTACGTGAAGAATCATCAGGAGATCAACAATGTGCTCATTTCAGGTGGAGATCCGTTCGTGCTCCCCACTTCGACCATCGCAGGGTTCCTCGAAATGCTCGCATGCATTGATCACCTCTCGTTCATCCGCTTTGGAACCAGGATCCCGGTTACACTGCCCGATAGGATACTCGAAGACCAGGATCTGGTGAATCTCTTAGAGTCCCACTCATTAAAAACCAGGCGAATCTTCGTGGTCACGCAGTTCAATCACCCCAGAGAAATTACGGACAGAGCGATCGAGGCTGTAAATGCCCTTATCAGTGCGGGTGTCGTCGTGAACAATCAGACTGTTCTCCTCAAAGGCGTCAATGATTCCCCGGGATGTCTGGCCTCTCTTCAGAACACCCTTGTGTCGATCGGGGTAAACCCGTACTATGTCTTCCAGTGCAGACCGGTGAAACGGGTCATGCACCACTTCCAGGTGCCCCTGCTACGAGGGTTTCAGATCGTTGAACAGTCAAAGAAAATGCTCAACGGGCATTCCAAACGGTTCAAGTTCATCATGTCTCACCGAAGAGGAAAGATCGAGATCGTGGGAAGAAAGGGTGATATCCTGTACTTCAAGTTCCATCAGGCTCGCAACGAGAAGAACCTTGGAGAATTTTTCTCCCGGAAGATGCGTCTGAACGAGGGATGGCTCGGCGAATACTGGGATGATCTCCCCCCGGAAATGCCCCGCTCCGCTATCGGACAATGAGACTTCATTTCCGGATCGTGTGTTGATCCTGAATCACGGAAGTGGATCCCGCTATTTATGGTAGGGTTCCCCCCGTATGATGGTGAAGGCCCGGTAGACCTGTTCCAGGAGCAGTACTCGTATCAGCTGGTGGTTAAAGGTCATGGTGGAGAAAGACACGGACATGTCAGCTCTGTCCATGATCTCCTCACTGATTCCTGCAGGGCCTCCCGTGTAGAAAAACACATGTTTTGTTCCGTTTTCCAGACACTGATGGATGGTCTCGGCAAACTCTTCAGAGGACATGGCTCTCCCGGAAGGACTCAATACGATATGGAGGCCGTCACGAGACTGTGGTCTCGGTTTCTTCATCTCGATGACCTCGACGCCGGCCCACTTCGAGATCCTCCCGCGGTAGTCTTCAACGATGTCGCCAAGAGGTCCTTTGAACGTTTTCCCTGTAAAACAGAAGACCAGTTTCACCCCTGGAGCCTCTTCGCCTCAAACCACATTCCCTCCAAATCATAGTATTTTCTCAGATCATCCTGAAAGATGTGGATCACAGTGGAGACATAATCCAGCAGAACCCATCTCCCCTGCTCGACTCCCTCAGATCCGAATGGTTTTCCGAATTCGCTGATCACATGCTGGGCCATTGCCCTGATCTGTCTGTCCGACATACCCGTGCAGATGATGATATATTCTGCGAAAGAACAGATCTCTTGCACGTCCAGTACCACGACGTCCGTTGCCTTCTTGTCCTCCAGTGCAGTCACGAATTTCTTCACATTCGAATCCATCTAGCCGTATATCCTTTCGGTCATAATGTACTCATACGCCTCTTCTGGCACCAGGTACCTGATAGACTTCCCCTGTGTGAAGAATGTCCGGATCAGGGACGATGACAGTGCGTACGGGGTCACATCAATGAACAGGAGTTCGTTCCCATGTGTGTTGATAAAACCGTCATCAGTGGGATGATAGAGAGAAGATTCTCTGCCCAGCACCTGCTCCAATGGGAGTTTCTCCTCTCCCGGTCGTGACATGACGATGAAGTGAGTAAGCGAGAAGAGCCTGTGGGCCTCATACCACGAAGATATCTCGTTGAAGGCGTCCTGTCCGATGATAAAGTACGGAGTGGTCATTGTTTTCGAACGGAAATGTTCGATTGTACGTACAGAGTATGAGGGTTCATCCCGATCAACTTCAAACGATGACACCTCGAAGAAGGGGTTTGTCCGTATCGATCGGCGTATGATTTCGAGTCTCGTCTGTCCCGGCACGTGAAAATCGAGTTCCTTGTGCGGGGGAATGTAGGAGGGGATGAAAATGACAGTATCGAGCCTGGCTTTTTCCCTCACTTCCTCGGCCACCCTGAGATGACCGATGTGAAGTGGGTTGAAGGTTCCTCCAAAAAGTCCCAGCCTCATTTCCTGATCTGGCCATCCCCGAAACAGATAAACTTGCCTATGGTGAGATCTTCGATCCCCATGGGCCCGTATGCATGGAGTTTCGACGTACTGATCCCAACTTCGGCGCCGAGACCGAACTCCCCGCCATCAGAAAATCTGGTGCTTGCATTGACGAGCACCGTCGAAGAATCGACCTGGCGGAGAAATTCCATGGCCCGAGAATAGTTTTCAGTGATGATGGCCTCGGTATGGTTTGACCCGTATTTCTCGATATGATCGATGGCACTGGGCATGTCGTCAGTGATCTTCACCGCAAGAATCAGATCGAGAAATTCCTCGTACCAGTCTTCCTCATGAGCCTCCTTCATATCCGGGACGATCGCCCTGCACTGGGGGCAGCCCCTCAGCTCGACCCCGCTATCCCTGAACATTCTCGTCATGTTCGGGAGAAAAGACTGCGCAACAGGGGCATCGATGAGGAGCGTCTCCATGGCGTTGCAGACTCCCGGCCTCTGCACCTTCGCGTTCAAGCATATCGTGTATGCCTTCTCGAGATCCGCGTCCCTGTCCACAAAGATGTGGCAGACACCTTTGTAAT
>JBNGDS010000032.1:24006-31168 GCA_049975365.1 Desulfomonilia bacterium | reverse complement strand
GTCCGGATCAGTCCCTCTCCGCCCCTGGGAATGATGAGGTCAATGCAGTCTTCAAGGGTGAGCATCTCGAGAACAGCGTTTCTGTCGGTAACCGGGATGAGACTGACAGCGTTCGGATCAATTTTCGATTGTTCAAGGGCTCCCCTGAGAATACCAGTGATGGCATGGTTCGAATGAAACGCTTCTGTTCCTCCCCTGAGGATCACTGCGTTCCCTGACTTCAGGCAGAGCCCTGCAGCGTCGGCCGTGACATTCGGTCTCGACTCGTAGATGATTCCAACAACCCCGATCGGGATCCTCATCTTCCCTACCACCAGACCGTTTGGCCTCCTGGTCATTCCGGCGATTTTTCCCACCGGATCTGGAAGGCTCGCGATTTCTTCAAGGGCGACGGCCATGCCCTCGATCACCGCATCGCTCAAGGTGAGCCTATCGATCATAGCCTGGGTGAGGGTGTTTGACTGCGCATTCTCAAGATCCTTCTGATTTTCCTGTTTCAGAAAGGCTGCATGCTCTCTCAGGGAGTCTGCCATGTCCTGCAGGACCCGAGCCTTGACCTGGCTCGGGAGGTTCATGATGGCCCTCGATGCCTTTTTTGCCTTCAGGGCAATCTCCCGCACATCCGAGACGCTCACGCTCACATCTCCTTTCTGAGGATCAGGTTGTTCCGGTGCACCACTTCCTCTTCACAGTCGTAGGCGAGAATGGAATTCAGTTCTCTGGTACTGGCACCTTTTATCTTGTTGATTTCCTCTGACGTGAAGTTCGAGAGACCGACAGCAATACTGCCTCCCCTCTCCTGAATGATCTCGATGGGATCCCCTGCCCGGAAATTCCCCTGTACAGATATCACCCCGCACGGCAGCAGGCTCTTCCCCTTGTTGAGAACCATGGTAGCGGCACCCTGGTCAACAACTACACTCCCCTTGGGCCGTGAGACAAAGCTGAGCCAGTGATCTTTTTGCTTCAGCGCTGCTTTCTCCCTCGACTGTACCAGCGTACCGATATCTCCTCCATCAAGGATGGCGCTGACAACCTGGGGTGTGTATGCGGAGGCGATTACCGTAGGAACACCGAGGAGCGAAGCACGGTAGGCAGCCTGAAGCTTCGAACGAATGCCACCCCTGCCCATGGTGTTACTGTCTTCACTGTAGATCTTGAGATCTCTCGGTTTGAGATCCTGGATCACTGGAATGATCTGTGAATCCGGGTTTGAGCGGGGATCCTTGTCATAGACCCCTTCTATGTCTGTGAGAATGACCAGGAGCTGTGCCTCCACCAGGGGAATGATCATGGCTGCAAGCATGTCGTTGTCCGTGAATTGAATTTCATCCACCGAAACCGTGTCGTTTTCATTGATGATGGGGATGGCCTCGAGTTCGAACAGCGAGGTGAAGGTGTTCCGAATATTGAGGTATCTCCTCCTGTTGTCCAGGTCCTCCCTGGTTATGAGGATCTGGGCTGTGGTGTACCCATATCTTCTGAACGCATCGTTGTAAGCCCTGATCAGGCTTCCCTGTCCGATAGCTGCAAGTGCCTGTTTCTTGGACAAGGCGGACTTCTTATCTGAAATCTTCATGATCGCTGTGCCTTCTGCAATGGCACCCGACGATACGATGGCAAACTCCTTTCCCTGGTCTCTCAGGAGTGAAAGGTCGTCACAAAGCCTCTCGATTACACGGTTATTGAGGCCACAACCCGTATTGAGGACACGGGAGCCGATCTTGACGAGCACCCGTTTATGCTTTTTGAGAAATGACCTGGGATTAGCTTTCATTGAGTTCCTTCACTACCTCGTCAAGTATGGCATCGATTCCGTATCCAGTCAGGCCCGAAGCCATGAAGCAAGGATACCCCCTGGACGAGAGAAAGGCAACAGCTTCTTTTGCTCTCTGTTCGGCTCCGTAAATATCGCACTTGTTGAATACTACGATCTGTTTTCTCCCCAGGAGATCCTGTGAGTATGAGCCGAGCTCATTGTTGAGAATCGAGAATTCTTCGGAGGGTGTCCGTGCGTGGAGTTCTGACAAGTCAATCACATAGACAATGATCCTCGTCCTCTCTATGTGACGGAGAAATTTCAACCCAAGGCCGACCCCGGTGTGTGCGCCCTCGAGAATGCCAGGGATATCTGCCACCACAAAATCAGATCCTTTCCACCGCACCATGCCCAAATTTGGGACAAGAGTGGTGAAAGGATAGTCTGCAATCTTGGGCCTCGCACTGGAAACGCGGGATATGAATGTCGATTTCCCGGCATTTGGAAATCCTACAAGACCTACATCGGCCAGGAGTTTCAGTTCCAGGATATAGGTTTTCTCCTCACCTATGCTTCCTGGTTCGCAAAAACGTGGAGTTCTCCGGGTGGGGGTTGCAAACCGTGCATTTCCTCTGCCTCCTTTTCCACCACGGGCAAGGACAACAGTCTGACCGGATTCAATGAGATCCGCAACGATTTCTGATCGCTGAACGTCCCAGACCTGGGTTCCTACTGGCACATCTATTATGAGGTCATCACCTGATTTTCCGGTGCAGTTCTTGCCTTTCCCGTGCTGACCTCTCTTTGCTTTGTAGTGAGGATGGTATCTCTGGTCGAGGAGTGTATGAACGTGGGGACTAGCCCTCAGGAGGATATTGCCCCCGTCTCCACCGTCGCCTCCATCAGGCCCTCCCTTGGGAACAAACTTCTCTCTCCTGAAGGAACAGCATCCGTTCCCACCGTCTCCGGCTTTCAGGAATATCTTGGACTCATCGATAAAGTCCATGGATTAGGAGGCGCTGGAGACGATGTGCACCTTCTTCTTGTTATTGTACAGGGTCTCGTACCGCACTACCCCATCAGTGAGGGCAAACAGGGTGTAATCCCTTCCGCATCCGACATTTTCCCCAGGGTGTATTTTCGTTCCTCTCTGCCGCACAAGAATATTTCCTGCCTTGACCCACTGTCCGTCAAAGCGTTTCACGCCCAGGCGTTTTCCAGCGGAATCTCTTCCGTTTCTCGAGGTACCACCAGATTTTTTATGTGCCATGGTCTATTCCCCCTTGCCGGTCTCAATCTTTGTTATACGGATCTCGGTGAGGTCCTGTCTGTGCCCTTGTTTCCTTCTGTAGCGCTTCCTGCGTTTCATTTTGAACACGATGATCTTCTTGTCTCTCATCTGCCTGATCACCTGAGCGTTCACGTGTGCTCCCTCGACCTTCGGGGTTCCGAGGGTGTGTTCATCGCCGCCGACAAAGAGGATATCTTCGAAGGTGACTGTATCACCCTTGAGGGCTGTAAGCTTTTCAACCCGTATAATATCGCCTTCTTCAACTTTATACTGCTTGCCACCCGTCTTGATCACTGCATACATGCTGCACCTCTACCCATTGTTTCTTCCTAAGGATTATGAGCTATTAATGAAACTGCGGGAAATTGTCAAGGAATTTTGCCCCATGCCGTGCATGAGCAAGAGGGTATTGAGATACTGTCCCTTGTTGTCCTGCATTCCTTGAATATCATGGGGTTCCCATGTTCACGGCAAAAAAAATGCCAGAAGAATTAGGTGTGGGGACGATAGCGGAATGGAATGTCCCATCTTCTGGCATCAAAAAGGAGGTTTCAGTTAAGAGCTTGTTCGGAGTATTGCGTACACAGCCTGACGTCTACCACTGCCCAACTACGTTCACGTTGGATTCTTCTGTCGTTCCACGAACCCTTCGGCAAACAGTGTGTTCAGCACCTGTGACCTGTTCTCCCTTTTGCCGCTGAAAAATATGCGAAAGATATGCCAGGTGGAATGATTTTTAACTCATCAAATTTCCTTGATTATTTTTTCTTCGTGTCTTGATTATGGTGCTCCTGCCATAACTTCTTCGGTATGTTGGGGGTACATGACCATAGAACAGCAGCAGCTGACCTCAAGAGATCTTCAGCTTTATCCTGAACCTGTTGACCTTCTCCGTTCCATGGTTGACCATATCGGTGATTTCTTCCAACCCGAACGCTTTCCATCCCTCGTTTTCTGGATTCGCCTCCGTGACTAGCCTGCACAGTGGACAGAATGAGCGTATTATGATCTCCTCTCCCGCAGACTTCCTGATCTCCATTGTCCTGCACTTCTTGCACAACGGCCTTCCGCACGTATCACATGTAGCGGTGACATGTGCTTCTCCGCAGATGCTGCACGCAGTGACATCGTTCTTCTGAGTGCTCATTTGTGCCTTTCCCAGATCGTACAGGTTTCCGAATCCTTTTTGTACTGTTCATATGCGAATGCCATGCCATGGAAGTCATGGAGAAGAGATCATGGAAATTCAAGCAATACAAAAGCTCTTTGTGTAATGAACAGGAAACATTGGTGAAAGGCCCAGAGGTCATTCATGGTCCGGGGGCCATAGGTGTGGTTGTCTCACCATAATTGACAGGATGTGGGGAATCCTCTATGCAGAGAGGATGCTGAATTCATGAAATGAACTATGAAGGGAAAATGTATTGATGATGGACTTTTTTTTCAATCCCGACGGGATCGCAGTCATTGGTGCTACGGGAAATCCGCTCAAAGGTGGTTATCACCTCCTGAACAATATCATTAGTGGGTATGGAGGTGAGATCTTCCCTGTCAATCCCAAGTATCAATCCATCCAGGGGCTGAAATGCTACCCTGACATTGCATCGATCCCCCGGTCCTTTGATATCGCGGTCTATTTCATTCCAGCGGAGTTTCTTCCGGAGACTATCACTGCCTGTTCCCAGAAACACGTCAAGGGGATCATCATCGAATCGGCAGGATTTTCAGAAGTGGGAGATGCGGGACGACGTCTCCAGGAAGAGGGCCTCCATCTGGCAAGGAACCTTGGTATCAGATTGTGGGGGCCGAACTGCATGGGCCTGATCGACGCCCGAAAACGGCATGTATTTTCGTTCATGTATACAGATGCCTGGAAAACCCTCCTGAAGGCAGGGAATGTATCCATGATCGTCCAGAGTGGTATGCTCTCGGCAGGATTCCTCATGATGATTCTCGATCGTGGAGGGTTGGGAATCAATAAACTGTGCTCCATTGGAAACAAGTGTGATGTCAACGAAACAGAGCTGCTGGAATACCTGATCTCCGACGAACAGACCGAGGTGATTGGCCTCTACGTTGAATCCATCATTGACGGTCGCCGTTTTCTTGAACTTGCATCCTCCACGACAAAGCCCATCATCCTTCTGAAAGGTGGTCGAAGTCCGGAAGGTGCACGGGCTGCACTGAGCCACACGGCAAGTATGGCGGGCAATCACACGATCCTGAGAGGATCCTTGAGGCAGGCCGGGGTTATCGAAGTATTCGACGTGAACGAATTCATGGATTTCCTCAGGGGGTTTTCGAAGATCCGGAGTTTTTCCCACGATGGAGGCACCGCGATCATAACCTTTTCCGGGGCTGGCGGTATCCTCACTGCTGACACCCTTCATGAACTAGGCCTCAGGCTCGCCAGGTTTTCTGGGAACACCCTGAATGCCATGAAACGTGTCTATCCGCCCTGGATGGATCCTTCGAATCCTGCAGACATCTGGCCTGCCATTGAAGCGAATGGCATCAATACGGTCTACGATGCCGTTGCAGAAGCCATCATGCGGGACCCTGATGTGGATTCACTGATCATCCACATCTTTACCAGCTGGATGGAAAGCCCCCTGTTCGCCTCGCTGAGCACACTGAAAGATGAACTCGGAAAGCCTGTGATTGCATGGCTCACCGGTGTCGGGGAGAATCTCCTTTCTTTCAGAGCAAGCCTGGAAGAAATGGGGATTCCCGTGTTCGACGAGATGTCCAGGGGTGTTCATATCCTCAGTGGGCTGAAACACCACTTCCGGAGGAAAGGACATGCAGAATACTGAACAGCCCTCCAGAGGAACTGGGGTCGTTTCAGGACATCAGAGGATATAGTTGCGCCGCATTGCAGGAAACTGTTTTTCAGAGCCCTTCGCGGAGGCCAGGAGGTGGCAGCCGATGGAGGTGCGGTTTCTCAGGGCTGATTCCGCAACCATGATTGCGGACTGAGTGCCGTGAAACAGGTTGATGATATCCCCGGAAACAGGTGTCTCGCGGTAGAATTCCTCTATCCTCATATACATGTGCCGCATGTCTTCTATGGCCCGTTTGAGCCGTGGTCGTGTCCGCAGTATTCCTACATAATTCCACATGGTGTGCTTGATGGACATCCAGTCCTGCGCGATGAGTGCAGGGTCTTCATTTTCGACATTGCCCGTTGGGATCCAGTCTCGTACTGAATGGAGCATGTGAGATCTCAGTGTCTCTCCTGAAGAGATCCTGGATGCGATGTCCCGTGCGGCATAGTAGCCCCAGGTGAGGCCTTCCAGCAGTGATGTCGATGCAAGTCTGTTCGCACCATGGAGACCGGTACAGGAAACCTCACCTACTGCATACAGTCCGTTCAGCGTGCTCCTCCCCTTCGTATCAACATGGACTCCACCACAGAAGTAGTGGGCAGCCGGAACAACTGGTATCGGATCTTTCGTGATATCGATCCCCGCTTCATTGCACGTGCTGTATATGCTCGGAAACCTCTCCGGTATGTTCTCCTGAACATATGTTGCCGCATCAAGAAGTACATGGTCTTCCTTGTTTTCTATCATCTCTACCCATATCGCCACTGCCACCTCATCCCTCGGCGCAAGATCCTTGAGTTCAGGATTATACGTCTCCATGAAGTACTCTCCCCTGAGATTCATGAGACGGGCCCCTTCTCCCCGGATCGCCTCGGAGATCAGAAACCTGCGGCCGCCGGGAATATACAGCGTTGTTGGGTGGAATTGCATGAATTCCATATTGATCACCCGGGCATTCGCACGCTTTGCCATGACGATCCCATCGCCCACGGTTCCCTTTTCATTCGTGGTGTGGAGAAAAATGTCTCCGAGCCCCCCTGTTGCAAG
This sequence comes from Desulfomonilia bacterium, assembly GCA_049975365.1. Taxonomy (GTDB): domain Bacteria; phylum Desulfobacterota; class Desulfomonilia; order UBA1062; family UBA1062; genus DSBG01. Next base: position 24,243 of record JBNGDS010000032.1, on the reverse strand, counting down.
CACCGTGTACTGTGCAAGGATGGTCATGACTTCCTTTGTTGTGTCTAAAAACACGTACGCACCCAGACACCTGTCTTCGAGCAGGTATCGCGCCTGAATGTCAGATGAATGGTGCTGGAGCGTTATGAGATCGATTGCCGTGGCATTGGTAATGATTTCAACATTCTCCAGGGTCTTCAACTTCTCGATGAGTGCCTGTTCGATTTCCGTGCCGGTATGATCTGCAGAATAGAGGAT
>JBNGDS010000032.1:0-23996 GCA_049975365.1 Desulfomonilia bacterium | reverse complement strand
TCGAAACTTTCATCTTCCGGACCGGTGAGGTGGGTGAAATGTACATTCAGTTCATCGATAAGCACTTCCTTGACCACATCAGGGCCTTTTCTCGAAACAAATTCAACAGCATCGAGAGAGTTGATATTCCTTCCCGCCCTCAGTATATCAGACATCAGGAGTTCAGCTGAATCATTGTTGCCCCTGTAGACGATCCCCCCTTGAGCCTGGTTTGTATTCGTGATGGATGGATCAGATCTCTTGGTCAGCAGGCATACCTTGATGCCTGCCTGCGCTGCGATAAGGGCACAGGTGGCGCCTGCGATCCCCGTCCCGATAATCAGGCACTCCGTCTCTTTCTGCAACGCGTTCATTCAGATACCTTCAACATGATCTCAAGAGCTTTTCTCGCATTCGAGGCTATCGGTTCAGAAACCCTGACCCTGTGTTCATCCGTATCCAGGTTCATCAGGGTATCGGCGAGCTTCTCGAGCGTGATCTTCCCCATATCGTCGCAGTATATCTGTTTCAGCGCCATGATATCAAGAACAGACTGATAGTCTTTGGCTGCCCGTTCCACCATGTGGCACTCTGTTCCTACGGCGACCTTCTCACCGGGCTGAAGGGAGCGGATATAGCTGAGAATCTGGGCTGTGGATCCTGACCTGTCGCTCATATCGACTGTTTCTGGATCGGATTCCGGGTGAACAATAATCTTGATCCCCGGGTGTTCTGCCCGCATCTTCCTCACATCGGAGACGGAGAACTCCGGCCAGTGAACTGGACACCACCCTTTCCAAAGGATCACACGTGCATTCCTGATTGCTCCATCACTGAGACCCCCATGACGAGCATCCGGATCCCAGAGAACGACTTTGCTGGGGGAAATTTCAAGTTCCCGTGCCGTGTTCATGCCCAGGTTCTTGTCCGGCATGAAGAAGATGGTCCTGGCACGGGAAAAGGCCCATTCGAAAATCCGTGCTGCGTTTCCGGACGTGCACACAGTGCCGGAATGTTTTCCACAAAAGGCCTTTATCTCCGCTGAGGAATTCACGTACGTTACAGGCACTATCGAGTCCGAAATCCGTGAGATCGCTGACCAGGCCTCTTCGACCCGTTCAACATCGGCCATATCCGCCAATGGGCACCCTGCACGTTTTTCAGGGATGTAGACATCCTTGTCAGGAGCCACGATAGAGGCTGTCTCAGCCATGAAGTACACACCGCAGAAAACGATGATCTCCGCCTCTTTCACCTGGGCCGCCTTTCTGGCCAACTCAAGGGAATCACCCACGAAATCGGAAAAGCTGATGATGTCGTCTGTCTGGTAGTGGTGTCCCAGGATGATGAGCTTCTCTCCGAGATCCTGTTTCCTCTGGACAATGAGATCCTGTGCCTCATCGCGTGTCATGATGCATTCCGTGTGGTGAGAGAGATATCAAGGGCTTTCACCGAATGGGTTAACTCCCCCACAGAGATGAAATCGACACCGGTGAGGGCGACATCGCGAACCGTCTCGAGGGTGATGCCTCCGGATGCCTCGAGAGGAACCCTGGAGTCGACTAGGGTTACGGCCCTCTTCATGTCAGCGAGCGTGAAATTATCGAGCATGATCCTATCCGGATTGAGCTCGAGCACCTTCCTGACATCATCCAGAGTCCTCGCTTCGACTTCGATGGGGATGCGCGGGTACACCTCGCGGACCCTCTGTACTGCTCTGGTAATGGATCCCGCGGCATCTATGTGGTTGTCCTTGATGAGTGCCATATCCCACAGCCCCATCCGGTGATTTCTCCCCCCCCCAATGCGAACTGCCATCTTGTCAAGGAGGCGGAGTCCCGGGGACGTCTTCCTGGTATCCAGAATTATCGCCCTTGTTCCTTTGACAGCCTCGACGTACTGTGCTGTCCGTGTGGCGATGCCGGACATCCGCTGGAGAAAGTTCAATGCAACCCGTTCTGCCTTGAGAATGCCACGGGTAGGTCCCCTGACAAGACCGATCCCGGTTCCGGAATTCACGAAATCGCCATCTGCAACCAGGAATTCGAACCTGATGGAAGAATCCACACGGCTGAACACCTGTGCAGCGATATCAAGACCGGCAATACACCCCTGTTCCTTGGCCGTGAAAACCCCGTTCATGGCATCATGACCGGAAAATACAGCCCACGAGGTGGCGTCATGTCCGTCCTCCTCGAGTGCCAGATCAATGACTCGTTCAACCAAGCCTTTCGTATCCATCGCAAAACTCCTCCACGATCTCACTCACATACGCTTCAGCCCTCGTGAGCTCTTCCCTCGAGCGAAACGATGAGGACAGGCTCAGGAAAATCTTGTCATACGGGGACGTCTCCATACCGAGAGCCTGATAATCTATGGCATCAATATCGTATTCCTCGCCAATGAAATAGTACTTTCCGAATCGTGGACGCATGGTGTCTCGAAACGGCCACACGAGTTTCGTCAAAAAAAACGTCTGCACCGCGTGCACGGTTCTCTCGGAAGAGCTGACACGATCAGCCTTGACGTGCTCACCGAGCCTGTCCTGAACGATTCTGAAAAATGTCTTGATAAAGTCTATGTCGGTGATGACGATTCCATAGAGATACCAGTCGTGGATCGTCTCAAGCACTATCTCAGCCTCGTTCCTGTCGAGTTTCTGATAGCTCGGGCAGAAATGCCCCTCGCAGAGGTCCCTGCCGTAGAAACTGTTGTCTCGCAGATCCTCCCCCCTGTTGCCCATGGGATGAAGCAGGCAGCCGACACGGTGTTCACGTGTATCCAGAAATCCTACAAACTCACAGGTGTAAATGGTCGAATAGATCCTCTTGGAGTCTTCTCTGTGCCGTATGATGTCCTTGTATTCGTGCACCGATATCCTGCCCTGACGCACCATGGAAAACAGCCTGGTCCTGTAGCGAAAACGCTGCACCAGGGAAGATCTCGTGTTCTCAACATAGTTATAGATGCCGCAGCACGCTGCACATGATGCGTGTTCATGAGGCTGACACAGGTGCACCCCGACCATGGAACAGACCGCTACCTGACGGCGACAACGATGTCAATGCCGTCTACACCGATGGTGTAGCATGTTTTCCCGAACGTGACGGAAAAGAGTTCGGCAGAGGGTTCTCCCCCGAGAAAAGCCCCCTGATCGATGAGGGAATCGATGATATGGTGTAACGCTGCAAAGCTGATGTCATCCTCGATGATAATGTTGTACATTCTCTGTCTGTGAAGGAACGGGATCTTCTCCAGCATGATTGAGAAGCTATACCACAATCGTCTCACCAGATGAAGGCTTTATAACAGGAGCCTCTCGATGAACCGGTATTCGTCTCTGCTCAACTTGCATGATTCGTTCTCATCATGCGGTCGTATATGAAACCCTGTCGGGCATGTGATAATTATCAAGGATGTTAGAGAGTTGAATGTTTGGGAAAAAAGGTGTATAGAGTAATATACTCATTATTCCCGTTGATTTTCCAAACAGCCGTATTATCATTCAGTGTAAGGAGTGCCGGCCATGAATATCGTTGACACACTGAAATTCAAATCCAAGCAGGCGGCAGTCGTTGGCATAGCTGATTACATTACCAAATACCTCCAGAAAGATCCCGAGAAAAACTTCGATAGCATGATGAAGCGGCTGATCTCTCTCGACTCGATGTTTGGCGGCGGACAAGGACAGTTCAAGGCGGTCATGGAATGGGCGACGACCCATCCAGGGACACGGAAGTGGTTCACCACGCTCATGTCCAGGAACCCCGGACAGGTGAGGACGTTCGTGAAGAACTTTTTCGGGAATTGCTCACTCATGTGGATGGAGCGGGCCAAGGCAATGGGAGAGAAATACGGTCTCTGCCCTCCCTACACCATACTTCTGAGCCCCACCATGAGGTGCAACCTGAACTGTAGAGGGTGCTACGCATCGAGCTACCCCAAAAAGCATGAAGATATGCCCATCGAGGTCTTCGACAAGATCATATCCGAAGGCAAGGAACTCGGCATCTACTTTTACACAATCCTGGGGGGAGAGCCGTTCCTCGTGTTCGATTCCATTTCCGAGATGGCGACAAAACACTCGGATTGTCTCTTCCAGCTGTTTACCAATGGAACGTTGATTACCGACGAGATCGCAGAAAAAATTCGCGACCTCAAGAATGTGGTCGTTGCCTTCAGCGTCAATGGTACTCGGGAAGAGACCGACGACATGAGGGGCGCAGGCGTGTATGACCGGGTTCTCGAATCAGTGAAAAAAATGCGCGAACGAAACCTGATGTACGGCATCTCACTGGTGCTCACCTCGGTGAACTACACGACCTTCATGTCACGGGATTTTCTGAAATTCTGGGAGGATCAGGGTGTGGTGTTCGGCTGGAATTTCCTCTTCATGCCTGTTGGACCGAACCCTGACATGAGCCTCATGCCCACACCCATGCAGCGGGTCACATTCGGAGAATTCATCAAGGAGTACCGGGAACAGGAACCCCTGTACCTCATGGATTTCTGGGCAGATGCCCCATCAGTTCATGGGTGCATCGCAGGAGGCAGGCGGTACCTGCACATCACGAATAAAGGTGATATCGAACCGTGTATTTTTGCCCATTACGCAACACACAATATCAATAACTGTCACCTCCTCGATGCCCTGCAGTCACCATTCTTTACCTACATCCGCATGAACCAGCCCCACACGGACAACCTGCTCAGGCCCTGCATGATCATCGACAATCCCGGAATCTGGAGAAATGCATGCAGATTGTTCAATGCTCGCCCCACGGACCTCGGGGCTGAAAATCTTATCGAGAATCCTGAAGTCATGGCGCATATCGACCAGTATGCCCGCCAGACTGCAGAGTATGTCAATCCTCTGTGGAAGCAGCGCTACCGGCACAAGATAGACGACATGTACTCGAGAAAGCGCTCATATGGGGAAGGGATCGATCGAATCGAGTATCTCCTCAACAGGGATATGTTCGATTCCAGAATAGAAGCATGGCGAAAGAACTTGCCGGAATTTGCTCAGTGCATGAAGAAGAGTCTCCAGAGCGTCATCGATGAGTACGGTGCTGACCCTGAGGTGCAGATCAAGATCATAGAAGCCCCGAAAAAGACCCGCACGAAAACCGATAGTGAGGAATCCGTTCCAGTCAGAAGAGACCACTCAGGCGTTGTCTTCTAGAGTGTAGCTGAGATAAAACAGAAAAAGCCGGGGAACAGGGACCCACCCTGTTCCCCGGCTTTCTTTCCAGATGGTTAGATAAGCAGCGGGGCAATAACCAGCGAGATTACACTCATGAGCTTGATGAGGATGTTCATGGCCGGCCCCGATGTATCCTTGAACGGATCGCCGATTGTGTCACCGATGACTGCTGCGGCATGTGGCTGACTGTGTTTGCCGCCGAAGTGGCCTTCTTCTATGAACTTCTTGGCATTGTCCCATGCACCGCCTGCATTCGCCATGAACAGTGCCAGCATGGCACCGGTCAGCGTAGCGCCTGCAAGCATGCCGCCCAGGGCTTCCTTCCCGAACACGAACCCGACGATGATCGGGGAGAGAACCGCCAGCATACCCGGAAGAATCATCTCTTTCAGGGCCGCAGCTGAAGCGATGGACACGCACCGTGCAGGATCAGGCTTTCCTGTTCCTTCCATGAGGCCCGGGATCTCCTTGAACTGGCGCCTGATCTCTTCAACCATCTTGAAGGCAGCACGGCCTACAGAGGTCATGGTGAGCGCCGCCACCAAAAACGGCACGATGCCGCCGATGAACAGGCCCATGACTGTCCGTGGATTCACCATGTTGATCGTATCAAGACCGGCAGTCTTTCCGTAGGCAGCAAAGAGCGCCAGGGCGGTCAAGGCAGCAGAACCGATAGCAAACCCTTTTCCAATGGCCGCAGTGGTGTTTCCAAGGGCATCGAGGGTATCCGTGATCTTCCTGACTTCCGGGCCAAGACCTGACATTTCGGTAATGCCACCTGCATTGTCAGCCACCGGGCCGTATGCATCCACCGCCATGGTGGCGCCGATCGTTGCGAGCATGCCGACACCGGCAAGCGCGATCCCGAACAGGCCGGAGAAGTATGCGGCTATGCCGATGGCAACGACGATGATGAACATCGGCAGTGCTGTGGATTCCATACCCACTGCGAGGCCGGTGATTACGTTGGTCGCGGGGCCGGTCTGGGATGCCTCGGCAATCTTCCTGATGGGTTTGCCCGAGCAGTAGTATTCAGCGGTCAAACCGATGAGAACGCCGGCAAGCAGGCCAAAGAGGACTGAATAGAAGGTACCGGTCTCGATCCCCAGGCTTCTCACGATAATGTAGCTGAAGATGATGAACAGGATGCCTGCGATGAACGTCGAGTACCGAAGCGCTCTCTGGGGCCCGAGTTTCGCGAGCACCTTCACGGACCACACGCCTACCAGGGAGGCCAGGAAGCCGAACATGACGAGCAGGAGCGGCAGGGACATGTACGCGAACCTCATCTCGTCTGTCACGCCTGCGAACAGGGCGACCGAACTCGTGGATGCGATTGCAATAGAGGCGATGATCGAGTTCACGAAGGATTCGAACAGGTCCGCACCCATGCCGGCAATATCCCCCACATTGTCCCCCACGTTGTCTGCGATGACACCGGGGTTTCTCGGATCGTCCTCAGGTATTCCGGCTTCGACCTTGCCCACGAGGTCAGCACCGACATCGGCGCTCTTGGTGTAAATTCCTCCACCAACACGAGCAAAGAGCGCAACCGATGAGGCCCCCATACCAAACCCGTTGAGATACTGTGCGGTCTCCGGGGAATGCCAGATCATGAAGAAGATTCCCACACCGATCAGACCAAGGGAGGCAACCGAGATCCCCATAACGGCACCACCGCCGAAATAGGAGACATTCAGAGCGGCTTCCATTCCTTTTGTCGCTGCGGCCTGGCTGGTACGGACGTTGGCCGCTGTGGCAGATGACATCCCGATATATCCTGCCAGGACCGAACAGATTGCTCCGAAGATATATGCGATTGAGCTCTGCAGATTAATGCCCAACGCAAGCAGTATCGCAACAACAATCACGAATACCGCGAGGAAGACGTATTCTTTCTTAAGAAAAGCCATCGCGCCCTCATGAATCATCCTTGCGAGTTCCTGCATCTGTTCGCTGCCTGCATCCTTTTTCTTCAGGGACGCATACATCAGCAGAGCTATGATCAGCCCTGCGATTCCGAATACCCATGCCCATTGTGCCCACTGTTCCATAGACAAGTAACCTCCCTTCACGTAGTTGAGATATCTCTCTCCCGCCTGTTGTAGGCGTTCATTGCCTTGATGAACTCTCCACGGATACACAGGAATGCCGCATCGGTTGCTTTTTCAATCTCAGATGCCACCAGGTCCTGTTCTTCATTGCTGAATTGCCCTAGCACATATTCACTTGGGTCGCAACAACTTGCTGGCCTGCCTATTCCGCATCGAATACGAAGAAAGGCATCACTCCCGATCTGTTCAATAATGGATTCGATCCCTTTGTGTCCGCCGGATCCCCCTCCCGCCTTGACGCGGATCTTGCCAAGTTCTATGTCCATGTCATCATGGATCACGAGGAGCTGATCAGCACTGGAACCCAACCTCCTCAACGGCAGACCGCTGCGGTTCATGTATGTGCAGGGTTTGGCCAGAATGATTGACACGTTACCGACGAATCCTCTACCTGTGATGATGTCAGCCTCTGTTTGCTTCAGTGATATGTTCCACGCCTCAGCCAGGGAATCCACGACCATGAAGCCGATGTTGTGGCGGGTTTTCCGATACCGCCTTCCAGGATTCCCCAAGCCATATACGAGCATCATGTACGCACCATAAAAAAAATGAATACTCATTCATCACATGCATCTATATACCTTACATTATTGAGTGTCAAGTACGCTTTGCCTGTCAGAGAGAACGTGATATCATGTGATTATGGCACTGAACAGAGCTGCGATCGCATCGCTCCCGAGGTCGACCGGCGTGTACATCCTGAGGGACACCGCGGGAAAGATCATCTATATCGGGAAGGCGAAAAATATCAGATCCAGGGTGCGCTCGTATCTCGCCCAGGACTCCAGAATCTTTACCGGTCATATCTGCTCCCAGACCGATAAGGTCGATTATGTCCTTACACGGAACGAAACAGAGGCCCTGCTCCTCGAGAACCAGATGATCAAGGCACACAAGCCGAGGTACAATATCGATCTCAAGGATGACAAGACCTATGTCCGATTCAAGATCACCCTCACCCATTCGTGGCCGGGAATATATATCACCAGGAAAGTCATACACGATGGCTCGCGCTATTTCGGCCCATACTCTTCTGCACAGGCCACGCGAAAGACCCTGAGTGCCATCGGCAGGATCTTCCCCATCCGGAGGTGCAAGGATACGGAGTTCGAAAACAGGAGCAGGCCCTGCATGTTTCACCAGATCGGCCTCTGTATGGCTCCGTGCGTGTATAAGGAGATCAGGGAAGAATATACTGAGATTCTCCATGACCTCATCTCATTCCTCGAAGGAAGGAACACCGATCTCCAAAAGAGCCTTGCTGTTCGGATGAAGAATGAATCCGACCTGCTCAACTTTGAAAAGGCGGCGAAAATCCGCGACCAGATCGAGGCCATCAGGAACACTCTCGTGCCCCAGGCAATCGTGGGGGATACCCTCAGCGACAGCGATGTTTTCGGTACCTACAGACACCGTGACATGATGCAGATTTCCGTGTTGTCGGTATACCACGGTACGCTCGCGGACAGTCACAATTTCACCGTGAGGACCGTTGTCGAGGAAGATCTGATGACGAACAGCATCCTCCAGTTCTACCTGAACAGGCAGGAGATTCCGCCTGTTGTGTACTGTGATACACTCCCAGAATCCCGTGCCATGCTGGAGGAAATCCTGAGCGACATGCGTGGATCCAGTGTAAAAATCAGGAAGGGATCCAGGGGAAAATCACTGCAGTGGATCGTGATGGCACAGGAGAATGCCAGGAATCACGCACAGGGCACAGACACGTCGGTCCTTGATGAAATCGCCCGGGCATTCCACCTCACGTCCATCCCCTACCGCATGGAGTGCTTCGACGTTTCCAATCTCCAGGGATCTTATGCAGCTGCATCCCGGGCTGTTTTTATTGATGCCATTCCGGACAAGACTCTCTACCGGCACTACAGGATCAGATCGAAAGACACCCCCGATGATTTTACCATGCTGAAGGAGGTCATTGAACGCAGGCTGCATTCCGATGAAGCGAAACCCGATCTCCTTGTTCTCGATGGAGGAAAGGGACAGCTCGGAATGTGTATCAAGGTCTTCAACGAACTTGGGATACCTCCCCTTCCTGTCGTTGCCATGGCAAAGGCCAAAGGGAGAAAACCCGACCGGTTCTTCCTGCCCGGGAGAAAAGACGCCATTGCTCTGCCTGAACGATCTGCGGCCCTGAAGACCCTCCAGAGAATCAGGGACGAGGCACACAGGTTCGCCATCAGGTATCACAGAAATCTTCGCTCGAAGGCCTCGGGCTCCATCCTTGAGGAAATCCCTGGAATCGGCCCGAGAAAAACCGCGGTCATTCTCAAGGCCCTTGCCCGCATCGAGGATCTTTCGGCACTCTCAGAGCAGGATCTCAGCACGATACCCGGACTTACGAAGGCCGACAGGAAAGCTCTCTTGGAGCACCTGATCGGCACGATGAAAAAATCACCACACACTACACCCAATGACCACTTCTCCGGGGCATCTGAATAATCCATCTTCCCAAGGAATCCCTGCTGGTCTATAATCACACGGCTATGAAAAAACACCACGACACATTCCCATTCACCTTTGAAGGATCCTACGGCGTGCTCCTGCACCCATTTTTGAAACGTCTCTTCTCACACATCAACATCCCCGAACTCTACCGGGAATCCATCCTTGCTCTTTCCCGGGAAGGCCATCTCATCTTTGCCCAGAGTTCTGAGAGCCTGATTGACACACTTCTCCTGAATTATCGTCTGAAACACGAAGGCCTGCCCTTCCCCAGGGTGATATTTGGAAAGTTTCTTGTCCTGTTTCAGCCCATATCCCGAACCCTTTCTTTTCTGAAAACACTCCTGTCAGGAAACCCTTCGCCGTTCGACGAAGGGTTCTACCGACAATTCATGGATGATCCAGCCTCGGCATCACTGGTGTTTCTGGACAAGGAACCCGGGCCGTCGTACCGCGACCCGATCCTGGAACTCCTGAAGGTCCAGCGGGAAACGGACAGGCCGCTGTATATCGTCCCTCAGCGTATTATTTACCGGAGGGCCCCCCTGAAGGTGAAGGACGTGTCTAAAGAAGAACAAGCAACGATCCAGGGGTTCAGGAAGCTGATCACACTGGCTCAGGCCCAGGAAAACGGATTTATCGAGCACGGAGAGCCCATCAACCTCAAAGACGAGCTTCAGAAAGCACTCGCGGGATCGAAATTCCTCGAAGAGGTTGCACAAGACATCAGGAACGAGCTCATGCATCGCCTGGCTGAACTCGGGAGCAACATATCCGGAGCGCCGGTGCGTGAGAGATCCTTTATCATCGACAAGACGGTGAGAGACCCGATGCTCCAGTCTTTCATCAAGGCGCATTCCATAGAACACGGCAAGAGTGTCGGCGATATCGAACGAACTATCTATAAGCACCTGGACCAGATTGCCTCAGATCTCAATCCTGCCATCATCAATCTCATGAACAGGTCTCTGACATGGGTCTTCAACAATATCTACGACGGGATAGACGTAAATGCCGAAGGACTGAAGGCTGTCAAAGAAACGGCCCGGAAAGGTTCTCTTGTCTACGTTCCCTGTCACAAGAGCCACATCGACTATCTGATCCTGTCGTATTTTCTCTTCCAGAACTGGATGAGCGTGCCGGTCATCGCGGCGGGCATAAATCTCGCGTTCTTTCCCATGGGTTCCATTCTCAGGAGGGGGGGCGCTTTCTTCATGAAACGGACCTTCAGAAACAATCCTATCTATGCGCAGACATTTGCGGCATACGTGAGAACGATACTCGGAGAGAGGATCCCCATGGAATTTTTTATAGAAGGCACCAGGAGCAGATCGGGAAAGCTGATGCTGCCGAAGAAGGGGCTTCTTTCTATGATCATCCAGGGATGGGAGTCGGGGGTAAGCAGGGACGTGATCTTTGTCCCTGTCTATGTGGGATACGATACGGTGGTGGAGGAAAACGTCTACATCAGGGAGATGAAAGGCGAGCCGAAGCAGAAGGAGTCATTCCTGCAGCTCCTGAAGGCCGGGAGTATCCTGAAGAACCGGTATGGGAAGGTATATATCCGGTTCGCCCCCCCAATTTCCCTCAATGAGTACATGAAGGGGAAGACGTATTCCAAAATGAAAGATCAGCAGCGCGAGGCTCTCTTTGACGACGTCGCACGAGAGATCATCTCAAAGATCTACCAGCAGACCGTGGCGACCCCCTTCTCGCTCCTCGCCTGCGTGCTCACCAGTTCCACGTCTGCCCTGGAAGAAATGGATCTGAAAAAGGGCTTTGAGACATTCCTGAAGTATTTGAAACACTTCGAGTACAACCTCGCCTTTTCGTTCTCTGATGAAGAAGAGGCCTTCCGCGATGCATTTGAAAACCTCAAGACCAAGGGGCTCGTGAGTATCGATGAGGGGGAGACCGAGGACGACCCTGATCTGATCTCCGTGCAGAACGAAAACAGGATTCATCTGGAATACTACAAGAATACGATCCTGAATTTCTTTGTACCGGCATCCCTGATCGCCAATGTCCTGCTCAAGCAGGAACACGGCGGTGTCGAGAAGGACTTTCACGCACAGGTAGAAAGCCTCGCCACCCTCCTGGAAAATGAGTTCATTCTTGATATGGAATGCATTGGCAAGGCATTTGATTTCATGAAGGAGAGTGGTTTCGTGACAGTGACGAAGGGCGTCTATACTGTGAATCCACACGCCAGGGACCAGCTGAAATTCTTCGACGGCCTCATCGAGAATTATCTCGAGTCTTACCTGTGTGTTGCCCGTCACGTGACCAAGGTCAAGAAACCCCAGGATAAAGATCTCCTCAAGATCATCAACCGTTACGCTCAACGGATGCTCAAGAAAGGTGAAATCAAACGTCCGGAGGCTCTCTGTCTGCCCGTATACAAAGGTGCCCTTGATACGTTCAAGATGAAGGGAATTCTGGACGATCAGAACCGTGTTATCGACGAAGGAGCACTCAAGAGGGTGACGAATGAAATTGAGGAGTATCTTCAGGAGTAGGTATCGGGCATTTCTTATCCTGGTAGGTTTTATCCTCGTCTCCGGATGTTCACATGTTCCCCGGCACGGTTCTTCCTGGGTACAGATCGGTACCGCATCCTGGTATGGTGAGGATTTCCATGGAAAACCGACAGCCACCGGTGAAACATACAACATGTATGGCTGCAGCGCAGCTCACAAGACCCTGCCGCTGGGAAGCACGGTCCGTGTAACCAATCTCACAAACGGAAGGACCATCATCGTGCCGATAAACGACCGCGGTCCGTACGTTGGCGACCGGATCATCGACATGTCCTACGGTGCGGCACGCCACCTCGGCATGGTCGAAGAAGGTCTTGCCAAGGTCAGGGTTGAAGTGCTAAAAACACCACGTTCATTGACCTACGGGTATGTCCTGCAGTTCGGTGCATATACAGACAGAGACAATGCCCTGAACATGGCAAACCAGCTTTCATCCCGTGGGTATACACCCAGCGTTGAAGAGGTCGTGGTGAAGGGGAGAACATTCTACAGGGTACGTCTCGGAGAGTTTCCATCCCTCCAGGAGGCCCAGGGGATAGCAAAAATGCTCTCTTCCCAGGGAATCTCCCCGGTGGTCATCCGGCTGTAATCATCATGTCAAGTCACGAAAAACTAGAGAAGGAGGAGTATGTGACATGAGTGAAATCCTTGATGTTGTGGCAAGAGAGATTTTGGATTCACGGGGAAATCCGACTGTCGAGGTCGACGTGTTTCTAGCAACCGGTGATATGGGACGGGCATCCGTACCTTCAGGTGCATCTACTGGTCAGAACGAGGCAGTGGAACTCAGGGACGGTGACCCGAAACGATACAAGGGCAAGGGAACCCTCAAGGCTGTGGACAACGTGAACAAGAAGATCGCACCCAGTCTCTCCGGTATGGATGCCCTGGATCAGGTAGGGATTGACTCTCTCCTCCTGGAACTTGACGAAACCGAGAACAAGTCAAAACTCGGGGCGAATGCCACTACCGGTGTTTCGGTCGCTGTCGCGCGTGCTGCAGCAAACTTTCTTGGTCTCCCACTGTACCGGTACCTCGGAGGAACCTTCGCCAGGGAAGTGCCAGTACCCATGTTCAACATCATAAACGGCGGCAAGCACGCTGACAACAATGTGGATCTCCAGGAATTCATGATCATGCCCCTCGGGGCGCCGACGTTCAGGGAAGCACTCCGGTATGGAGCGGAAACATTCCATGCCCTCAGGGACATCCTCATCAAGAACGACTATGCCACCGGGGTTGGAGACGAGGGGGGATTCGCCCCCAATCTGAAATCCAACTCAGAGCCCTTCGAACTGATCGTTCAGGCAATCGAGAAGGCTGGCTACAAACCCGGGGAAGATGTCGCCATTGCCATCGATGCCGCGGCAAGTTCATTCTACAAGGATGGCACGTACATCCTCGCATCCGAGATCGTTCCCGAGAGGACCGCGGAGGAGATGATAGACTTTTACGAGGAACTCATCACGAAATATCCCATTGTGTCCATTGAGGACGGGCTCGATGAGAACGACTGGGATGGATGGAAAAAGCTCATGGAGCGCCTTGGAGGCAGGATCCAGATCGTCGGCGACGACCTGTTCGTCACGAATGCGAAATTCCTGGAGCGCGGAATCCGGGAAACAGCCGCAAACTCGATCCTCATCAAGGTGAACCAGATCGGAACCCTCACCGAGACCGTTCAGACCATAGAGATGGCCCGTCGTGCCAATTTCACCACGGTCTTCTCCCACCGCTCGGGAGAGACAGAGGATGCATGGCTCGCAGACGTTTCCGTCGCGTGCAGCGCAGGCCAGCTCAAAACCGGTTCAACCTCGAGGGGTGAGCGCCTGTCCAAGTACAACCAGCTCATGCGCATCGAGGAGGAACTCGGCTCATCGTCCCTGTTCAGAGGGAACCAGGTCCTCTACAGTATCAAGGGGTAGTACAGTTTTGGGGGGCGCTGTGCCCCCCTCTTTCATACTCTGCTTGAAAAAATCGATCCTCATAATCACAGTACTTGGCCTTATCATCGGGGCATATCTCTGGACCATCAAGACCCCCCGGACTCACACGATGCAGTTCTTTGCCATGGATACTATCGTGGAGATCCAGGCCCAGGGTTCACGAAAAAGTGTTGAGTCTGCGATACGGATGGCTGCTGAAGAACTCGGGAGGATCGAGCAGAAATTCGGGTATCAGGACTCCCTCGTCACAGAACTCAATGCCAGTCACTTCATCGAGGACCCCGAACTCTTCGATGTGATGGAGCTGGCACTGAAGGTGCACCACGCATCAGGTGGGGCATTCTCCCTTACCCTGCGCCCTATCCTCGATGCATGGGGATTTACCGGAACTCACCCATACCGTGTCCCGACCGACGACGAGTTTGCACACTGGAAAGCTCTGCCCGGAGAAGAAGGGATCGTCATGTCCGACGATGGGCAGACCGTTGCGGTCCTTCCCGGTCTGACTATCGATCTTGGCGGCATCGTCAAAGGATATGCCGCAGACCGTGCATCGACCATCCTTCAGGAGCAGGGGATACACTCAGGTCTCGTCAATGCAGGGGGTGACATAGCAACCTTCGGGGGTCGAACCTGGAAGATCGGGATCAGGAACCCCCGGGGCCAGGGAATTCTCGCCGTCATCCCGGTTACCGACCGTGCAATCGCAACATCAGGTGATTACGAGCGGTATTTCGAGGTCGGGGGAAAACGCTACAGCCACATTCTGGATCCCCACACCGGTCTGCCTGCGGATATGTACATGAGTACGACCGTGATAGCACAGACATGCATTGAAGCGGATGCCTGGGCAACAGCCCTGTTCGTCAGAGGCATCGAACCCTTTATGGACCTCTTTGATGCGAGAAACATCCAGTGGATAGCGATCACTCATGACGGGAGGGTGTACTCGAGTCCGGAACTTCGATCCTACCTCCCGGAGCGGATACCAAAGGCCCTCTAGACAATTCGAGCAGTTCTGTATTCGGTTTGTGCCCTTTGCCTTGAAGTTTCACGGGATCAGAGATCAACCCACGTTTGAAGAGCGTCTATCAGTTTCCTTGCCTGGTCCTGGCTTGAGATGGTGAACTTCGACTGCTGCCGGTATTCACCATTCACCTTGCGATACCTGCGAATGGAGTACCTGTCCGGCCCGTACTCGCTTTTCGCAGCATCCCACTGACGGTATCGGAAGAGGATCGTTGCCCACGCACCCTTTGATAGAATCACCTTGTCGAGTTCTTCCACCTTGACAACGTCGTCCTCCTCGTACTGTATCGTCACATCATTGATATCCTTTGCCATCAATCACCTCGTGCGTGATGAACAGATCTTTCAGGGTACATATCACACCAGGTCCCGGTGGTGCACGCTGTTTTTCCAGGTATGTCCCGATCAGAACACGTCTTTCACCGAGCAAGAAATTTTTTCTTGTTTGGTGTTTGACTCGAAAAGATTCGGCATCGTGGACCTATGACTCAGAAAACAGTTCCCTTCTCCACGGGCAGTTCTCTTTTGAGCAGAAGGAACACGGAGTGGGACAGGGAATCGTTGATCCCGCAAGGAAAATGCAGGAGAGTGATTTTTCAGGCACCATGACACAGTATTCGTTCAGTTCAACCCCGATGGTGGCTGCATCGACAGATTTGAAGATCACCCTCTGCCCATCGAGAGGCCAATCACAGTACCCCGGGCTGAACCGCGAGGTCATCTCGAGTCCGTGCATTCTCATCTCCCTGTGCAGAGCATCCTCGATCGTGTCCGCAGCGAGCTCAACGGCCTCTGAAAGCATGGTGTCGTACACAAGGGAGGACAACAGCGTCTTCTGTTCCTGCGCAAGGGACGATGCATGTTCGCCCAGCGTTGCCACCATGAAGACAATTGAGAGATCCCCTGTTGACCGAGAAGCAAGCCGAGCGAACCTCGGGCTGCTGATGGAGCCTGTCCTGGTGAGAATCTCGGAGCTGGTCCTGGAAATCACTGGCATGGTAGTGTATATGGCTCGGCTCCGGGAAACCTGATTGAAGGTATCAACAGCCTCGGTCACCATGCCCTCCAGGTCATGCGAGACAGCTAAAGGACCGGGAATTCCCATGGATGTTCTGACCCGTCCTTTCAGGCACTCGATCATTTCCTCGCTGAAACCAGGATGAAGGAACCCCATTGACCTCTATCCAAAGACCTTTGAAAAGGCTTCCTCGGTCTCCTCTATGGCGCTTCTTGCTGATTGAGCATATCCGTCCGCACCATAGGAACGTGCTGTGGCAGCATCCAAGGGTGCACCGCCCAGTATCACGGCCACCTTCCTCCCGGTGACTCTCACGTCATGGATGATCTCTTTCATGAACGGCATCGTGGTAGACATCATGGCAGATAATGCAAGGATCTGAGCATCATGCTGCATGAGGGTGTGAAGAAATGCATCTTTAGGAACACTCCTGCCAAGATCATGGACTTCATAACCGTGTGCCCGATACAGTCCCGTGATGATGTTTTTGCCGAGATCATGGGGATCTCCCTGGACTACCCCGATCACGACCCGTATGCCGTGATTCTTTGTGCAGACTTCAGTCCCCAGATTCCGTATCGTTTCCAGGCAGGCATTCACGGTATCGATAGTGAGGAGAAACTCCGGCAGGGAAAGTGCGTTGCTCATGAGGTTCAGCCGCTGCTGCTCAAGGGCTTCGAGCAGATTTCCGGTGATGTCCGATGAAATCCTTTCAGGGTTGCATGCGTTGAGAAGATCCACAATTGCTGCAGCATCGTGCCGTCTCAGTGCCTCGTGAATACGATGCGCACTGTCACTATCACTGTCCATAAGTTCCTCCTGGTGAACCGTCTCCATAGAGCCGTGCAGCCTGTACAATGGTGAAGGCATTCTCCAGAGATGCATTGGGGGGATACTCGCAGCCAGGGGAAAGAATGAACCCTCCTCCGTCCGCAAGCTCTTCGATGATCTGTCTGCACTCCCCGAGTACCTCATGGGGTCCTGATCCGGCAAGCAGAGCAGTGTTCACGTTTCCCATGAGAACAACCTGGTCTCCATAGCGTTTTTTGAGTTCTTTCAAAGAGGTGCAGTCGTCCGGGAGCTGGGCAAAGGACATGATCTCCGGTTCCATGAACCGGATCTGTGAATCGAAGTAGCATCCATCACCGCAGTTGTGCACCCCCACGATGCACCTGCGTGCATGGATCGCTTTGGATAGTTCGCGGGCGAAGGGCCCCTCCACCTTCTCCCAGAGGGGTTTGCTGAGACCATTGAATGAGGCAAACAGCGTATCCAGCGTGACTGCCTGCACCCCGGTGTCACACTGGGCCTGGACAAATTCCACGAGGACGCCGGTAATAGTGTCGAGGGCTGCCATCACATCTGTCGGGTACTGTATGCAGTCCCGAAACAGGTGTTCTGCACCCCGCATCATGCACAACACGCCAAGAGGCCCGAAACAGAATCCAGTCACAACTCCCCGCATCCCCATCTGACGGGTGACAATTCTGCACACCTCTATGATGGACTGCATGCGTTGTGCGTCTTTCAGGTCGATCCTCCTCAGCTTTCTGTACCCGGTGTGATCCGTAATGAGGGGGTTGTCATAGTCTGGGTGCGGCGTGGAATTGTCCGGATAGATCATCTTCTGTCCGAAATCTGCCGCCTCGACAGAGAGATCGAGCATCGGGATGACAATCTCGCCCCCGATCATATTAAACCCTGTCATCAGCGCGTGTGCAGTGACATCCGGCTTGAGGGAAAAATCCGGAAACGATGCGCCGATGAGACGGCGGGAACCACCGATCACGAGCGGGCAGCAGGGGACCCTGTCCGGTTCCTTGTGGCGCAGCGCAGCAATGAGCCGTTCAATATTGGACAACGGGGAAATTCTGGCCCGCAGGCTGGCAAATCCGGCAAGGGAATCCAGTACGACATCCGGGAATAATCCGGGAGAAGGGACATTTCCCTGGAAAATGGGGTTCAGTATCTTTGAAATCTTCGTCGTATGTGGAAATTTTTTTTCGCTCATCACAAGGCCATGCTCAGTTCATGTCACGTAGATACAATCATAGTCTCCCATGAAATGTTGTCAAGGGCGCTGCCTGCAGTGGCTGATGGTATGGCTGCATGACATGATTGTACCTTGATTTTTCTGACAGCATGATTTATCCACGAGTCTTTGGCGGATGTTCCCCTCGTGTTGATGAGAGCGTGTCTGCCACCAGGGGATATGCTGCCCTGTGTTCTACACGACAAGGACAGACGACTGTATGATGTGTCGGGATATTCATGAGTCCTGAACGAAGGAAGGAGGAGGTGCCATGGATGTACGGGTTTTCGGTGTAGTGGGAGCTGGCCAGATGGGAAGCGGTATAGCCCAGGTCGCAGCAGCAAACGGGCTCGACGTGGTTATGACCGATGTCGAGGAATCATTTGTTGCCAGGGGAATCAAGACCATCACCACACAGCTCGAGCGGGCTGTGGACAAAGGAAAACTGACTGCCGGGGATAAGCAGTCAATCCTGGGGAGAATC
Organism: Desulfomonilia bacterium; assembly: GCA_049975365.1. GTDB lineage: Bacteria > Desulfobacterota > Desulfomonilia > UBA1062 > UBA1062 > DSBG01. Next base: position 5,185 of record JBNGDS010000032.1, on the reverse strand, counting down.
CGTACCGGCATCGACCTGAAGCTTCTGGATGGAGCTGATTACGTGGTAGAAGCCGCATCCGAACAGGAGCACATCAAGTTCGGGATTTTCCAGGATCTCGACTCCATCTGCCCAGCCCATGCGATCCTGGCGACAAACACCTCCTCCATCCCCATCGGGAGGGTTGCATCCAAGACCTCACGGCCCGAGAAAGTCATCGGCATGCACTTCATGAACCCTGTCCCGGTCATGAAGCTCGTCGAAGTGATCAGGGGCATTGCAACATCGGACGAAACCTTCACCATCACCTGGGATCTCGCAGTGAAGCTGGGCAAGACTCCTGCCAGCGCAAATGATTATCCCGGTTTCATAGCAAATCGCATCCTCATGCCCATGATCAATGAGGCTGTCTACTGCCTCTATCACGGTGTCGGAACACGAGAGGACATTGACACCGTAATGAAGCTCGGCATGAACCACCCCATGGGGCCCCTTGCGCTCGCTGATCTCATCGGGCTCGATACCTGTCTAGCAATCATGGAAACCCTCTATACCGGGTTTTCCGACTCGAAATACAGACCCTGCCCTGTGCTGAGAAAATATGTTGAAGCAGGCTGGCTCGGGAGGAAAACCGGGAAGGGATTCTACGAGTATACGTGAGAACACGCCCACGTGGAGGTCCGTTACCGGAAAACCATGATGAAATCCACGTAGGATGTCGACGACTCGCCAGTATCATCTGAATCGTTCATAATCCCGATGGTTGCTCTGTGTGGTGGCGGCATCCCAAAGGCCTCCTGGTAGTCCTCGAGGATATTGACCTCCTCCGTGATCCATTTCCCGGCATTCCCATCTCCTTGTTCAATGAGAATCATCCTGCTTCTGTCCGTGTAAGGACTGGGAATGACCCTCTGCACATGTTCAGAGCTGGACCACACATAGTTCAAGGAACTGTCAGGTGGATATTCACCGTAGAGGAGCTTGACCGCGTTATACTGAGCCCTCTGAAAAATACCGGCGCGTGCTGGATCGTACTGGAAGGCGATGTAGATGCGGATCGGGTAGTCGTCCCCATCTTTTCTTGTTGCATCTCCCTTCTGGTAGACATTCTCTATCTTCCACCGCCACCTCACCCTCGGGAATTCATACACGTCGAATGTGTCCCGATACACAAGCAGGGATGCCGAGGAATCGCTCTTGGCTACGAGAAACGATTCACCCTCTTCACTCTGAACCCAGTATGTTGTGTGGGTCGGGATCTTGGGGAAAAAGACCTCTTTCCACCCGTCCAGGTCGGAAAAATCTTCCCGGAACAGGGTGCCTTCCTGTGTCCAGGCCAGTGAATGTACCAGGAGAGAGCACGCCAGAATCCATGAAATGATCAGGAACCGTCTGGAATCACTCATGCGTGGACACCCTTGACTCAGGAACATGTCTCCCCACGAGAACACGCATGAGGCGCCATGACCACGTCATCAGCGAAGCTCTCGCCTTGTAGAGCAGTGCAATCTCTTCCAGGGGCATGCCTGCAAAATACCCGGCATACACCATCCAATTGATGAGCCATGTCCTGAACACCCCGAGTGAATCGTATCGCCTGGAGGAGGTGACTGCATCCAGCGGCAGAATGATGAGATGCCCTTTCCTCTGGATTTCCTTCACCAGTGCGACGTCCTCCAGGATCGGCATGTCGGGATACCCCCCGATCCGGAGAAAGAACTCCTTGTTCATGAACAGACCCTGGTCTCCGTAGGGGAGTCGGAGCTTCCTGGTCCGCAGATTCGCCCCTGCCTGGATGAGTCTCAGGCTGGCGGAGGACACGTCGAACCTGAACCTGAATGATCCGGCCAGAGAATCATTCCCCCGCAGAGCATCACGGATTGCCCTGTCGTACCCGGGGGGCAGGAGAGTATCAGCATGGAGAAACAGGAGGATGTTCCCTGCTGCCTCCTGTGCTCCACGGTTCATCTGAAGGGCCCGTCCATTCCCTGAAGAGATCACACGGGCACCTGATTCCCGGGCAACTGAGCGTGTCCCGTCGCTGCTCTCGGCGTCGACGACAATGATCTCGATACGCGATCCCTTCCGGAGGTTCTGTATGGTCCGCGCTATGGCGCGCTCCTCGTTCAGCGTGGGAATGATGACCGAGATGACCTCCTGGGGCTCCCTGTTCCTGAGATCCTGCCAGATCGGGATATCCTCTGGCCTGTCGATATCAGTGAGTTTTCTCAAGAGCTGTGTCTGCATTCCTGCTCTGAAGGCTCTCTGGAGTGTGGTGTCGAGACTCTGGGCGGTGCCCCAGGGAATATTCCGAAAAAGCTGCGGCTCGTTTCGGTGCAACCCCACGAGATAGTACCCACCGTCGTGTGCGGGACCGAATACGGCATCTGTTTTGTCCAAGGCCATGAATGCCTGCGTGATGAGGTCACCGCTGATTTCAGGGCAGTCTGTCCCGATAAGCACTCCCCGATCAACATCGAAGGAAAACGCCCGTTCAAACGCATTCTCCATCTTTCTTCCGATATCCCCTGCTGCCTGGCGGATGTACAAAAAATCATGCCCGAAGGCCCTCTTCATCTGCTGTCGTGTGCCGCCGTCATAATGAACCTCGACCATGATTCCATGCATCAGTGCAAGATTCCGCATCATAGCAAGCACGCGCAGGGTCATCTCGCGGTGGAGATCGGCTGCACCCTGTTCCCCAATCATGGGTATCAGCCTGGTCTTTGTCTTGCCCGGCTCAGGATATCGCGTGAAGATCATGAGGACCCATCGTCGGGGCATCTGATCAATTCCCCTGCCCTGTCATGATCCACGGAAAGAGGAGAGTGTGCTCGATCCGGTCCACTGGGTCGAACCCGCGTTTCATAACTCCTGGTGAAACCTCACTCTGATCTCTTCCATCCTCTTTCTGTTCACACCGAGGTCGGAATAGCCCACCCGGGAGGCAGATCTGAAGTGGATGATCTTCTCCTCGTCATCAAACAGAATTTCCACATCATCGACAAACCGGAAGATCTTCGAGGTAAACTCAACGTGTAGGTAGTCTCCGGAATCAGTGACGATGTGAGCCCTCGCCATGGATGAGATCGCCTTGAGCAACCGCTCCTTTGCCTCTTCCTGTGGTGAGGAATAGCGTATCGGTTCGATGAAATGCCTCTGGCCGCGAGCCTGGGTGGACACGCAATTCGGCCTGTCCGGGCATTTCCTGAGCATTCCATCCTGGACACCGAGCTGTGAAGGCCGCGTTCCGGTACAGGAAAAAAGCAGCACTACCGAGAGGACAAGAAGAGTCGTGAATCTCATACCGCACTCCTTTTTTTAGAGTATCGTGCACTGAAAAGCGTAATTGGAATCCTGAATTGTTCCCTGGTCTGGGTCAGCATATCCCGTGTATCCATTTCATGAATCCAGTCATACTCTTGAAAATAAGGTCAAGACCGGGTGGAATCAACAGGTGGGGAGAAATCGCTGTTTTGTGTGGCTGGTTCACTGTGTTTTACGTGTATGCGTTTGGCTGACTGCATTTGTCTTTTGAAAGAACCACATTATTGTAGAATAGTATAGAATCATACTGGACAGATATTCCACGTTCTGCACGACTGGGCTGGTGATTCACCACATGGTCCAGTGTGTGGTTCGACATTGTGAAGGAGAATGGTATGTACTGGAAGCTGAATCCAAAGATTGACGATATCCTCAAAAAGTCACGAGACAGAGAACACCTGAGTGATTCGGACGCCATGATGCTCCTGAATCTCGACCTGAACAGCAGAGAGGTGTACGCCCTCATGGAAACCGCAGACGCACTTTCCAGAGAGACATTTTACGGCAAGGGTGAGAATCACTTCCACATCGGGATCAATGTTGAACCCTGTCCATTCAACTGCAGCTTCTGTTCTCTGACGAAACAGGCTGGAATATTCACCTCCGCTGAAGAGTTCGACATAGATATGGTACTGGACTGGGCACGCCTGGCAGAGGATGTACAGGCTGATGCGATCAATGTCATGACAACCGGAATGTATGACTTTGAGCGCTTCCTCGAGATAGGCAGGAACATCCATGCAGAGGTTTCCACGCCTCTTGTTGCAAACACGAGAGACATAACCCATGCAGAGGGAGAACGTCTCCTCGATGCAGGGTTCGTGGGGTGTTACCATGCGTTACGACTCGGCGAGGGGAAAGATACCCCGTTTTCACCGGAAAAACGGCTGAAGACCATCAAAGTAATCAAAGATGTTGGGCTCTTGTGGATGAACTGTGTGGAACCAGTGGGGCCGGAACACACCAGAGAAGACATCGCGCGACTCATGGTTCTCGCTCGGGAGAACGGCGCAACCTACAGCGGTGTGATGCGAAGGATCAACTTTCCCGGGTCTCCCTGCGAATCGCGGGGAATGATCACCGAACGTGAGCTTGCGCGAATGGTCGCCGTGAGCAGACTGGTCATGGGTGATACGGTCAAGGCTCACTGCACGCATGAACCCAACACCGCTACTCTGCTTGCCGGAGCGAACCTGTTTTTCCCTGAAGTCGGGGCGAGCCCCAGAGACAGTATCGCTGATACCGGCAAGGGCAGGGGACAAACTCTTGCACACTGCAGGATTCTCATGATCGAGATGGGGCTGGACCCGGATCTTCCGTCCAACTGTTTTCCCCGCACAGGGAATCAGCTCCGCAGTTCCATCTCGTCGCCGGCTCCGATTGGATGAAAGGCCGCGGTATGACGCTCTGCATGACATCGTATCACTTACCTGGGTCGCAATCTTTCAATCGCATCCTGCATGCCCTTGGGGTTTTGTTCTGTATCCTGTGGCCATCCGGGCTCTGTGCCGCAGAGCTGAACGTCGGTACATGGAAAACCCCCCAGACGATTCAGCCGTTTTTCTACGGCCGCTTCATGGACTCCCCTGATACCGTGGAGGTCTTCTCCTTTACCAATCCTTCCGACCAGAGGCTTGCCCTCCTCGCAGGCACCCTGGACATGTGCGGGACGACCATAGCCCACGCACTCCACTCGGCCTCGCGGGGGGAACCCATCGTGATCGTTGCATCCCTGTGCAACAAGTGTTCTGCTCTGGTCGTGAAAAAAGATGGAGGAGTGTCTTCAGTTGCTCACCTCAAGGGGAAGAAGATCGGCTATGTACCAGGGACCATGCACGAGATCCTCCTCAGGGAAACCCTGAACAAGCACGGTCTGCAT
>JBNGDS010000031.1:0-34998 GCA_049975365.1 Desulfomonilia bacterium | reverse complement strand
CCGGTTCATATTCTGGCGCTGACCAAGATCCTGCTACGAACTGATGCCTGGCAGAAAACCTGTGCCAGGGCTTTGATGGGTACTGTGAACTGCTGGATCTGGTGGATCCTGGCCGTGTTAAGGCTGACACAGGACACCTCGTATGATATTCAGGGCATTGAAGGACTGAGCAAAAAAGAATGGTATTTCCTGAACTGCAATCACCAGTCCTGGGCGGACATCCTGGTGCTGCTCATCACCTTCCACGGGCACATTCCATTCTTCAAGTTCTTCCTCAAAAAACAGCTCATCTGGGTACCACTCCTGGGAACCTCCTTCTGGGCCCTGGACTACCCCTTCATGGAACGGTCCTCAAAGAGCTTTCTCGAGAAGAATCCCCACATGAGGGGCAAGGATCTCGAGACCACAAAGAAGGCATGCATGCGGTACCGTCATACACCCGTCTCGATTCTGAATTTCATCGAAGGGACCCGGTTCACAAAGGAAAAGCATGGAAAGCAGCAATCGCCCTACAAGAACCTGCTCCGCCCAAAGGCCGGGGGGTTCGCCTTCGCACTGGCCGCTATGGACGGGAAAATCTCCAACATCCTGGATGTCACCATTGTCTATCCCCCTGGGGACTTTACCTTCTGGGACTATCTCTGCGGGCGTATACCCTCCATCACTGTGCGGGTGAAGAAAATACCGATTCCGGGTGAATTTCTCTCTGGTGACTACGAGAACGATCCTGACTACAAAAACCGGTTCCAGGCATGGGTGAGCGGCATCTGGCAGGAAAAGGATTCTCTGATCGAACAGTGCAGGGATGCCCAGTCTCAGCAGCGGTCGTGTTGAGAGAATTCAAGGTGATCAATGACAGGTGAAAAGATTACTCGACGCCAAAAAGACATCTCACGGCTGTTGAAAGAGCGCACCAAAATCCGAAAGGACAAGATTCGCAGGAACAAGGGGAAAAGAACACCACCGAAGTGAGGCTTCTCATAGGGAACGCCCCCATCCGGGCCTGTCCTCACCCAGACAAATGCAGGGGTTGCCGTCTCGCTGGTTATCCTTTTTCTTTCCTTTTCTTGAGTTCGAGCGCTGCTTTCAGCCCTTTCTCGCGGATGACCTTGATTTTGAGACCAGTCTCTGTGAGTTTGAAGAATCGTTTACCGTATTTTTTCAGGAGTTTTGTGTCGATTTCGAACCCAAGGCCAGGTTTTCTGAAGGGATGAATCTGTCCGTTTACATCTGGAAGCAGTGGTTCGATGATGCCGTCACGGAACTCCGGAATCCAGGACGGCTCTTCCAGGGGATACTCGAGCGGCAACGTATTGTCTCTGTCAGCAAGGACCATATTCCAGTTGATGTAGAACCCGACGCCATTCGTCCAGGTATGGGGGCTGAACAGGCGATCTTTGATCTTACAGGTATCGATCACCTTCTTCACCTGGGCGATGCCGCCTGCAAAGGTGGCATCCGGCTGGTAGACGTCAAAACAGTCTTTCTCGAACATGATCTTTATCTCGTCCCATCCGTAGTTCAACTCGGCACCGGATATTCTTACCTTTGCCATTCTCTTCAGTTCAGCATTGCCATCGTAATCACGTGAATCAAGCGGTTCCTCGAGCCACTCAATTGCATTGTCAGAACACGCCGCAGCAAAATCCCGGGCCCGGGCCAGGTCCCACGCAGGAACTTTGTCAACGATGGTCACAAGCCATCCCTGGTTTGCGTCCACCCCGAGCTTCATCTTCCCGTCCAGCCCTTTCCTCACCACTTCGATATGCCTGATGTCATCCTTCAGGTGAATGTTCTTCACCCTGAGCTTTGCTGTCTTGAACCCTCGTTCGTACATGGCCAGGAGTTCATCGACCCTCTTTTCCGGCTCATGCATTTCACCGGTAGAGAGATACACGTCGATTGGTCTGGCCTTTCCACCAAGAAGCTCGTACACAGGCTTGCCCGATGCCTTGCCCATGATGTCCCAGCATGCTGGCTCGATCCAGAAGTTTCTCCAGCCCAGAAATCCTGCCTGCTTCAGGAGCCCCTGAACCTGGTCGATATCCGTGGGATCGGCGCCGATCAGGTAGCTTCCGATGAGATCTCCAAGCCCCTCACGCTCCTTTCCCATTGCGGTCCCTGCAGAAAAACCCTCGATTCCGTCGTCTGTGGTGATCTTGATCAGGGTGAATCGATTGTGCGTCTGAGGATACCCGGGGATCCAGGTGGGCCAGAAGGTATGTGCCAGCGGCACAGAGACATGGTAGAGTTCAATTCCCTTGATCTTCATGAGCCTTTCTCCTCCTTCGGGTACCGGTAGAGCTGGGCACCCTCGTCATTGAATGGTGTTCACCCCGTGGTGCGGAATTTACAGCTGGACTGCAGTGTAGCCTTTTTCCCTGAGCAGGGCAAGGATCCCATGGTCTCCGACAAGATGAGCGGCCCCTACGACCACGAGAAGGGCATTCTGGTTTTCGCTAAGCCTCTCAATTCTGTCCACCCAGTTCCTGTTCCTGGCGACGAACAGGCGCTCATAAACGGAGGGATAGTTTCTCAGGCTGATTGTGGTGATTTCTTCCAAGGCCTGTGCATCACCTCTCTTCCAGGCCGATACGATCTCGGACGATCTCTCCTCGATCACCTTCAACTCGTGCAGAGTCTGCATCAGCAGGTCTTCCTGGATGGCCTCCGGCATACTGCTGAGCGTTTCGATCTGAGCCTGTGCTGTTTCGAGAAATGCACTATCCTTGCCGTCACGCTTTGCCCTGCGGTACAGTGATGTGTCGATGCCGTAGGCCACATCGAAGCCAAGCCTCTTCAGTTCATGGGCAGTCAGGGTGACCGCCGTGAGCCATGGCCTGAAACGGAGAAAGGTATCCATGCCAAATTCCGATGATTCGAGTCTTTCCTGGAGTAGATCTTTCGTTTCTTTTCCGATGTGTGAATCCAGTGTTTCTCCTTCGGGAAGGAGGCCTGCCTTCACCATCATCATCCTGGTTTCCGGCAGCGCCATCTCATCCATGTCTGCCTCGAACACAATCCTGGAGCAGGACTTGTATGCCCTCTCTACCCTCTCATCCGTATCGGCGGGGTTGTGCTTCAGGACATGAATGGATCCGAGCAGAAATACCTGTGTCTCGCCGATGGTTGTACTCCACAGAAACATCGGGGACTGATCTGCTCCGGCCTGATCGCCCGAAAAGCTGCGCGGACCAGGGGAAAAGAGAATCAAGAGCAGCAACAGACAATACTGGATCAGGCCAGGTGGAGAAAAATCCCTTGTACGTACCTCCTGCCCCGGCAGGGTGAGATCAGAGTCCGCCATGGGAGTTCACGATGACAGGCTTTGCGTGTTCACCCTGTATCACCCTCGTCCCTGGGGTGACATCGTGGGTGAGGAACACGTTTCCTCCAATGACCGATCCTTTTCCTATGCGCACCCTTCCAAGGATCGTTGTTCCTGAATAGATGACGACATCGTCCTCAACAATGGGATGCCGGGCTATCCCCTTGACCAGTTTCCCCGACTCATCCACGGGAAAGCTCTTTGCACCCAGAGTGACCCCCTGGTAGAGGCGGACATTTCGACCGATCTCACAGGTCTCGCCGATGACCGTACCGCTCCCGTGATCGATGAAAAACCTTTCCCCGATCTGCGCTCCTGGGTGTATGTCAATCCCTGTCTGTGCATGTGCCATCTCCGTGATGATTCTCGGGATGATTTCCACATCCTGGAGGTGAAGTTCGTGGGCAATGCGATAGTTTGTCATGGCCTTGATACTCGGATAGCAGAAGATCGTTTCTCCTGTACTCTTTGCGGCCGGGTCTCCCTCAAAGGCCGCTTTCACGTCTGTGACCAGGAGTTCCCTGATCCTGGGAATCGTTGAGATGAATCTTCGTGCAAGCATCAGAGATCGGTCTGCGCACTCGATGCAGGCCAACCTGTCGACCATCTCGCAGGAAAATCCGTATCCCCGTTTGATCTGTTCCGAGAGGAGCCGCTCCACCTTGTCCAGGTGATTGCCGATGATGAAGGGCATGGTCTCGGGGGTCATCTCCGAATCACTGAAATAGGCGGGAAAGAGAATTCTCCTGAGCCGCTCCACGATTTCAGACAGCGCGTCGAGGGAAGGCATGACCGCCTCAAGGGTGGGCCGGTGGTAGACGATGTCATAGGATTCTGGCCTGCAGAGTTCATCGACCACCTTCTTGATGATGTGGTTGTCTTGATGCAGTGCCTGGGTCGCTCGCTTCTTCATGGTATCTTCCTCCTGATTCCTGACCTGCAGTGCATCGATCTCATACGGGACACCGGTGCGACTACCCCTGCTCAGGAAAGAGATCGGTGCTCAGATACCGCTCACCGGTATCACAGATGATGCAGACTATAAGTTTCCCGGTATTCTCCTTTCGTTTGGCAATGTCTACGGCAGCATGCACGATGGCGCCCGAGGAAATGCCGCAGAGAATGCCCTCTTCCATGATGAGTCTTCGTGCCATGGAAAAGGCCTGTTCGTTGGTCACCGTGTACACCTCATCGATGAGTCCCCGGTCAAGAATTCCCGGAACGAATCCGGCCCCGATGCCCTGGATTTTATGGGGTCCCGGGCGTCCCCCGGAGAGAACAGGTGAATCTTTCGGCTCCACCGCAACGATCCTGACGTCGGGCTTGTGTTTTTTCAGGAAATTTCCCACCCCTGTGATTGTTCCCCCAGTGCCGACACCAGCCAGGAAGATGTCCACCAAGCCTTCTGTGTCTTTCCAGATCTCTTCAGCAGTGGTGCGTTCATGGATCTCGGGATTCGCCGTGTTTGTGAACTGCATCGGAATAAAAGCATTCCTCTGTGCCTGAGCGATTTCCTCGGCTTTCTCGATGGCACCCTTCATCCCCTTCGATGCAGGGGTGAGCACCAGTTCAGCGCCAAAACCTTTGAGAAGCTTGCGCCGTTCGACGCTCATGCTCTCAGGCATGGTGAGGATGATCCGGTATCCCTTCACCGCGCAGACAAACGCCAGTGCTATCCCTGTATTGCCGCTTGTGGGCTCAATGATGACAGTGTCCTTGTCGATGAGTCCATTTCGTTCTGCCTGCGCGATCATGTTCATCCCGATCCTGTCCTTGACCGATGAACAGGGGTTGAAGAATTCGAGCTTCCCCGCAACCCGGGCCAGGCATCCGTCGGTCACCCTGTTCAGCCACACAAGCGGGGTCTTTCCCACGAGTTCCGTCATGTCAGACGCAATATTCACGACAGGGAATCCTCCTTTCTTTACGTGTGGTGTGCTTCTCCAGGTGGATCGAGCGATTCACGCCTGCGCAGGTTTTCCTTCATCAACAGTGCAGAAGTGCTTCTGCGTGTAGTGTTCCAGGAGGTGCTCCACGTCTTCCTTGCACTCTCCGCAGACCGTACCCACCTTGGTTTTTTCCTGGAGTTCGTAGTATGACCGTGCTCCTTCCAGCACGGCCTCCTCGATCTCGTGGTCGGTGATGTTCATGCAGTTGCACACAACCCGTGCTTCTTCCCTCTTCACCTTATCGTGCATGCCGCTGCGTTCATAGTAGTCGTTGATTGCTGCCCGAAGCGCCTTGTCACCCAGCACACTGCAGTGAATCTTGTGCTCCGGCAGTCCCCCGAGCTCCTTGTTGATGTCCTTGGGAGACAGCGTGTACGCATCTTCCAGCTTCATGCCCTTGACCATTTCAGACATGACCGAGGTTGACGCGATGGCACTTGCACAGCCGAACGTCTTCCACTTGCAGTCGGTGATGATTCCCTGTTCCTTGTCCACTTTGATGACCACGATCATCTGATCACCGCACTTGATGTTCCCCGTAATTCCCCTGCCGTCTTCCTGGTAGCTTTCCTCATCCACGAGAATATTCTTGGGGTTCATGAAGTGTTCGAGGACTTTGTCGGTGTATACCCAGTTCGTCTGAGTCATTATTTCCTCCTTGCGTAGACGGTCGACATGTCCCTGATACGACCAATCACTCCGGGAAGAACTTCACGCATATAGTCTATGTCCTCTATGGTGTTCTCCCTGCCCAGGCTGATCCGTATGGAGCCGTGGGCACACTCTGCCGGGAGCCCGATTGCTAGGATGACGTGCGACGGGTCAAGAGATCCCGACGCACATGCCGAACCGGTTGAGACTGCAATCCCTGCGAGATCGAGATAGAGGATGATCGCCTCTCCTTCAGCGCCGTCAAAGGATACGTTCAGGGTTCCCGGGAGACAGTCCGTGGGGTGACCAATGAAATGGATGTCCGGGATAGCGGCCTGAATACCTTTCCTGAGATGTTCCTTCAGTTCCAGCAGATGCTTCTCCTCCTGTTCCATTTCAAGAGCTCGCATCTCTATTGCCTTCCCGAGTCCGATGATGCCCAGTGTGTTTTCCGTGCCTGCACGCCTGCCCCGCTCCTGGTGACCGCCTCTGATCAGCGGACAGAAGGGCGACCCCTTCTTGACATAGATCGCCCCGACTCCTTTCGGACCATAGATCTTGTGTCCGGAGAGGGTCAAAAAATCCACATCCAGATCCTTCACGTTCACCGGGATCTTGCCTACGGCCTGAACCGCATCGGTGTGGAACAGGGCCCCTTTCTCATGAACGACCCCGGCAATCTCCTTGATGTCCTGGATGGTTCCAATCTCGTTATTCGCCATCATCACAGAGACGAGGCCAATCCTGGTGCTCATCAGGTCCCTGATCTGATCAACGTCTACCTTGCCATACTGGTCCACGTCGATATAGAGAACGTTCACACCTCTCTGATTCAAACACTTGGACGTCTCCAGGATACAGGGGTGCTCGATGGTGGAGGTCATGACGTCTCTGCCCCGTCGTCGATCGAATGAACACTCCCGGCACTGGCAGGTGAGGATGGACAGAACCGTGTTATTTCCTTCGGATCCGCTCCCCACGAACATGATCTCTTCGGGCAGGGCACCAATGAAGTGTGCTACCTTTTCCCTGGCCTCTTCCACATGACTCCTTGCCAGTCTACCAAAGGAATGGAGACTGGAAGGATTCCCGAATACATCCATGACCCCGGTCATCGCATTTTTTACTTCAGGGTGAAGGGGGGTTGTGGCGTTGTGATCGAAATATACCGTTCTCTCCGGCATAATCACCTCCCAGGGTAGGCTTCCCGGTGGAACACCCGCATTCTCTGTTTATCAATACATAGTGCCTTTTCAGCGGATTTTCCAGCGGTATCTTCCTGGAGGGACATCACCGTCTCACGTATCGCGTGATTCTGTTCACCTGGCCGGATCAGCACGCTTCAACCAGGATCGAAGCACATCCCTCCGGGAGTATGCGCAGATGTCTTACCGAAACACTGAACCCCAGGAAAATATTCTCCTCGTCAGTCGGGATCCTATTCTCCTGGCCACCCCGCGAGTCTTGCCCAGAGCCACCAGGCCGCATAAGCCTTCAGGTTGGCATTGAGCGGCTGGGAATGCGCCGACGGGCAGTCATACCAGTCAACCCCCTCGACGTGCGATCCCTGCCACTCGATGGCCCAGTTGGCATCAAGCGATCCGTTGCCGTCACTGTCATAGTTGCAGCCGTCATCGGGATAGTTGTCGCCGAAGTAGGTTCCGTCCGGGTCGTAGGTCTCTATGTCTGCAAAGTCATAGAGGACCTTTGCATTCTCCCGACAGTAGGTCCGGATCTGGGTGTTTCTGAGATGGAGGTTTCCCTCGAGCCCTGTTCCATCGAGGTGCCCAGTCATGTAGACGAAGAACACGTCCGGGTAGTCTTCTTCTAACCCGGTCATGAGGCTCAGATAGGTTTCAATGTCGTCTTCAGTGGCGGTGGAGACCTGTCCGCACCAGGACCAGATGACGACATTGACCTCAGGGTGGGCATCGAGATAGTTTCTGGTGGCAGTGGCCCAGGAAGTCCTGTCCGGGTTGCCGAGATCCAAAGCCCCCGAGAACGGGGTGTCCCTCAGATCGAGTGCACCTCCTGTTCCACCGCTGGCGAAGGCATACCCATCGCCGAGAAAACTCACTAGCCCCGCCATCCCTGTGGTGAGCTGACTTCCGTGGGAGGTGTGCCCGTATGCGATGTGCAATGTCTCTTTCGCCTGTTCGATCCAGTCTGCAGGTACAGCTTCGATATCCGTTGACGTATGATCGGCAAAAATCATGGTTCTGGAATCATTGAAGGTAGTCGAACTGCTCCAGGACGAACACCCGATGATGCCTGATGCCCCGTACCCGCAGACACGGTAGGTATACCTGGTACCAGGTGCGAGGGCAGAATCCGAATACCACGATACACCTGCGTCGAGCTGAGCGATCTCTTCAATGCCTCCGTATTCCGAGTCACGCTCGATCGTGAACCCCTCCTCCGGGTCCAGGTCATAGTCCCAGGTGAGATCTATCCTGGTGGACGAGACAGAAAAGGTTTCCAGGGCAAAGGAACCATTGTCATCGTCGTCATCATCTCCGATATCGAACTCGCAGCCCGTCCACAAGCCGAGAAGAACCACACAGCACATACCCATGAGATACAGCGCGAATGATTTCCTGTTCAGGTACTTCATTGTGCTCCTCCCTGATGGATTTTCAGCAATCTTTCGGACTCTAACGCATATTCTCTACCAGTCCGGGATACCCTGTGCAAGGATACACAACACATGCATGGGGCGCAATGGCATCGTGACTCTTCACCCCCTCAGAGAAACGGATTCATACTATAGAGTACAAAACACCGGAAGGCATTCGAATATTATCTCATACAATTCATCTCGTGTGCCGATGAACTCAATACCTTCAGTAGTTTCATTGCCGTGGCCGGATGGTCCTCTTGATCACCCGGCCTTTTTCACTGCCAAATGGGCAAGCAGATCAGCTGTTCCCCTCGAATATGAGAAAGTGGTAGGCTTCCAGCTTGTTTCCGTCCCTATCAGTGATGACAACCTTCCAGGGGCCGGTATCACCTGGACGGATCAGCTTCGAACTGTATGTCCTCCACCTGGGTGATTTCACCGCTAGGGGAACACGGGCCATCTCCTGTTCTCCGTAATACCAGACATGGATGACCTCGGTGGGCTCGGCAGCGCCCGTGATCGTGGTGAAGCAGTAGAGCTTTCCGACATCAGAGGAGAAACTGGTGCTTTCACCCACAGGCGAACGTTTCACCACATCTTTGCACACGGCCCCGTATTCTATCTTGAGCTGCACGAGATCCTGGGCATACGCGATACAGACAAGGGAGAAAACCGCACTGCACACGATCGATATGATCATGATCTTTCTTCGCATCCTCTTCCTCCTTTCACGGTATCATATATCTCTTCGGTAGATCTTCTCGGGTCGATACCGTTTCCGGTATATCCAATACCTGGAGCGCATGCAAGGGGGGAAACCTGTCTGCTTATACACCGCGGGTATCTCCCCACGCTGCGAGATCGCTCAACGCAGTTGACTCGAGGAGATACCCGACCCTGTACCTCAGTGCCCTGGCCTGGATCTCCCGTACGAGAACCCCCGGTGCTTCACGATCGATGCCCCATGTGTCGTCACGTTTTGAGACATATCCCCACATGTGCTGAAGGGCATTTATCACGCCGCCTGGAGATGGTCGCTCTCTGAGAACTTCGACGAGCGTGAGAGAGATCTCCTCGAAAAGCCCCTCTCTGCATGGATCGGAAATGGTTCGCCCGATGGAATGGTAAAGCTGCTGGTTTCGTGCGAGCACTGAATACTTGTGCTGCGCCCAGAGCTGCTGAACAGTCGCAGGGAGTCTGATCCGACCCTCTTCTCCGGCGTGATATTTATCTTTCAGGAGAGAAAACTGTTCACACGGGGGATTAAGGTATTGCCTGGGCCATGGGGTGGGGTGTGTCCCCGGCAACGGGCTCATGTGGCGATACCCGCGCAGGACCATCTCAGAGACAAGCAGTTCATGCCGCATCTTCAGTGCCCAGAGATTATCTCCCCATCTGAGCGTTTCGGGGTGATGGGCATAGCCTTTCTTCCCGCAAGAAATGATGGAGAACAGGGCATGGACTTCCCGGTGCTCCCCAAGAAGGCTCCATCGATTCAGGTACCCGGGGTGGATGTCCCACACTCTCATGGATCCTATTGTGCCACACGATGCTGGGTATCAGGAAGGGGAGATTGGACTGTTCGTGTTGTGTGTTGCCGTCACCGGCCGAAACACTACGTACGGGCTGATCACCGAGATCAGCGGAATGTTGCCCTGAATTTCACCACGAGCATGTGGCCGTTGCCGACAGGGTTCGTTTCGAAGAGGACCTGCTCTTCTGCATCGATCTGCCAGGTGATTCTCCCGGTCATGGAATCCTCAGCGGCAATCTGGCAGTGAATCCTCTCTTCTGAGGATTCGGTATCCGATACCTCGGTCACCAGAGAATCCTCTCTGACCTCGTAATCCCTCAGGAATGTGTGATACTGGTCAAATTCACACTCCCACTCCCACAGGGTTGCATCTCCACTGAACCGAACCTTCTCAAAGGCGCTCAGGACATCGAATGCTGCCGAATCACCACCTTCACTGATGACTGCGTGGTATCCCCCCGTCGAGTAGGTGGCGTTTCTGTCAATGACAGCGAGAAGATTTCCATCACGGCGGGTGATGGTCATGAAGTAGAAGGGGCACTCCTGGTCATACCCGATGAAGCAGTCACCTGAGGCAAGTGTGTAGCCATCCGGGATATCCACGGAAACAGTATCCATATCAGACGTGTCGATGGCAGCAAGATAGGTACTGAAATGAGAACTTGTGATCATGACCCGGTTTTCTTCGCGATCCCTCATCATGACAGGACACTCCTCCCAGATACCCGACAGTTCGTTGAAGTACAGCACTCTCACGAGATTCTCGGATACTGAAAGTCCATCGACAATGCCGTCGCTGTTCACATCACGGTACGGCAGGAAGAGCTGAACCGGGGTTGCAAACTGGATTCCGTCAGGCTGGAAGCGTACACACTGGCCTGCTGCACGAAACCATACTGGCACCACATCCGGTGGATCATTCTCCTCCAGCCGGATTTCCTGGTTTCCAGAGAGAGCGGACCGCGGTACATGCACCCGTGCCCCGGAGATGCTGCTCGAAGGATCGGTGACTTCGAGATCTCCTCCCTCCGAACCGATGACGAGGCTCACGCCGTCAATCGATCCCGATGATCCTCCTTCACTTGTGCAGCTCACAAACAGGACGCACAGAATGAACCCAAGCAGCGTGCAGATGGCGATCATCCTGATTTCCGCATTATTCCTCAGCATGCTCCATCCTCAGAGAATCCCTTTTTCCCAAATTTCTGCCTTGATCCTGAACCTGGAAGCGCTATCGGTTATTTGGAAAGATATCCTTACAACGAGCTCGAAGAGGGATACACACAGCGGAAGTATCCTGAATCTCGTACCTGAAGATAACCACGGGCATCGCAGAATTCTCTCCAACGCCCGTGTTCAGTGATCAATCGTGCTTCTCTGTTATTGAATCCGTATGGACAGGTATGATGACATCATCGTGCTCTCGTCATCATCGAAGAGACCAGAGGCTACGAGCCCGCGGACTGAACCGCCGGTAGAGATCCTTTCCTCGAGATCTTCAGCAAATACGTCGAACGAGGTATGCACTAGAACAGTTGCGCCCTGGGTGATTGTATAGATGCCAGGGGCTGTCGACGGAATAATGAACGGTGTCACGGGGATATCAAGTAGGTCTACGAGGATTCCTGCCCGCGCAACGTGGTGAAACACCCCGACATCATCCAGGGTGAGTTCAAAGCCCTCGGATGTCAAATCCTCGATCGCTGTACTCGATGCAGGATACCAGTTCACGTGCAGCATGGCAGGAACGTCCGAGACATCGACGAGGGTCTTTGCATCGAAATCATGTGGTGCCTGTCCGAATGGTACGACGAATCCTCTCACCTTGAGAGGAATGCCTGCCTCGAGGGAGGATAGCGCAATTGATGAGGTATTGATTTCGTAGTGCTCCGGGTCTGCATCGGTCTCCGGGGTTTGGCCTGTGCCTGAAAAGTCATAGAGCCCGATGCGCCTCCCATCGATGGAGTTCAGGTCCAGTACGACTGTTCCGGAGGAGATGTTCACCACCACACCCCGCAAGGTGGTAAGCATCATGCGGATATGCCCGTGAGATGCATCGAGCTCGAGGCTGCCCGGAGAATCACTGGTGAGGGTTCCGAAGACAAGCATCCTCTGGCCCACGGAGATATCTTCTGTACTATAGTCCCCAGGAGAAAGCTGCTTGGTGACTGAAGTCCCCTGGCCCACGAGTATCGAAATTGTATCATGAAATACCAGGCTCCCCTGGGAACGTATCAGTGTTGCTCCTTTGAGGGTAAGCATATCACCACTGCAGGCAACCACGGTGCCATTCACCACATCATTCCCTCCACCAGGCACACTGGTTCCCGCGAGGACTTCGTCAGCCACGAACTTCCTGGCTTCGATGTTCAGCTCCCCATATACGATTACTGCGGTGAACTGCACCTGGTCGGCCAACGCACTGAGACCGTCGTCTCCCTCGAAGAGTTCTCCATTGATGTCATACGACGTTGATTCTTGCGTGAGGATTTCTATCACCCCGAAGCGTTCATCTCCACCTGATATGATGTGAATGAAGGGATGGATGATGACCTCAAAGGCTCCTTCTTGAGTGTCCACGGATTTCAGAGCCCCGCGCAACCTGTGAATATCAGGAATATCGACATCCACACTGGCCTGGAGAACCGGGCTGACAGTCAGAACAGGAGGATCTTCTTCAAAAAATTCCACCGTGTTCGACACAGCCAGGTCAAAATCGAGGATCAGGGATGCAGGTACACCTGGAAGCACCGTGAGGGAATTGCGCCCTTCCAGGACGACCGACACCTCGAGGGTAGTGACAACAGCCTTTTCCTCATCCAGAATACCGCCAATCTCTACAGCCTCTCCAGAATCATTTTCAACCCAGATTTCTGCATCGGTATAGTCAAGGATCAAGGTGGCTGAGGTATACACCCCTGATGGCACGGTGGCTGCTGTGAGAAATTCAGTGAGATCTGTGTACTGGGAAAAATCAACCCGGGTGGAAAGCGGCAGGGTGAAGACCTCGGCTCCACCAGCCTTTGTGAGTTCGAGACTCTGCACGTCAACACTGTAGTGGAGGAAATCTCCCTCATCGTCGGTGAGGCTGATGAAGAGATCCCCGGTCCCGAAATCGTGTGAGGAGTCGCTGCTGCATCCGGTACTCCCCAGAATAATACAGGCGTACACACCGATTAAAACCCCGATGGATACTCTTTTCCAGAGTTCCCCAAGAACACCTTTCTCTGACATCGACTTTCCCTGTCTCTTCATCGTTGACTACCCTCCATTCGCACCATTGGTGAACTCTCTTCTCTCCATGTCAGCAATCCCTGCCGGAAGTTTTCTCTCCCTTCCCTCATCGGACCGCCACCGACTTCCCAGTGTGTGCTTTCTTTTTTCGAACTCCCTGTAGATCATCATCAGCTTCTGGTATCTCTGAAGGCCGAGGATCTTCCTGACCTCCACCAGGTATCGAAACCGCTCGAGGGCGAGCTTCCCCCGCTGATCATCCAATCTCCCGAAATGCTCCATGACAGCGGCATCATCAAGGGGTTCCTGCTCCATGAGATTCTCTATTTCGAACTGTTCTTTCTCCACGTTCCCTTTGAGATCGATGAGCATGCGTCGGTTCTCGACATAGAGTTCATCCAGCTTCTCTTTGTCGGTTTCGCTCAGATCGAGCTCTTGAGAAACCCGGGGAAGTCTCCACCACCGTCCGGGAACCATGTCATTCCCCATGAGCGAAATAGGGCAGAGAAATCCCAGGATCAGGATACATCCCAGTATGCTTTTCTTCATTGTCGTTCACCTCTCTTCTACGTCTTCTCTGTATCGAGGTATTCATCCTCAGCATATGGCACGATGAATTCGAGGAAATCTTCCTGTAGTACGGGCTCTTCATCAGGTGAGATGAGAATGAGGGAGCCAGGTAATGGATTCTCAACCAGGAGACTGATCTCACCCAGCAGCTCCCTGTCCCGGCGCATTTCCTCTGAAACCGATGCGACAGAGCTCCGAGGTATGATCGTGGAATGCGACCACCACAGGGCAGCCACGATGATCAGGAAGGAACACGAGACGAGCACCGGCAGGAAGACCGGTCTCCACCAAAGGGGATGGGGGGTCTGATCAGCCTCGAGGGATACCTCTCGGAACGGGACGGGAACCGTGGATTCGGCAAGCTCGGATATCAGGTCCAGGCGCGCTGCAAGCTCCTCCTTTGCCTTTCTGCAGAGCGTACACGATGAGAGGTGCCCCCTGTGCTCAAGGCTCAGTTCGTTCTCATCTACACAGGCGACCGCAAGAAGATCATCATCCAAATGACTCATCTACGATTTCCTCCGAATGCCATCGAGCACATCCTGGAGTTCGTGGGCATCCTTGAATTTCTTCACAGAACGGTACAGACATGTCTTCACCGTGCTTTCGTTCTTCTGGATCACCTCGGCAATCTCCCTGATACCGAGGTGATCCAGGAATCGAAGTCTGAATACCTCACGCTCCCTGTGGGATAAATCGGCAAGAAACTCATTCATATGCCGCCAGAAATCTTTCCGCTCAAGGTCGCCGATCCTTTCAGCAACAGGTATATCCCCTTCTTCCCCGACTCTGCCGCTTTCCACGCGAAACAGGTTCAGCAGCTTCTTTTTCCTGAGAAAGTCCCTTATGCGATTCAAGGCGATCCGGTAGAGCCAGGCATTGAATCTCTCTGGGTCCCGGAGATTCTTCACGGATTTCATGGCCTGGAGAAATACGTCCTGAGTGATATCCTCTGCATCCATTCGCGAGAGCACCCTGTAGTAGACCATGCGAAAAATTACCCCCTGATAAAGCCTGACCAGGGCTTCATACGAGTCCATGTCTCCGCCAGCGGCCCTGCGTACCAGGACTGCGGTCTCCACATGTTTTCCGGCATGAAATGGTGCACTGGCTGAATCATCGTGATCCTGCATAAGCTGACTATACTATGAAATGACCTTCCGGCGGATACCTTTTCCCCGATGCAGGATGCTTCACAGCCACGTACCAACCATACTGTCTGCATGTCCTCTCCTGTTCCATTCACTAAGTACAGACGTTCGACAGGGCCGGTTTGTCTACACAAGGGACCAAGATTCTTACCAGACAACTTCTCCAGAAATGTTCCTCAGGCGGAAATACACTGCGTAGAGATAAATCTCGCTGTTCAGGGCTCCACGGTCCTGCAGGGAACCCGGATAATCCGTGCCGTGTGGCCCGTCAACTCCAGGAAACGCCGTATATCGTCCAGGGAAATGATCAATGTGCTCGTGTTCACCAAAGGATGGCACTGCAGGGATGAACAGTTCCAGAGATCCTCGTCAATAATGACCTCGACCTGGGAACGAGTATCGTTGAAGACCCCCAGGATGGTCACAGAACAAGGGGTCAGCCCCAGGTGCTTCATGAGCCGTTCAGGTGAGGCGAAACTCAGGCCTTTCATCCCCAGGATTCCCTCCAGCGCCTTGACATCCACTGTCTTGTCCGCCATCACGCTCACGAGAACGTGCCTGCGCCCTTTTCTATCGCGCAGGAAGAGGTTTTTGGTCTTTGCCGAAGATCCCGGCAGACCGAGGCGGTCCGCCTGTTCACAGGTATAGACCGCCTCGTGATGGAATCGTTCGTAGACGATGGCATGGTGATTCAGAAACTCATAGATGTCCATTCTTCTCCCCTGAATGGTACATGCAGAATCAGCTGTTCATCTCCGGGAATCCGCTTTATTCCTCCCAGAGAAGATTCCTGCTGGAATGATCACTCAGCGTGAAGCGACTGGAAATCCCTGATCACCTCATCGATGAATTCAATCCCGAAACAGATCGCATCTGAGCTCAGGTGCTCGCAGATATGCGGAGGGTTATCATCCCTGAACCCCTCCGGCCTGAGTGTCCTGCACTCGAGACTCCCGAAACGGTGCTCGAATCGTACCGCGAACTCTCTGCATGAACCGATTATCTCATCTTCATCCATACCATGTGCCTTCCCGATGATGCCGATGAACATGAGGCACCCTTCCACCAGGCCGCACTGCGCGCCGTATTCACCTGCGCCGTGCATACCGAGAGACGCGTCGAGAACCTGGGGATCAAGGGGGATATCGAACCACTCGGAATAAATCTTCAGACTCGTATACGCGCAGTTCCTGTCTTCATTCCAGTAGAAACAGTGTACCCGGGAGCCGACAAATTCACTCACACCTTTCACACGTCCACCACCAGCAGTTCGGGTTCAATCAAATCCACACCAGGTGGTTATGTTCTTCACAGGCTCACGGTGACTGACGACCGTATTTGCAGGAAACTCCCAGTCAGGATACCCGATGGCGATGCAGATGATGATCCTCTTGGTAGCCGGAATCCCGGTGTACTGTCTGATGGTTTCGGGGTACATCACCCCCTGGTCCTCGATGCAGGTCCCCAGACCATAGTGAAGTGCCGCCAGGCAGATATTCTGCATCACAGCACCGACATCCATCAGTGGGCCAGAGTCTGTCAGCGATCTGTCGAGGAGGATAAAGATGGCTGCCGGTGCATCGAAAAAGCGGAATCCCCGTTCCATCCACCAGGCCCTCTTCTCTTTGTCTCCCCTGGGGATCCCCATGACTTTGAAGAGCTGTTTTGCGATCTCTATCTGTCGGGTCCTGAAAACACTGTCGTTCGGCCATCCCGTGATCAGGTGATCGGGTTTGATCACTGCACCCGAGGTGAGCTTTCGTACATTCTCTGCACTGATGTTCCGAATCACCTCACCGGAAATGACCAGAAATTCCCATGGCTGGGTATTCATGGTGGAAGGTGCCCTGGATGCGACCTCAAGGATATCATGAAGTATCTTCCTGGGGACCGGATCAGGTCTGAATCCTCGTATACTCCTGCGGCTCTGCATCGCATCAAGAACATCCATACATCCCTCCTGTTCAGGTGGTGTGTCTTCCTCCATCAGCCGAGGATGATGTCATCGAGTGATCGCTTGGGCACATGGTGAACCCCGTTTTCATCCCGCCAGTATTGAATGTTCCCATCAGGGGCAACCTCCTCGATGTGAACCTCCTCCTTGGGCTTCCCCAGGGCGATGACGAGGAGCACCTCGTACCTGTCCGGTATGTCAAGCCCTTCGCAGAACTGCTTTCTCTGGATCGATGCGATCATGCAGCCCCCGAGACCTTTCTCCGTCGCCCCCAGGAGAATGCTCTGGGCAGCTATGCCATGGTCGCACCAGTAATTTCTGGCGATCTTCGTATCTCCGAGAATTACGATATATGCAGATGGCCGCTCACCTTCCTCAGGTCCCTGCCAGTCCTTGAGATAGGCTGCCCACCCGAGATGAGGAAAGATGAGGGCGTTTTTCTTCGGGTCTGCAGACAACATGAACTTGAGTGGCTGCATGTTGGCCGCAGAAGCAGAAAGCCTGGCAAGATCCACCAGTTCCCTCAGTTCATCCCTGGTGATCACATGGTCCTGGTAGAAACGACGATATGTCCTGGTTTTCCTGATGAGTTCCTTCAACATCCTTATTCCTCCATATCACGTGTCAATCTGCTCATGCACTGCTTCTCAAGGACATTCAGGCTGTCTAACCTTAAGATACACGGGAGACAATGTAAAGTTCTTTGGGATGGCTTCCCCGATCTTTATGAGATCCGCGAGGCTGTCTCGTGTGTGGGTCGCATCTCTTTCCAGGCTGTCCCGAGAGGACATGCCTTCATGCACGCGATGCAGTTGTCCACGTCGGTGATCATGGTTTGGCCAAACTCGATGACGAAATCCCTGACTCTGACATGTCTGAGGAGCATGGCAAGGTAAGGGGGCCAGTCTCTGAGACGTGAGGGAGGGAGACGGTTGAACCCCCAGCTCCAGAAATAGAAACACGGGTCGACTTCATATTTTCCATCTTTCAATGCCCCTACCGGGCATGCGTCTTCACACTTCCTGCACCCGGGTGGACATGGATCGAACACACTGTATGGATCCGGGTGCAGAGTTGCCTCGGTTATCACGGCACCGAGCCTCTGGTGAGGCCCGTAGCGTTCCGTGATGAGGAGATTCGATCTCCCGATCTGTCCAAGGCCTGCACTGACTGCGGCATGTTTCAGGGACATCTGGCCGAGGGTTTTGGTAAGGGGGAACCGCCTCCTGCTGATCGGGTCCCTCTTATGGATCTCCACAGGTTTGTCAGCAGAGACAGGAAGAGAGAGAAACCCCTCCCTTTCGAGAAACCTGCCCACTTTTTCGGCAGCACGGTCGAGCAGTCGGGATGTCTGCATCTTGTTGCGCGTCCAGAGCCTGATGTCAGGGGCATACACCGCGCCCAGACTGTGGGGTACTGCCATGACAATCACGCTCTGTGCTGTGGGCAGAAGAGACAGGGGAGACCGCTCGGGTCGAGCAAGCAGAATATCTTCTGCACGTGCAATCCCCACGAGGTCGATCCCTTCTGAGAGGATCATATCTTTTATCGCGCCTGAATCCACACCTACTATTTCCTCACAAAAATGATGACGTTCTCATCTCAGGTTATAACACTACCCCGCCTACAGCTTGAACGTTCCCTTGAAATAGGTCTGCTTCACATTCTTCGCCTTGTCCCTGGCCCACTCTTCGAGTCCCATACGCTTGATCAAACACAGATTGAAAACCTTCGTGTTATGAGGCACTTCGGCAGCCCTGTCTGCGTAGGGGTGCAGGTAATCGCAGGGGAACTCGTCGCATTCGGAGCAGAAATCGAGTCCTTTTGCAGAGATGCACCTGAATACGTTGCAGGGCTGTGTCATCTTCAGGAATCCGATCATTCCACCCTCGTCCCTGCAGCCATTGCAGTATGCCTCCTCGAGAGGAATACCACGACGTTCTGAGATCATGCTCCTGAGCTTTTCATTGTCCCGTGCCTGATACATGGGGCAGTTGAAGCAATCCAACCCGCACGGAGCGGTCATCCTTCTGTAATCCATATCCTCTCCTATCTCGCACTGGGTTCACTGCAGGCACGTCCCAGTCGAATTCCTCTTCTCAACTCTTTTTAGACCTCGCCTTTTTGAGATTCTTCAAAAACGGCTTGTACAGAAAACTCTTCTCATCCAGGGAACAAAGCCTACCGAACATGGGCATGGTGACTGTGAAGGCAAGGATATCCGGCGGGAGGTATGCACGCATCGCTATGTCCGTGGCCCCAATGATGGCCTGGGGAATGGAGAGATCCTGAAACGGCGTCACGAGTTCCATGCATCCGGAACCGAAGGGGGCGATTACCGGCGGATAATCGCCTGGTGCACTGTGATAATTGGCACCCAGGATCAGTGCGCTCAACTGGTCCGGATTCACGAAAAACGTGATGGTCTTGAGATGAGACCATGCATCCTTTCTGACCGGCCCGATGAGAACATAGGGGTGCTGCGGAGAGTAGGTTTCCCGCTGATCCAGCCACATGCCCATGATTTCATGGGATGCCTTCAGCCCCTCGGTGTCCACCAGGAACGAAATGTACTCTTCCCTGGTCCTGGTGGCAACGCTGCATAAAGCGGTTCCGGCTCCTCCGCACCCGAAGTTGTCCTTCGTGATGAGAAGCGTCTCTCCCTTGAGCCAGTTCTGGTAGAAGGAAAAGACGCACATGTGCTTCTTCGGATCCGGCGTCACGAAAGGTTCGAATCCGGCCGTATCCGGTGCATCGTAAAACCCCACGAGGGGAAGTTGTATACCGAGGCGCTCCAGGAGTTTTGCAGCGTCGTCAGCCATATGATTCTCCTTACCTACGCAGTATGATCCCTACTGTGCACCGAAGAGATCCTTCATCTTCATGAGAAGATCCATGTCTCCTTGTGCACGATAAGTACCCTTGAGAAAGAGATCGGCGCCGTCAGCTTTCCCGGTCACGACATCCATCCAGACATCGAACGGTGCGTCGATGGTCAAGTCCGGCTTTTTTGTCTCTCCCATGGACGGCTCGATGGTCCCGTCTCTGATCATAAAATGGCATACCCCCTCCTGGCACCCGGAGAATACGAATTGTATCGCCGTGTCCTTTTCTCCGGCTGCCTGCGAATTGAAGGCCATCTGCATGAGGCGGAGAAATTCCTCGATGGTGCCAGGACGGGGGATGATCCCTGCCTTCTTAGCCTCTTCCGGGGTCATGCCGTGGGAGATGCAGGCATCCCAGAAGAGATTCCCGACCTGTGCCAACATGTCCGAGTCGCAGATTGGCTGTGTGATGCGTTTCATGGTCTCGTCCGAGATCTTCAGGGTCTTTACGAGCTCGACGCCTGCCTGGGTGAGGGCATCGAGGATATCGTCACAGACAGGTTTGAACGCCGATAGGGTCATTGTCTCTGCAGCAGGCCGATAGATCTCGGCGAGCAAGCCCACGTTGTACATGAATCTCAAGTGGTTCGAAAGCTGCTGGAACACTGACATTTCAGGGAATCCAGCAACCGAGAGGATCACCACACCGGGGTGCCGGTCCCGCAGGGGATGATAGGTGACCTCATCTTTCCGCTGGAGATAAGGTTGAATAACCGGCAGAGTGCGTTCGACAAACGTCTTCATCGTGGCATTCATGGTGTAGTGGTAGAGCGGCGTTGCCATGATGGCGATGTCCGACTGAATGAACTTCGGGTAGAGTTCACTGGTCATGTCATCCTTGTGGATGCATATGCCGGGTGTCTTTGTCCAGCAGGTGAAGCACCCGATGCAGTTCTTGATCTTCTTTTTCCTTAAGTGAACAACCTCAACATCGGCACCGGCATTCTCCATACCCTTCACGAGGTGCTCGAGCATGAGCAGTGTTTTGCTCTCTCCCCGAATCCTGGGGCTTGAATTGAGTGCAAGGACCTTCATCGTATCCCCCTTTCACAGGAAACGCCTTTTCCTATCAGGCATACCTGGCCATCTGTATCTTCCCCAGAAGGTAGCTGTTTCCCCCTGCCTTGGCAAGCCATTTCCACGCAGGAAGTTTTCTCCGGTACAGGGGTTCACTGATCATTCCTGGCCGGATTCCCCGAAGAGGTCCACGAATTCGAACTGATCTGCATCGAACAGACCCCTGTCACTCATCTTGAGATGGGGGATCACGAGCAGTGACATGAACGAGAGGGTGATGAAGGGAGCACTGAGTGATGAACCGAGCCGTTTCGCTTCATCCTGGAGCTGCACATACCGGTGTGCCACTTCATGGGCATCTCTATCCGACATGATACCTGCGATGGGAAGAGGCAGGATATGCATGTGCTCATCGGAGATAAGGGCAAGTCCTCCCTTGTGCTCGATCACTGCATTGACAGCCCTGCAGAGATCTGTATCCGTGAGCCCGACCGCCACGATATTGTGGGAATCGTGCGCAATAGATGACACAATGGCGCCATTTTTCAGGCCGAATCCCCTGATGAGGCCCATGGCCGGTTTGCTGTTCTGGTAGCGATTCACCACCGCGATCTTCAGGATATCCCGTTCAGGATCGGAGACAATCCTTCCCCTTTCCGTCTTCGGGCGTTCACGAATCCATCCCGTGAGAAGTTCGCCATCTGAAGCACCTATGATGTTGGCAGGGCCGTGTCCTCCCGGTATTCTGAAATCCTGCTCTTCTTTCTTCTCAGCAAGGAAGCTGTTGACATGCTCCACGTTGACATGATCCAGGAGAGATGTACCGCTCTCAGCCACCTTCCTCCCATCGATATAGGCCTCACGAACACTGAACTCTTCGAGATCATCCACCACGATGAAATCTGCAGCATCACCCTCCTGGAGGAGCCCCACCGGGAGGGTGTAGTGCCATGCAGGGTTCAGGCACGCACACCTGAGCACCCGCATGAGGTCGTGGCCGTGTGCACGGGCTCTCCTCACAAGTGAGTTGATATGGCCGGCCACAAGATCATCCGGATGTACATCGTCAGTGCAGAACATGCACTCCGCACTGTGCTCATCGATGAGGCCATGGAGTCGTTCGAAATCCCTGGCAGCCGAGCCTTCCCTGATGAGGATCTTCATTCCGTGCTTCAGCTTTTCCTTTGCCTCGTCAATATCCAGCGTCTCGTGATCCGTCTCGATCCCGGCCTGGATATATTTCCTGAGGTCATCTCCCCTCAACCCCGGGGCGTGTCCGTCGACCTTCTTGCCGCGGCTCTGTGCGCTCTCGATCTTTGCCATGATCGATGCTTCACGTGCAATAACACCGGGGTAGTTCATGACTTCACTCAGAAAGCTGAAATCCTCTCTGTCCAGGAGGCAGGCAACATCATCGAGGGCCAGTTTTGCACCGGATGTTTCAAACGGGGTTGCCGGCACGCACGACGGGACCCCGAATGAGAACTTGAAAGGACTCTTCGCAGCATTGTCCACCATGAACAGCACCCCTTTCATTCCCAGGATATTCGCAATCTCATGCGGGTCTGATACAGCCGCTACGGTCCCGTGGGTCACCGCGATCCTGGCAAACTCTGCAGGGGTGAGCATGCTGCTCTCAATATGAACGTGGGCATCGATGAATCCGGGCATGATAAACGTGCTGAAACCCCGTGATTCCGGCACGATTCTCTCGATTCTTCCCCCGGATATATGCACTGTGCCGGGATAGATTCTCGTGCCCACGACATCCACGATATTGCCTGAAACCCTAAATCTGTTGTTGATCAACTGGGGTCCCTCCCATTAAGACTCATACACCACTCATTCATCATCATGTGTTTCGATGTTCATAGGAAATCACTTGGTATCTCTGAATGAAGCAGAGAAGTAATACACCCCGCTGTCGATAAATTTCTGTACATCACGTGCGTCCTTGAGAAAATGACCCAGGAGGTGGAGCATGGGCTTGTTATCCCCCAGTATCTCAATTGAAAATCCCAGGAGGCCCTGTTTCTTTGCAAGGTAGAACAGGTATGAGAGAAGCTCTCTGCCTATGCCGCGGTTCTGATAGTCATCCCGGACGACAAGTGCTATTCCCGCTGTATGTTCCTGCTCCTTAACCGTATATCTTCCCACACCCACCAGCTCTTCTCTTCCATCATGCTCCAGGACTGCAAAAATCGCCATCTCCTTGGTATAGTCAATAACGACATACTTCTGAAGAAATTCGTGGGGCATTTCAGGTTTCACTGAAAAAAATCTGTAGTAGAGACTCTGATCGGAAAGCGAGTAGAGGAAGTTTTTCAGTAATGGTTCGTCGCTTATTTTTACTGGCCTGAGAAAGATTTCCAGTCCGGTCTTGGTGGTTTTATATGTCTCGAACTGTTCCGGATACTCTCCTCGTACCCCTGGAATAAATGCCTGATCCGAATAAATCAGAGCACGTTCCTTCGCCTCCTCGATAAGCCATGACCTGAATTTCGGGTGGGCAATGGAAATAAGCTCCATAGCTCGCTCCCTGATATTCTTTCCCTGAAGATATGCGATTCCATATTCCGTGACCACGTAATGGATATCACCTCTGTTCAGTGTTACCCCCGATCCTTCCTGAATGAACGGGACGATCCGTGAAATGGCTTCTCCTTTGGCTGTCGAGCGTAACACGAGAATTGTTTTCCCTTCCGGGGACAACGCAACCCCTCGCATGAAGTCGGCCTGACCACCGATTCCGCTGTAAAAAACCCTTCCAATGGACTCTGCAGAAGCCTGTCCTGTGAGATCGACGGCAAGGGCACTGTTGATGGCAATCATGTTATCCTGCTTGGCGATAATGATGGGGTTATTCGTATATTCGATCGGTCTGAGTTCAATAGAAGGATTGTCATGGATGTACTCATAGGTCTGTCTCTTCCCCATGCAGAAGGTTGCGACAGCCTTTCCCCGGTCGATACTCTTGTGCGAATTGTCTACAACTCCTGCTCTGATCAGATCAACGAGGGCATCGCTTAAAAGTTCGGTGTGAACGCCAAGGTGGTTCTTTGAAGCAAGGCTGGATAGAATGGCATTCGGGATACTTCCATATCCCACCTGGATTGTAGATCCATCTTCAACGATACGCGCAACATACCCACCTATTTTCAATGCAGTGTCATCGGGGAACGTTGATTCATACTCAAGGAGCGGTTCATCGTAGTGGATAGCAAAATCCACATCATCAATATGGATGCAGCACTCTCCATGAACCCAGGGCATGTGGGCATTCATCTGTGCTATGACCAGAGACGCCTGCTTGATTACCTCTTGAGCAATATCAACACTGATACCAAGATTCAGCATCCCATTCTCATCAGGAAGTGTTGTCTGAATCAGCGCTACATCTATGGGAATCAACTTCTTTCGAACAAGCACTGGTATCTTCGAGAGGAACACGGGCGTATAATCTGCATGCCCGGAGTTCACCGCCTCTCTCAGACTATCCCCTATAAAGAATGAATTCTGCCTGAAATGAAGCTCAAATCTGGATTCAGAGTAGGGGACGACCCCGAATGTCAGTATGTGAAACAACTCCGCGTCAAAGAGTGCTTTTGTATGGGTCTTGGCATACCCTACCAGGGACCTGACGAGATGTTGAGGTTCCCCGCACCCTGTACTGATAAAAATCCTGTCTCCTCGATGGATCGCACTGAAGATCGTCTCCTCTTTCTGGAACTTATCCGGATACGTTCTCCTGAATTCGTGGATGATGGAACTGTCTGCAGGAAGTTTCATGTTTTATCCTCGCTCGTGGATGTACAGATATCAGCGTTTCGATATTCAACCCCAGTGTAGATACGATAGATACGTGATCTTGAAAAGACCAATATCACATGCATCATTCTCTTCAGTCAGTACGTTGAGTATATGTACCGGAATCGCGCATCATGGTCGAATCACTCTTTTCTCGAATATTCAAGTCGGGTATGATGTTCATATCTGTGCTACATGGAAACTTCATCCTACAGCAAGGCACCCTCATTGACAAGACCGGCAGGGAAGGTGCTATGCATGCTTGACAATGTATTCAGACCCGGAGGAAATGGGGCACTCTCATGAGGGTCATCTATACCAGAATTTGGGAATCGCCAGAGTTATTTCGGAATACTCTTCACCTGGAAGAATCTACACACAAAAAACTGATAGATGAGCAGATACAGTGTCGCAGCAGCGAATGATACGGCAGTCCCGATATAGATGCCGAGAGCAGGGTAGCTGAAGGATACGGATATCGAATAGACAACAAGGGATCCCAGACCGATGGGAAAATGCTTGATGATGGTGTGAACATGTTTTTTATCATAGGTGAAGTGCATGATCAGAATCAGCGGGAAAAAGGTCGTGGGAAACGCGGAGAATAATCCTGCCCATGTGGAGCCGACGACTTTTGCCGTCCCCGTTATGACCACAATGAAACTCGCTGCAATGAACGCCCTGAGCACCAGCACCCTGAAGGAAAAGACGATCCTGTTCTCGATGCGCTCATCCGGAATCTTCCTGAACAGGTAGATAAAGGAAACGATGGCGAGGACCGTGACGACAACCGTCCCCACCTTTCCCAGGGTAAGGTGGTGGAGAAGCCATGAAACACAGAAGAAGCCGATCACGGAAACGCACGAGGCCATGAGAATGGGGAATCGTGTGAAAAACAGGGTTGAGAGATAATAGATGAAGGCGAAGCATGCAATGGAAATCAGCCCGAGCATTGTGTATATCGAGCTCTCTGAAGCGAATTCCGGGCTGATCTCCAGACCGTAAAAAAACAGGGCAATCGCGGCGCCCAACGGATATCCGGATAATAAGCCGGCAACCCGGGGTCCTACATGCTCTGCGATTACCGAGAGGCCGACGACAATCACCACAGTGATGAGAACCTTGATGAAAATAAGACCGATCATATTCTTCTCTATCCGTTCCGGGGATATTCCTTCACCCGTACATGGAATGAAGGTTAGATCGACCGACATCTCCGATTCTCAGACGCCGCTCGGAGAGCATGCACAGGATTCAGAGTTTCTTGATTACGGCCTTTCCGACCAGAACCTTCTCTCCATCCTGATTATAGCACACGCCTTGTAACGAGACTCTCTGCTTCTCATCAATTTCCCTGACTACGGTCTGTATTTCAATGGTATCACCGATGAAAACGGGTTTCGTAAAGGTAACCTCCTGACCGAGATACATGTATCCCTGGAAATATCTCCCGATTATCGTCCCGAAAAGACTCCCGGTGAGCATTCCATAGACAAGGCGTTTTTTGAACACGCTGTTCGCTGCATAAATCTCATCAATATGCCAGGGGCTGCTATCACACGTAATACCACCAAAAAGATACACGTCTGATTCAGAAAAGGTCTTCCGAAAACTGTATTTCGTTCCGATCTCTGGCAACATCTGTTCCTCCTCTATCCATCTGTCCAGAATCAATCCGTAATCACCCGGGAGAAGAATGGGTAAAACTAAAAACCCCATCCATGGTATCTGCCTCGCATCTTCATGATGCATGCATATCCCGAACTCGCACCTCATTCTTAAAAAAAAGCCCTTCCCTCTTCAAAAACGCAGGGTGGGAAAAGGAAGGGCATCCCATTTCGTTTCCTGTATTCAACAGCACAGGATCACGAGCTATGAGCGTTCAGTTTCAACCCGGAATTTTCTCAAACCCGTATGAGCATCGCGTCACCCTGGGCGTTTCCTGAACAGATCCCACAGACACCGATGCCGCCGCCTCTCCGTCTCAATTCATAGGCGAGAGTCATGACGATCCTGGCCCCGGTTGCACCGATCGGGTGACCATATGCTATGGCACTGCCATTGACATTCACTTTGCTGTTCATCTCCTCTTCACTCATCCCGAGTATTTTCAAACAGCTCACAAGCACAACTGCGGCAAAGGCTTCATTGATCTCAATCAGGTCTACATCATTGATCGTCATGCCGTTCTGGTCCAGCACCTTCTTGATCGAAAGTCCGGGAACCGTCGCAATGTCTTTCGTGGGTTGTGACACCTCGGCATAATCCAGAATCGTGAACAATGGCTTTAACCCGAGGTTGTCGGCCATTTCCCTGCTCATGAGTAGGCAGACATCCCCTCCATCATTCACCCCGGGGGCATTGCCCGCAGTGACACTTCCCGGCTGGCCCGTCACCGTGCTCGTGTGACCGAAGACAGGAGGAAGCGCTGCAAGACCCTCCATGGTGGTGTCCGGACGGGGAAATTCGTCCTTGTCCGTGATCAGTGTCTTTCCTTTTGCGCGGTATTCTACGGGAAAGATCTCGTCATCGAGCTTCCCGGACTCCATAGCTGCCTTGGCAGCCATCTGGGATCTGTATGCCCACCTGTCCTGGTCTTCCCTGGTGAACCCGAATTCATCCGCGAGTTCCGAGCCATGAATGGCCATATGTCGCTCATAGAATGCATCCCACAGACCATCATAGACCATTGCATCCACGACAGGAAGTGACGGCTGAGCCATCCTCGCCCCCCACCTCATCTCGGGAAGAAGGTAGGGACAGTTACTCATACTTTCCTGCCCCCCGGCAATACAGATCTCGGCCCTTCCCAACTGGATCATCTGGGCAGCGAGATCGATGGTCTTGACCCCGGATGAGCACACCTTGTTCACTGTTATTGAAGGGACATACTCGGGAATCCCTGCGAGGATCGTGGCCTGACGTCCGGGAACCTGCCCGCACCCGGCAGAAACCACCTGCCCCATGATACAGTAATCCACATCCGCGGGCTTCACTTTCCCGCCTGTTCTTCTCAACACTTCCTGGATGGCCATGGCCCCGAGTTCTGCAGC
The DNA here is from genome assembly GCA_049975365.1 of Desulfomonilia bacterium. Classification (GTDB taxonomy): domain Bacteria; phylum Desulfobacterota; class Desulfomonilia; order UBA1062; family UBA1062; genus DSBG01. The sequence goes on along the minus strand of JBNGDS010000031.1, from coordinate 7,245 downwards.
AGTATACCCCCTGAGAGCCCCTCCCAGTCTGCCGTACGGTGTCCTGCAAGCTTCAACGATGACAACCTCACGGAAATTTTTCACACAATTGGATATCTTTCTTCCCATCGTGGAAAAATCCGGGGTTCTTTCTCCGAAACCAGCAGGCTTTGCGTCTGCATAGATCTGATGTTTTTTCTTGGTGATCTTCTGCGGCTTTCGTTCCATGGGGTGTCTCCTTTCACATTTCGTTTATCTCGCTCTCTACCAGATCCTTCGGGAGGGGAATGACGTATACGGGCTTCCGCGATCTCTTGAGGATCTTTTCAGCGACAGAACCCAAAAAGGCATGACTCAGCATCCCTTTTCCATGGGAGCCGATGATGATGATGTCACACTCATATTCATCAGCCTTCTTCAGAATCTCTTCCACCGGATATCCCTCGATCACCACGATGGATGAAACAATATCTTTACATTCAGGATTGTCCTTCAGCTCAAGGGTACAGAAATTCTTCAATCGTGTGTGAACCTTGTCGATACTGGCCTGGATCGCATCCTTCAGTGTTTGGATCTCCTGCTCCTTACTGAGATTCATCTCGACGATTGCCCGTGCATGCGGAGGCAGCTGCTCAATGATATGAAGGATGACCAGGCGTGCCTTGTGCATGAGGGCCGTGTTCACGGCATACCGGAATGCATACACCGAATTGCTCGACAAATCAGTTGCGTACAACACCTTGCGAATTTTTGGTATCATGGAGTATCTCCTTCACTCACCAAATTTGGTTTCACCTTCCGATCCAGGGCGTGCCTACAAGGATCACACCCTTTTCTCAATGATATATGGACTACTTGCCATACCCGATTTCCTGTGCCGCCTCTTCTATGATGGGCAGTATCGAAGAATCCTCAATGGTCGATGGCACCGGGTATTCCTCCCCGTTGGCAATCTTCCGCATCGTCCCCCGGAGGATCTTGCCAGAACGGGTCTTGGGAAGGCCCTTGACAATCGCACACTGCTTGAAGCACGCCACAGCACCGAGTTCACTCCGGACCATCTGCACCAGTTCACTGACGATCTCCTTCGGATCCCGATCCACTCCTGCCTTCAGGACGGCAAACCCAATGGGGACCTCCCCCTTGAGCTGATCCTTTGCACCCAGGACAGCACACTCTGCAACATCCTTGTGCTTCGACACGATCTCCTCCATAGCCCCCGTGGACAGCCGGTGTCCCGCGACATTGATGACATCGTCCACCCGCCCCATGATGAAGAGGTACCCGTCCTCGTCAATGAATCCCCCATCTCCGGTCATGTAGTATCCCGGTATCTCGCTCACGTATTCCAGGAACCGCTTGTCGTCATTCCACAGGGTGGGCAGGCATCCGGGAGGCAGCGGCAGCTTGATCACCACAATGCCGTCTGCACCAGGCCCAAGTACCTTCCCGTCATTGTCAACAATCTGGACATTGTACCCCGGCACCGGTTTCGTGGGTGAGCCTGGTTTCACCGGGAACGGTTCGATCCCCATGCAGTTGGCGGCAATGGGCCAGCCGGTCTCTGTCTGCCACCAGTGATCGATCACCGGGATGTTCAGAATATCGGAGGCCCAGTGATAGGTATCCGGGTCGAGTCGCTCTCCTGCCAGGAACAGGTACTTCATGCAGCTGATATCATAGTTTTTCTTGTACTCAGCATTGGGATCTTCCTTCTTGATCGCTCGCAGCGCTGTCGGAGCGGTGAACAAAACCTTGACCCCATGTTGTGAGATCACCCGCCAGAATGCACCCGGATCAGGGGTCCCCACCGGCTTCCCCTCGTACACGATCGTCGTGCACCCCATGAGCAACGGCGCATACACGATATAGGAATGACCCACGACCCACCCCACGTCCGATGCCGCCCAGTAGACATCGCCGGGTTTGACGTTGTAGATGTACTGCATGGACCATTTCAGGGCAACAGCATTTCCCCCGTTGTCCCGCATAACCCCTTTCGGTCTCCCCGTTGTCCCCGAGGTGTACAGGATGTACAGCGGATCCGTGGCTTCGACCATGACACAGTCTACCGGTTTCGCATCCCTCATGAGCTCGGCCCAGTCATAGTCCCGACCGTTAATGAGATCAGCTGCTGCCTGGGGCCGCTGGAAGATGATGCAGCCCTCCGGCTTGTGCGAGGAGAGTTCGATCGCCTTATCCACAAAGGGTTTATAGGGAATCACCTTCTTGCCCTCTATCCCACAGGACGCGGTCACGATGATCCTTGGTTTCGCGTCTTCAATCCGGATTGCCAGTTCGTGGGGCGCAAACCCCCCGAACACGACCGAATGCACCGCACCGATCCGTGCACAGGCCAGCATGGCAAACAGCGCCTCAGGGATCATGGGCATGTAGATGATGACCGTGTCTCCCTTGGATACACCCTGGCACAGGAGAACATCCGCAAACCGGGAGACAGTATCCAGCAATTCACTGTACGGTATCTTCCTGATGGAATTCGTCACAGGGCTGTCGTGGATGATGGCGACCTGGTCCCCTCTCCCTTCTTTCACATGGATATCCACCGTATTGTAGCAGGTGTTCATCCGTCCACCTCGAAACCACCTGTAGAAAGGCGCCTTGTCAGTATCGAGGACCGTATCCCACTTCCGCTCCCATACGATCGCCTCTGCAGCCTCACCCCAGAAAGCGTCAGGGTCCTGAATAGATTGGTTGAATACCTTCGTGTAGCGTTTGTTCTCCACCATGTCAGATCTCTCCTTACTCAGGTCTTTTCAGAAATTTTCATGTTTGTGTGTATTCCACTCACAGAGCTTCAAATGCGAGAATCGTCCTCTTCTCTCCTTCCTGGATCTTATGGAGAAACTTTACGCGAAGAGGCATCCCAACACGGATCTCCTCAGGTTTTTTGGGGTCAACACCTTCGATGCGGGCAACGACCTTGGTGCCTTCGTCGAGTTCGACCACACCGACACAATATGGGTTCTGCCGGTTATATCCCTCTTCAATCATCGCTTTCGGGCCGATGCTGATACAGGTAAACGCGACAAGCCTGCCTGTTCCTTTCATGTTCTCCCATTCCATGTTGGAACCGTAACACTTCGTGCAGATTGATCTGGGCGGTGTATAGATTATAGAACAGTCTCTGCATTTCGAGCCCATGAGCTTTTCTTCAGAAAGATACTCCCTGAACGAGATGTCACTGAATTCTCTCTGACTCATGACCTTACCTCCTCTCGAGGATCGTAAACGTGCAGGTACCGCCTGTTCCACCAAGATTATGAGCCGCTCCGATACGAAGATCAGCTTTGGGAATTTGCCGAGTTCCGGCTTCCTGCCGCAGTTGCTTCCATACCTCAACCAGCTGGCCAATGCCCGTGGCTCCAACAGGATGACCTTTACACTTCAATCCGCCTGATGTGTTGATCGGTACTGGTCCGTCAAGCTTGGTTGCTCCTTCGCCTACGGCCTTATATCCTTCACCCGGCTTGAAAAAGCCCAGGTCTTCGATATGGATCAATTCGGCAATGGAAAAACAGTCATGGACCTCGGAGAATTGTATGTCATGAGGATTCAATCCTGACATTTCATAGGCTTCACGTGCTGCGTTCTTGGTTGCTTCCATTGAGGTAAGGTTTTCCATGGCATGAAGTCCTCTGCCGCTGCCTTGTCCAATTCCAATGACATACAATGGATTGTCTGTAAAATTCCGTGCAATTTCCCCAGAAACAAGCATCATGCACGCTGCTCCATCACTGATTGGGCAGCAGTCATACAGATGCATCGGCCAAGCAACCATAGGATTTGCCCTGGAATCACTGAGAAAAGCCTTTTCATTCTCCCAGACCGGAACTGGGTTTCCCTGTTCCTCCGCACGCTTGGCCTTGCTCTTCATGATATCGAGAATGGACACATTGATCTGTGCTTTTAGGTTGAGCGGTGCGTTGGTATGACTTTTTATCGTGATATTCATGAGATCTTCACGGGTTGCTCCATACTGCGCGAAGTATGACGTTGCAATGGTTCCAAAGACACCGGGAAATGTGAATCCCACATAACTCTCATATGGTGTCGTTCCCAAGGCTAATCCTTCTGCAACCTCTTCGGTAGTGCGTTTTGACATTTCCTCAACGCCTCCGACAAGGACAATATCATATAAGCCGGAAGCAATGGCGAGAACACCTTCACGAAATGCAAGCGCACTAGAAGCACAAGCTCCTTCAGTACGTGTCGTGGGTTTCGGTGCAACACCGATAAGATCGGAAATGATAGGGCCCCAGTGAGACTGGTGAACAAAAAAGTCATTCGTGAAATTCCCCAGGTACATCGCTTCAATATCATGTGGATCAAATCCCTTATCAATTGATGCTACCATTTCCCTGAATGCCTCCGCAAAAAGATCCTTTGAATCTTTGTTTGCGAACATGCCGAATTTCGACATGCCGGCACCAATGACAGCAACGTCTCTATTCAGTCGCTTCCCCTTCACACTAGATACCTCCAATGGAATTTTTGATCATGTACATTCAACGGAGAAGGCCTGCAGGAATATCTCCTCATGCCTGAACATCAGGGGAAATTCAATAACTTGGCCTTCTCCATATGTGTTATAGACTGGCAGTAGAATACGTGCTGTCTCTAGACAACCTTACTCAATCTATCTTTCCAGTATCGGTCCCTGAGCTCTCTCTTGAGGATCTTGCCGTAATTGCTCTTGGGCAATTCATCGATAATATCCACTGACTTCGGCCTCTTGTACCTGGCAATATTGTCGGCACAGAAGGCGATGAGTTCTTCTTCTGTTGCCGCGGCCCCCGGCTCGAGGGAGACGACTGCCTTGATGGCTTCTCCCCATTTGGGATCCGGAACTCCGATCACGGCGCATTCTCTGACTGCAGGGTGTTTGATCAGCACCTCCTCGATCTCCCGGGGATAGATGTTCTCTCCACCGCTGATGATCATGTCCTTCGAGCGGTCCATGATGAACAGGTACCCGTTCTCATCCATGAGACCTACATCACCTGTGTGCAGCCACCCCTTGGCCAGTGTCTTCTCCGTTGCCTCAGGATTCCTCCAGTACCCCTTCATGACGATATCAGAACGGCACACGATCTCACCCTGTTCCCCCAATGGCAGTTCGTTGTCATCCTCATCGAAGATCTTCACTTCCACGTCGGTACGCTGGATGCCTGCAGAGGCAAGCCTCTTCATCTGCTGTTCAGATCCCTCTATGACATGATCACGGACCGGGAGGTAGGTTATTGTCATCGGGGTCTCACCCTGCCCGAAGAGCTGCACAAGACAGGGCCCGAGCTTCTTGACAGCCTTCTTCATGTCCTCCACATACATGGGAGCGCCTCCATAATTCAGGCACCTCATGGACGAGTGGTCATATGTATCGCAGGCCGGATGATCGATCATCATCTTGACCATGGTCGGGGCAGCAAACATGTTCGTGATCTTGTATTCCTCGATGGTCTTGAACACCAGCTCAGGGTCGAATGACTTGGATTCGAGGATGACATTCAGGGCCGCCTTTCCCACATTCGGCAATGCATACAATCCGCTGCCATGGGAAAGTGGAGCTGCATGGAGCACGGCATCCTCCGGGCCGATCGCGCACATGTCTGCATAGAAGTTCATGGACATGGCAACCAGGTTGCGGTGGGTCAGCATGGCGCCCTTGGGCTGCCCTGTTGTTCCCGACGTGTAAAACAGCCAGGCAAGATGATCCGGCTCCACATCGACATCTTCCCACTCATCCGATTCTTTCGCCAGCAGCTCTTCATAATCAAGCAGTTCGCCACTGGCCCCATGTGTCGAGATGACGTATTTCACATTCGGGAACATGTCCCGAACCTCCATGATCGATTCGTTGAACTCTTCGGATATGACAACAGCCTTTGCCTCGCAGTGGTCGATGATGAACCCGAACTCCTTGGGATGGAGCCGGAAATTGATCGGGGCAGATCCCAGGCCAGCCTTGAAACACGCAAAGATTGTTTCGAGTGTTTCAGGATAATTATAGGTAAGAACCGCAACATTATCTCCTTTTACAACCCCAAGGCGATGGAGAGCATTCGCGAACTTGTTGGAACGAGCGTTGAACTGCGCATAGGTCAGCTTCTTCGGCCCATGCACAATTGCCAACTTGTCAGGAAACGTGAGAGCGGATTTGGTTAAAAATTTTCCTACATTCATCATATCCTCCCAAATGCTGTGGTTTTCTTCTTAAAAATTGCGCTGTATATTCATCTCTCTCGCGGTCGTATCAGGGCAGTCCTACAGGTTGCTCCGCTTTAGGATCATGCCATCACCCACCCTCCATCCACATTCAGGACCTGACCCGTGATATAGCTCGATGCATCTGAAGCAAAGAACACGATCGCCTCTGCCATGTCGTTCGGGTGCCCCATGCGGGGTATGGGAAGTCCATCGACTGAATAATTGTATCCAACGGTCATATCCGTCTCACACGCCCCCGGGGCGATGGCATTGACATAAATGCCGTCCTTTGCGATATCCTTCGCGATCCAGCGGGTAAGGGCTATCACGCCGCCCTTTGCCGCAGCATAAATGGGACCCGATCTCCCGCTTGTCTTGTCCGGGGTATCACTCGACTTGGAGACCGCACCTCCAATGATCCCCGATATGGAACTCACATTGACGATCTTTCCGTATCCATTATCCCGCATATGGGGGTAGATCGCCTGGATACAGAAGAATGTGCCCTTCAGGATGACATTGATGACCCTGTCAAACGTGGCTTCAGACGTTTCGAGGAGACTGTCTCGATGGACTACTCCGGCATTGTTCACCAGGATATCGATCCGGTCAAAGGCCTGGATGGATTTTTCCACCATCCGGTTCACGTCTTTCAGATTTGCGATGTTGGCTTCAAGAAACAGTGCCTGGCGGCCCATGTCCTGGATCTTTTCCACTGTCTCAGTCCCAGAGATGATATCCGTCACAACCACATTCGCCCCCTCCCGGGCGAGTGCAATGGCTGTGGCGGCTCCAATACCCCGTGCCGCGCCGGTGACTATTGCGTTGCGACCGTGAAGATCAATCGGTTTGCTGATCATTGCGTCCACCTCTCAACGAAGTATTTCCCGATCACTTTCTCTCTTGTCTCAGGGAATACATCATTCGTCTCATCCCGCTGCCATGGACATCGGAAGCCACGTGCTTATGATGGGGAAAAAGAAGATCAAAGCAGTTGTGATGAGTTCGAAGATGACGAACCAGAGACACCCCCTGAAG
>JBNGDS010000030.1:0-35372 GCA_049975365.1 Desulfomonilia bacterium | reverse complement strand
TGTCTATGGCATCCGGGTCTATCGTGATGTCATGGATGTGAAGGGCACGATCTCCCTTGCAGTCATTATCACCTCGTACAGATATGTCCCCCAAATCCTGGAAGACTGCGCGAAGAGAGGGATCATATCCGTGATCGTTGTCTCTGACGGCTTCGGGGAAAATGGAGATGAGGGAAAGAAGAGAGAACGGGAACTCATCGATAGTGCACACAGGGCGGGCATGCGTATTATCGGACCGAATACCCTCGGGGTATACAACCCAGACTCGGGCTTCAGCACGATTCCCTATGAAAAAGGCTATGTCAGGCCGGTGCAGGGAGTGCTGTCCATCATCACTCAAACAGGCATGTACGGGCCACAGGCCATTGCACTCGATGAGTACCGCTTCGGGATCAGCAAAATCATCGATCTGGGCAACATGTGCGATGTCGATGAGACCGAGTGCCTGGAATATCTTGGACAGGACCCTCACACCAGGGTGATCTCCTGTTACCTTGAACATATTCGCAATCCCCGCCGTTTCCTCGATGTCGCCCGGCAGGTATCCCGGGACAAACCCATTCTGTGCCTGAAGGGAGGGAAAACACTCGCCTCTGCACAGGCCCTTGCCTCCCACACGGGATCCATGGCAGGGGACGATGCGCTCTATGAGGCACTCTTCCGGCAGGCCGGCATCATCCGTGTAGAGGAGTATGAAGATCTTCTGGAATATGCGAAGGTTTTTACCCTGGATCACCTGCCTGCGGGGAATCGCCTCGGCATCATCAGTCTCACCGGGGCAATCGGCATCCAGTGCATCGACGCTGCTTCTCTCTCGGGGCTGTCCCTCGGCGTCCTGAGCCCTGAGAGCAGGCGCAGACTCTCCGAGTTGAACCACACCCTCGGGGGTCACCCCATCGATCTCGGTCCTGCGTCTGCTATGGCAGGAATGGATATGCTCATATTCTACACGAGATGCTTCGATATCCTGATGGAGGACAAGAACATCGACTGCATCTACCTGAACCTGTATACAAGCAGTTACCTGTCATCCGATTTCTATTCAGAGTTTCTCCACCATATGCGCGAGCACATGAACAAGCCCGTAGTTGCATGGGCATACGGGTCTTCCAGCGAGTCCCTCCACAAGATCAGGGGAGCGATGGAGAACCTCGGGATCCCGTTTCTACCCACCACATTCAAGGCGATCCGGTCTCTGGGGCATCTCGTACAGTATGCCGCATGGCAGAGAACTGTGCAGGACTGAGAATGGGCCACCCGCTCTCTCACCGGTGAGATGTCCAGATACAGAATCATCCAAGATGCAGTGTGTCTGTTCCGGCCATCGGGAAATCTTTTGCATGAGACGATCCGCATGCAATAACTGAATGATTATTCATTTCATCGTTGACACGTGGAACCGAGATACGTATACAGTTTTACCAATTTCATACATGAATTCTGCGAGGAGGGTTTCGTTGTGAGTAATCAGAATGTAATGAACAGGTGGATTGTTGTCATCGGTGCAATCGCGATTCAGCTCTGTCTGGGTGCCATCTATGCATGGTCGGTATTCACCCCGAAGTTGGCTGATCCCGCAGGCCCCTATGCATTCACGGTAAAACAGACCCAGTGGGTCTTCTCGCTTGGCCTGCTCACGTTTGCAGTTGTCATGATCATTGCCGGGCGCCTGCAGGGCAAGATCAGTCCACGGGCTCTCGCGTCCCTTGGAGGCATAATCCTCGGCATCGGATATATCCTCGGGGGATTCTTCGGGAATTCATTCGCAGCCCAGATGGTCTGCATCGGCTTTCTGGGTGGTGCAGGCATCGGTCTGGCCTACGTGGTTCCCATTGCAGTCGGAGTAAAGTGGTTTCCAGACAAGAAGGGACTGATTACCGGCCTTGCTGTGGCAGGGTTTGGCTTCGGTGCACTCATCTGGGTGAAGTCGGCAGGTTCGTGGTTCAATCTCCTCAATACCCTGGATTTCTTCGGACTCGGGGGAGTACAGAGCGTCTTCATGCTCTACGGGATCATCTTCCTCGTGATCGTAGTCCTGGGGAGCATCGTCATGGTCAATCCCCCTGACGGGTGGCTTCCAGAGGGATATTCCCCCCCGGATACATCTTCCACCAGTGCATCCAACAGTGGTGCCGTGGCGTTCGAAACATCGGAGATGCTCAAGACACCCCAGTTCTACATGACGTTTCTCACGTTCTTCCTGAGCGCTATGGCCGGGTTGATGGTGATCGGGTGCATTAAGCTCTTCGGGATCGACGCCCTTTCCGCACACGGGATTGCGGAGATTGACGCATCGGAAATCGCAGGCACGGCGATGGGGTTCTATGCAATATTCAACGGCCTGGGCAGAATCGCCTGGGGGTCGGTGTCCGACAGCATTGGCAGACGGGTATCCATCTTCCTCATGTGCCTCTTCCAGGCCATCATCATGTTCCTCTTCTTCAAGCTCGGCGGGATGACTGCAGGGCTGATTGCAGGGGCGTGCATCATCGGATTCAACTTCGGAGGAAACTTCGCCCTATTTGCCGCGATCACGGCCGACTACTTCGGGAACACCACCGTTGGCAAGAACTATGGCTGGGTTTTCCTCTCCTACGGTCTTGCCGGCATCGCGGGCCCCCAGATCGCTGGGTATTTCAAGGACGCAGCTGCAGCTTCAGGCGGCGGGGTGGATGCATGGCTGACCCCCTTCATCATTGCATCCGTGGGCTGCCTTATCGGTGCGGTCATCACGTTGCTCAACAAGGCACCTAAAAAGGCTTAGCAAAAAAAGAGGGGATGGGTTCAACCCATCCCCTCTTTGATCCATTCTCCCTTTTTCCCTACTTCTTTATAAATCTCATGATCTCACTCGTCACCACGGAGTCGCTGGTATACCCTTCACAATACCAGCTCATCGTGGATCCTGAGGGGATGAACCAGTACCACAGGATCGGGTGCAGGGTACAGGACGTGCTGCTCCCGGAATAGATCTTGTGATACTTTCCACCATTGATTGAGAGATAGAGCTTGTACTTGTCCATGCTGCTTGACGTCCACGTGAATATGGGGTTCCGGGACTCAACGCTGTTCATTTCCGGGCATGAGGGTACTATTGCCGTATCTTCTTCCTGAACAGTCACCAGTACCGTATCCGGAGTGCTCGTGTCCTTCCCATCGTAGACCCTGAGCTCGAACAGGTACTGCCCAGTCTGTGTCGGGGTGAACGACGGGCAGCAGGTATTGGAAGAACCCAGAGAGACCCGGGTTCCCTCGAGCTGTGACCAGACAAAGGATATCTGGTCTCCATCAGGATCATAGCTCAGCCTCCCGTCCAGCACCACGGTATCGTTCGGAAAAGCGACTTGATTTTCCCCTGCATCGGAGACAGGGACCTGGTTGACGCTGTCCACGGTCACGACCACGGTGTCGCTGGATGTTGCCTCGCCATCGGACACAACCACCCTGAACTCGAGGACACCAGATGTGGTCGGGGTGAAATACGGTCTGGCAGTGGTCCTGCCCACGAGATCGGCTGTCGCGCCGGAGACCTGGGTCCAGGCAAAGGTTATGGGGTCTTCGTCCGGGTCGTACGATCCCGTTGCATCGAGGATGACATCCTCTCCGACATATGCATTGATATCCTCTCCTGCAGCCGCAACCGGGGCGGTATTGAGCCTGAGCACGCGTACCACGACCGTGTCAGGTGTTGAAGAAACGGTGCCGTCTGACACCCGGAGTTCAAATTCCAGGGTCCCGTCCTGCATCGCCTCGAACCAGGGGCTGGCAGTCTGGGCATTGCTCAGGGTGACCTGTGACCCTGAAGTCTGGGTCCAGAGATACTGGAGAGGGTCACCATCCGGGTCAGTGGAACGGCTCCCATCAAGATACACGACAGTTTCTGCCTGCACATCGATGTCGAGCCCAGCATCTGCTGTGGGAGCTCGATTGACGGCATTCACCGTGATGTAGACTTCATCCGGGGTGCTCTGGGTACACCCGTCTGAACATCGGACGGTGAATCTGTAGAGGCCCTCTGTCTCCAGTACGAGGCTGATGTCCTGCTGCGACAGATCAGGAAGCAGAACAGCAGGTCCCTCTGCCTGGGACCACTGGTAGCTGAGAGGATCTTCATTCGGGTCGGATCCTGTAGCATGGAGCACCACCTCTCCACCCGCATCCACGGTCAGGTCAGGTCCTGCGCTCACTGTGGGTGATATATTGAGCACCGTCACATCAACGGTGTCCGTATCCGAGACCTTCCCGTCAAAACATCTCAGCATGAGCGTGTAGAGGCCGGCCTTGACGCCGACGAACTGTGCACGTGCGGATGCAGCACTTTCGATAGCAAGTTGAACCGGACCCGCTGTCTGGGTCCAGGCATACTGAAGCGCGTCGCCATTCGGATCATAGGACGCTGACCCGTCCAGGTAGACCCGGGTAGGGGGAACCGTCTGATCATGACCTGCCTGTGCTACCGGGGCATTATCAGTTGCATCCATGGGATCCGACTGTGCAAAATATTCCTCGAGGTTCGAGATACCGTCCTGGTCGGAATCCATCCCTGCATCCTGGGGATTACTCGGGTCCAGGCCGTGGAGGTTCTCCCACGAATCCGGGAGCCCGTCTCCATCGCTGTCCAGCAGGAGCTCTATGGTGTCGCTCACCGATGTACTCCAGTTGCCCGATGCATCCGTGAACTGGACATACACGGTCTTGAGTTCATCTCCTTCAGAGAGAACCCACTGCTGGGTGGGTGAATATGCAACCTGGTCTGACCAGGTCTGCATATCGTTGCTGATCTTCATCCCCGTCACCGCGCCTCCGGTATCGGTTGCGTTCAATGTGAGAGTGACCACCCTCGACGGGGTGGTTGGATCCCCCGAATTGATGATCACACTTCCGGTCGGAGGGAGGGTATCCGGAACCGGGATATACGCCTGCACTTCCTGTGAAAATCCTGACTCATTCCCGGATGTGTCGTATGCCGTAACAGCAACATAGTAGGTATTCCCATTCTCCAGCCCGCTGATCTGATATGTCTGGACGTTTCCCACATCAATGGGCTGCCCGTACGATCGTGACTGGCCACCGTAGTAGACCTTGTACCCACCCAGATCGTTCTCACTGTTCGCGTTCCAGCTGACGAGCAGTGATGACGCCATTCCCGGTATGGGGAAGAGGATGAGAAATGCCGTGGTCAATACAAGGATGTTTCGGACCTGTCTCATGAAATACCTCCAGTAGTTCACATTGCCGTGAATACAGGAGGCAATTTGCACGCCAATCGATTTAATCTAGAATAATTGTAGGGTTAGCAGATATTCTCAGCGGAATCCCTTTACAGTATCGTACAGGGGATTACTCTTTTGTAACTTCCCGGTTCAATGCAAGAACCTTTTCAAGCAGATCCATGGCCTGGGCAACAGTTTCTGCCTGCATGAACAAAGGGTCGTGACTGAAACATGCAAGCCCGGGGAAGGCAAGCGCAATCACTGGGGTCCGGGACTTGAGACCAAAGGCTATTTCGGATATGGTTCCATATCCCCCCGGGAGTGCAATCAGTGCCTTTGGGGTCTGGGCAGTGATGACATTTCGCGCATCCTGCATCCCGGTATAGACAGGGATGTCGACAAATTCATTGGGATAGCCGGCAAGGGGTTGATTCCTGCTGTTTGGAAGGATCCCGATCACAAGGCCGCCCGCACGCTGAGCACCCCGGGACGCAGCCCTCATGACACCAGGACCGCCACCGGTGAGCAGGATATACGCTTTCTCCGCAATCGCGCAACCAAGCTCTTCGGCGTGTGCCAGTACATCACCGGGTGCATCGTGCCCACCGATGACGCCGATAATCAATGGATTTCTCGGTATGGGTCTTCTCTCAGCCATGCTGTGCCTCTCACTGGTTCCCCTGGATCTTTTGCCGGGGTGAAAGACCTCCGCCCTCCATCTGAGTGTCTGAAGGCACATGGTGCCTTTCTATCACCACACCCTACCAGAATCAAGGCACCTTCACCCTTATGGGGATGCAGGACACTGATCAGCCCTTCCTCTTGAAATGCATCCCTGAAGGATCTATTGTATATCCTATGAAAAAATCGCTTGCACTGATCTGTGCTGCTCTTTTTTTCGCACTCCCGGCATCTTCCATGACATTCGACCAAGAGCGGGAGATCGCCCAGGAATTCATAACTTTCCTTGATGCTCACAACCTGCTTGTCTACGACCGGGAGATTACCATGATTCCCCAGATGATCGCAGACCGCATTGCCGATCATATCTCCTCACCCATCTACACGTTCACAGTCCACGTGATCCGCGATCGTTCGGTCAATGCATTCGCTATACCTGACGGTCACGTATTCATAAACGTCGGGACGCTGCTCTTCATCCAGGATCTCGACGAACTCGCTGCCGTCATCGGCCACGAGATCGGGCACAGTCAGTTGCGGCATATCCCGGAGAATTTCGAAACACAGAAAAAGATCTCCATGGCCGCCGTCGTCGGTGTGCTTGCCGGGACACTCCTGTCCGCCAAAAATCCCGAGGCTGGTGCCGCATTGGTATATTCCTCCATCGGGGGAAGCGAAAACATCAGGCTCGCATACTCCAGGCAGCACGAGTATGAAGCGGATGAGTTCAGCAGAAACGTGTTGGACGCTTCGAATATCGATCCCTCCGGCATGACACGGTTTCTCATCAGACTGAACGCCATCGCCGGATCCTCTGACATACCTGAGTATCTCCTCACGCACCCCCATACCCAGAATAGGATCGTCACCTCCGGGAGCGATTTCACCTCTGCCCAACCCGATGAAAACTACTGGGCACTCTCTTCCAGTGTGATCGGCCTCGTGCTCCCCGAGAACGAGGCAGCCATGAGGGCTGACAACCTTCCCGATCCATACAGATCTCTCAGCCTCGGACTTCTGAAGACACGCCAGGGGAATGCGAAAGAAGCCATCACGCATCTCGAGAAAATCGACCTCCACCTTGCCAATGCATACATGGGACTCAATCTCCACAGGCTTGAGAGAAATGACGAAGCCTACCCGCTTCTGAAAGAATACGCCAGATCAGCCGATCCGAAGATGGCCCTTGCCGAGATTCAGGAATTACGGGGCCAGATTGACGAGGCCATTCAATCGCTCCTGCCGTTCTCAGGCCAGAGCATCAGGGTGGACTACAAACTGGGTGTCCTCTATCAGAAAGCATCCAAGCAGGGGCTCTCGCATGTATTCTTTGCAAGGTATTTCTACAGCACACATGAATACAAGTCGAGCCTGTACCATATAGATCAGGCTCTTTCCTATGAAAAGGAGCTGGAGGGCTCTCTCATCAGGAAGCTCAAGGAGATGAGGAAGACGATACAAAACGCTCAACAGAGCTGATCTCTAGGTATGTCTGAAGATCGCCCTGATCTTGCTGATATCGAACACTTCACCTTCTCCTGTTTCCTCGCAGAATGCCTCGACAAATGGAATGCCACCTCTCCGGTATACAGTGATCGGGCTGATATGCTTGAGTTCGATTTCGCCGTATCCCTGCCGGGGATAAAAAACGAGCAGGGGCCTCCCTTCCTGAAGAGCCTCCTCGAAGATGGACTCCCGCTTCGGTCCAAACGGCAGTGGTATTACCATTCCGAACGGGTAGATGCCCTGTTTATAGAGAATTTTTCTCTGTGGCGGTGGAGATGATTCCTTCAAGGGGAGTATTCTCCCCCAGTCGATATCCTCTTCAGTCTCCCGTATCTGCTCGTACCTTCTCACCATGACGCCTCGTTTTTCGAGGAAATTCAATATGCTGTCGTCACATTTCTCCGGGATCCTGTAGATCCCGCTCAACACTTCCTCGAGGCCCTGGGGAAGGATATTCCGAGAATCATTGACCACAAGAAACGTACCGGTAATAATGTGGGCCTCCGGGTGGGTGAGGGACCACCCTGCTATGTTCTGCACAACGTTCTCCGGAACGGTGTGCCTCGATATCCTGTCCAGGAAATTCTGAATCTTCTCCATATTCCATCCGCTGATCAGAGCACGGAAAACCGACTCCCGAGTAATCTTGTAAATGCTCACAACATCTGCTCGAATCAGATCAGAGATCTCGCCAATGTTCAGGAGATCCAGGGGATCGAAATCCCGGGGCACGAGTATTTCCATTGTCGGCTGGATAATGACCTCGTCGGAATAGCTGGTCAGAGAGAGGTCGATCTTCCCTGTCTTGAGGGCCTTGAAGACGCCATCGGAAAAACGGAGATACGTACCGGTTGTATCTTCCTGGAGCATGCCGAGCTGAATCCAGAGATCCACCAGTTTCCCGACATCTGTCTGGATTGTCTTGGGAGGCTCCATTCCATGCTCATCTGCGTTGGTGATATGGAGATTCAGGGTCCTGAAGAAAAAGTCACGCGAAATAGCCCTGTCCGCAAGAAGCATGAACACTTTGTAATCAAGACCTGGAAACGGTTTGCAGGACTGGAGCAATCTCCAGATTCCGTACCTGGTGTCCCCTTCCATGGCAAGGCTTGTTGATGCCCTGGGCTGTAATCTGATTTCGCCCTCCCGGTTTCCGATACACCCGAGTTCAACGAGTTCCCCGTAGATAGATCTGATATCCCCCAGGACAGCGAGTTTTTCGTGCAGGATCTCCCACCCCTTCTTAAAGGGCTCCAGACCTGCCTTGCACCTGATCTTGAAAGCGCGGATGGTGTTCAGCAGAGAGATGTGGCCCCATATGCTCACCGCCTTTTTCTCCTTCCAGACGAGATCACCTGCCGGCCTGAAATTCTCCTGCCTGAGATCTTCCAGCAGGGAATTCAACGAAGGGAGGAGAATAACGGAGTCTCTGCCGGTCAGACCGCTCTGGAATATGAGTCCGCGTTCACCCAGTTCCTCGAGAAGAGACCTCAGGTCATCGAGACCTCCGGGGACGATCCTGGGAAGCACCTCCCATCTCACCTCCCCCCCCAGCTCGTAGAGGTCCATCAGGAGGGTTTTCTGCATCTGAGGGAGAGGAGACAGGATCTTCTTCAGACGATCGGTATCACTCATCGCCTCTGCGAGGGTCCTCACGTCGCATATCTCCCCGAGGATGTGCGAAGAGATGATCCCGATCATATACCCGGGAATATGTTCAATGAGATCATGCGTCGAAGTCATCATTGGACCATTCCTCAATCCGGTACTTATACCCCTGTTCTGCAAGGAAAACTTGTCGCTTGTGAGCGAATGTCTCTTCTGCCGTCAATTTACTTACCAGGGTATAGAAGGTCGATACCCGATCCTTGGGCCTGAGTATTCTTCCCAGCCTCTGCGCCTCTTCCTGACGAGATCCGAATGTTCCTGACACCTGGACTGCAACAGAGGCATCGGGGAGATCTATGGCAAAATTGGCAACCTTGGAAACCACGAGAATCGGGATGCTCCCACTCCTGAAGGATTCGTAGAGCGTGTCTCGACGGGCATTTGGCGTTGAGCCAGTGATCAGGGGAGCTTTGAGAAATTCGGAAATCCGCTTGAGCTGGCTGATATACTGCCCGATGATAAGCACTGCTTCATCGGGATGTTTTTTCAGGATATGCCTCACCACGATATCCTTGTACCTGTTCTCGGATGCGATCCTGAACTGGGACCTGTCCTCTGCCGAGGCATACACCGATTCCAGCTCCCGCGGCATCGGCAGCCTCACTTCATAGCAGAGTGCCTCAGCGATAAATCCTTTCTGCTCGAGCTCTTTCCAGGGGACATCATAACATTTCGGGCCAACCAGGGAGAAGGTATCCTCCTCGAGCCCATCTTCCCGTATGAGTGTGGCGGTGAGGCCGAGCCTCCTCTTTGCCTGAATTTCCGCTGTTGCCCTGAAAACAGGCGCTGGAACAACATGCACCTCGTCATAGATGAGCAGTCCCCAGTTCAATGCCTTCATGAGGTTCATGTGTTCAAAGGGTCCGTCCTTGTATTTCCTGAACGTGAGCATCTGGTAGGTCGTGACCGTAACCGGTCTGACCTCCTTCCTGATACCCGTGTACTCGCCGATCAGTTCAGGCGTGAGGCTCGTCTTGTCAACGAGCTCGGAGATCCACTGGTGGACTGCCGAGACATTTGTGCACAGGATCAGTGTATAGGTCTCGGCCATGTTCATGACAGCCATTCCCACCATGGTCTTGCCTGATCCGCAGGGAAGCACCACGATCCCCTGCCCCCCACGGGGACCACCGCCCGCCCAGAAATTCCCGGATGCCTCCTCCTGGTACTGCCTGAGGGAAAATGCTTCACCGGAGAGCGTTCGCTTCCTCAAGGATATTTCCAGAGGCTCTCCAGGTTCATAGCCGACAAGATCGTTCACTGGATACCCGAGCTTGATGAGCATGTGCTTGAATCTGCCCCGGACATCTCGTGAGATGATGAATTTTTCCGGAGGCTGAAGTTCCAGGATCATTGGCCGGATGGACGGTTTTGAGGTGATCTCGTCAAAGAGCGGTTCTGAACGTGTCTCAACCGCGAGGGTCGTGTCTGAATTTCGAAGCAGCCGGATGGAGTCCCAGCGGGAAAAGGAGTCCTGTATGTTGTGGATCACTCCGGGCGGTATGTCGTACCGGGCATACCTCGTGAGGTTTTCGAGGATTCTCTCCCGGGAAATCCCCATGGCAGCGGCATTCCAGATGCTCAGCGGCGTGATGCGGTACGTATGGACGTACTCGGGTGATTTTAAGAGCTCTGCAAACGGCAGAATTGCATCCCGTGCCTGTTCGTACACGGGCGACATGACCTCGAGGAGAACGCTTCCATCGCTCTGGACTATAACGGGTTTCCCTGCTGTACTCATGAGAATTTCTAAAGATCACACATATACTCCGAAAAGGCAAGCCCCCATTTTCTCTTCTGTTTCTCGAAAATTACCCCATTTCTCAGGGAGTATACCGGTGTGCCTCTTTCTTCTGAGAACGCACTCTCCCCGCACCATGTAAAAATACTGTGTTATATCAAATTGTTGAACGTCTCCGATGCAAGAATCCGGGAAATTATCTCTTGCCATCACTGGGTAAATGATGGAGAATACCGCGCATTACGATGCGCTGAAGGACTGTGTATGACTGTCTATGAAGAGAATCCATCCGGCATACAGAAAGCTGATATCATTGTCGGCATCCCCTCATATAACGAGTCGTCTCTTATCGCATACCCGACGACCCAGGCCGCCCTCGGCCTCAAGGATCATTTTTCCCAGATGAGTTCGGTCGTTATCAATTGCGATAACAACAGCTCGGATGGAACGGGAAAAGTCTTCATGGATACCGACACCATGGGGATCCCAAAGATCTACCTCTCTACACCGAAGGGAATCAAAGGCAAGGGGAACAATTTCAAGAACCTCTTCAGGAAGGCCCTGGAGCTCGATGCCAAGGCGATCGTGGTCGTGGACGCAGACCTGAAGAGCATTACACCTCGCTGGATCAAGCACCTCGGTGAACCGCTGTTCAACGATTTCGGGTTCGTCGCCCCCCTGTACGTGAGGCACAAGTACGACGGGACCAT
Source organism: Desulfomonilia bacterium (assembly GCA_049975365.1). GTDB lineage: Bacteria > Desulfobacterota > Desulfomonilia > UBA1062 > UBA1062 > DSBG01. Next base: position 23,853 of record JBNGDS010000030.1, on the reverse strand, counting down.
TACCAACAACATTGCCTACCCGCTCACTCGGTCTCTCTATGGCAGACGGGTGAGGCAGCCCATCGGGGGAGATTTCGGGTTTTCGGGCAAGATGGCGAACATCTACATGAAAAGTCCCCTGTGGGATGAGGAAGTCAGCCAGTTCGGGATCGACATCTGGATGTCCACCATTGCCATGAACGAGGGGGTCCCGATATGCCAGGCATTCATGGGCAGGCCCAAAGTCCACAAGCCGAAAGACCCGGCCGCGGATCTGGGCCCCATGTTCAAGCAGGTTATCACCACCATGTTCAATCTCATGACTGCCTACCATGGCAAGTGGGCCAGCACCAAGTGGAGCAAGCCCACAGCAATCTTCGGGTTCGGCCTCGGTGAGGTTGAACTGCCTCCAGCCGTAAAGGTCTCAAAGGACAAGCTCTACATGAAATTCAGGGAGGGATTCCATACCTACTGGGATACCTACAGAATGATCTTCTCGAGTGAAAATCTCCAGAAGATCCGTGAAATCGCGTCGATGGATATCGATCACTTCGAGATGCCTGTAATCGTATGGGCGAGAATTCTCTTCGATTTTGCCATAAGCTTCTACAAAAAGACCGTGGACAGGGCTCATGCAGTGGAAGTGCTCATCCCGCTGTACTACGGGAAAACTCTGTCGTTCGTGAACAAGACCGAAGGGATGTCCATACAGCAGGCAGAGGAATACCTGGAAGATATGTGCCTTGTCTTCGAACAGACCAAGCCGTATCTCATTGACAGGTGGATTCCATAAGAAAGGAGAAGACGATGGCAAAAGTCTTGATCGTAGACGATGAGAAGCACATCAGGCTTCTGTATTCCGAAGAACTCAAGGAGGAGGGCTACGATGTCGCTCTGGCATCCGATGGTGCAGGAATCCTGCAGCGCATCGAACAGGAAAAACCAGATGTGGTGATCCTCGACATCAAGATGGTCTCCTCCAATGGACTGGACGTCCTCCAGGATATCAGGAACAAGTACTACAACCTGCCTGTCATCCTCTGCAGCGCATACGGGAGCTATAAAGTGGACATCAAGTCCATCGCCGCAGATGCCTATGTGGTAAAATCCTCCGACCTCACAGAGCTCAAGAACAAGATTGCACAGGTTCTTGAAACCAGTGTTCCGGGGAAAGAATAACCGGTGCCTATCATTGCCGATCTCCACGTCCACAGCACTGCCTCTGACGGCGATCTCTCCCCCGAACAGCTTGTAGACGCCGCACTCTATGCACATCTCCATACCATTGCCCTGACAGACCACGACACCCTCTCCGGTGTCGCGGAAGCGTTGAGAACAGGTTCTGCCAAAGGCATCACAGTCATCCCGGGAGTGGAGATCAGCGCCGTGTTCGATCCCGGCACACTCCATATCCTGGGCTATTTTCCCCGATACCCCGATGGGCTGGAGAAGTCGCTGGAAGAAATTCAGAGAGCTCGAGCACACAGAGTCCCGAAGATCATATCCAAACTCAACGATCTCGGAATCGCTCTCCGCATTGAGGATGTAGAAGCCTCTTCATCGGATTCACAGATTGGCAGGCCCCACATCGCAAAGGCCCTGATTGCGAAAGGATACGTGCAGGACTTCGAGGAGGCATTCTCTCGCTATCTTGCAAAAGGCAAACAGGCATACGTGGAAAAGGAAAAAATGACGTGGGAAAAGTCCATCGACCTGATCAGACACCACGGTGGTCTTCCGGTTCTGGCCCACCCATTCACCTTGAACCTGTCTGCGAAAGATCTCCTTTCATTTACAGGCGATCTCAAAAACGCCGGCCTTGCCGGGATCGAGGTGCTGTACCCAGATCACACCAGATCCCAGAAAAAGCTCTACCGGAGAATCGCTCAAACCCTGGACCTTTTCATCACCGGGGGAACCGATTACCACGGCCCTTCGAGCAACTCCGTAAACATCGGCGAATACGGCATCGATTCGGAAGCCTTGCATATCATCATGAAGCGTTTGAACGGGACGGCTCTTGTATAAATCCTGCGTCGAGCAGTTCCGGTGCACCGTCACACCCTCAGCATTGCCCTGAACCAACTCCCTGAATCAGGTACTGAACTGCATGAATACATCTTGACAGCAGTGGACTCCTTGTCTAAGTGTGTCATGATTATACTGCCCGATGAGACTCGGTCTGCACCCACAGACTTTCCACGGGACCCAGGGCAGAATGAACCGCACCAGGAGAGATGGACATGTTTTCCAAGAACGTTCTCGATCAGATCGGCAACACACCGATCGTATGCCTCAAGTCAGTCCTCGATGCGAACATCTTCGTCAAGGCAGAACACCTGAATCCCGGCGGAAGCATCAAGGACAGAGTCGCCCTGTTCATGCTGGAAGAAGCCACCAAGAGCGGAGAGCTCAGGCCGGGAGATACCATTGCAGAGCCTTCATCGGGGAACACCGGAATCGGCATGGCCCTCGTGGGCGGTCTTATGGGGCACAGGGTCATCATCGCGATGCCGGAGAACATGAGCCAGGAGCGCAAGAAGATCATCTCCGCCCTGGGAGCGGAGATCATCCTGACACCGCCAGAAAAGAGCCTCGAGGGATCGATCCAGGCGATCCGGGACCTGCACGCAAAGAGAGATGACATCTACGTCCCCCAACAGTTCGAAAATCCCAATAACCCGCTGACCCACTACCTCACCACCGGCCCGGAGATCTGGACGCAGCTGAGGCACCACGTGGATATCTTCGTCTCCGGTCTCGGAAGCGGGGGTACCCTTGCAGGGGCAGGCAAATATCTCAAAGAACGAAACAGTGAGACCATCATCGTGGCGGTTGAACCCAAGAACGTCTCTGCACTGCTGGGACATGAACCGGGCCTGCACAGGATCGAGGGGATCGGGGATGGGTTCATTCCCCCTGTCCTCGATACATCTCTCATCGACGAGGTCATAGAAGTGACCGATGAGGATGCCATCGAGATCAGCCGTCTGCTCGCCAGACGAGCCGGCCTCCTGGTGGGCACATCCTCAGGGGCAAATGTGTGGGCGTGCATCCGGATGGCCGAGAAGTTCGGGAAGGACAAGATCATCGCCACGGTCCTCCCGGACAGGGCTGAACGCTACTTCTCCACGAGCCTGATCTGATAGTTCGGCCCCGGATCTCTCTGACCATATACTTTCGAAGGGTGCGGGTTGCCAGGACAGGACCGTGAGAAAGAGCTCTCATAAGAAAAACCGTTGAACGATAGTTGTCCAAATCCTGTCAGATGCACATCCTCAGCGCCCGTTCCTTCTCCTGGAATCAAAGAGACTACATGGAGGAACTCTCCCGCGCCACTCGGAACGAATTGAGATGTATAAAAATTATTTGTAGCTTCTCAGTATATCCGATACAATGGAATAGAACTCGAGAAATTGTTCCTTGTTTCTTATGCTGCAGTACGGAGGGTATGAGTGGAACCGATCAGGCCAGGGCATGGGATAGACATCAGCGTCATCATCCCCATGTACAATGAGCAGGACAATGTCGAGTCCACCATCGAGAGAGTGGAACAGACACTTGACTCCGGTGGTATCACCTACGAGATCATCCCGGTCAACGACGGCAGCACGGATGACACCCTGCGGGTGCTGGACACGATCGCATCCCGTGATTCTCATGTCCGGGTGGTCTCCTACTGGAAGAACGGCGGCAGGGGGAAGGCGATGCGCTATGGATTCAAGGCTGCCCGTGGCGCCTATGTCGCCACCATAGACGCAGATCTCTCTTATGACCCCCGGTATATCCTGAACATGGTCAGGATTCTGGACCAGGAGAGTGACATCGATGTGGTACTCGCAAGCCCCTACATGGAAGGAGGAGGAACCCAGGGTGTTCCCACGGACAGGCTCCTGATCTCTCGGGTTGGAAACAAGGTCCTTCAGCTCGCCATGCCGGAGAAGATCCACACGCTCACATGTATAGTCAGGTGCTACCGCAGGGAGGTGCTTTCCAGCCTCGACCTTGAATCCAATGACAAGGAGATCCATCTGGAGATCCTTTCCAAGGTCCTGGCCATGGGGTATCGCGTCAAGGAGATTCCTGCAGTGCTCACCTCGAGGAAAAAAGGCCGTTCAAAATTCGCCTTCCGATCAACAGCAGTGTCGCACCTGCTCTTCACCATCTTCGAACGCCCGACTCTCCTGTTCGGCTGCATCGGAATCCTGCTCACCCTCATCGGCCTTGGCCTCGGCCTGTACATCCTCACCCTGTACTATGGAAGCGCTCTCAATCCCAACCGCCCATTGATCACCCTGATGATCCTCTTTATCCTGGGCGGCATTCAGATTCTTTCCTTCGGGTTCCTCGCGTCTCAGATCCACTTCCTGCGCAAGGATGTTCTCCTCAACCGCAGGGCCATTGGCCAGATACAACCCCTGAGCACTGACGCAGTGATCATCCAGAAATCCCCGGAACCTGAATCCAGCCGGGAAAGCGACGTCTCTCCTCCGGTATAAATGAGGTGGTTATCCTGTCTAAATTGGCTTGACAACGGATTCGTATCGTGATTCTATTTTCGTATTAGAATCATATTGTATTACAATAGAGGGGACGGGGTTCCCTTTTTTATTTGTTCATACTGCACGCTCCGGTTGCTCGGCATACCGGTGGGTGTGCGTGAAAAGTCAATCATAGAAGGAGGAAGATCTCATGGCCAACTTGATCGTTGATGAAAGGGACCAGAAGTTTGCTCTGTATGAGATGCTGGAGGTGGAAAAGCTCTGTGAAACAAAGCGATACGCGGACTTTTCCTCGGACTTGTTCGACATGATTCTGAGCGAGGCGCAGAAGTTCGCCGTAGAAGAGATTTTCCCCACCCTCGAGGAGTCCGACAAGGAAGGGTGCAGGCTGGAAAACGGACAGGTATATGTCCCAAAGTGCTTTCACAGAGCCTATAAGCTCTTCTGTGAGGCCGGGTGGAACTGCATGTCTTTCCCCCAGGAGCACGGCGGTCAGGGACTTCCCTTCATCATGAGGATCGCCGCCCATGACTGGTTCGTACACAATTTCGCTTTTATCTCGTATCCGGGCCTGGGGGAAGGCGCTGCCCACCTTATCGAGGTCTACGGAAACGACCAGCAGAAGGAGAAATACCTTCCCAACATGCTCAGCGGCCTGTGGGGGGGAAGCATGTGTCTTACCGAACCGGGTGCAGGTTCGGATGTGGGCAACCTGAGCACAAAGGCAGTTCGCCAAGCTGACGGAACCTTCAAAATCCAGGGCACGAAGATCTTCATCACGGGCGGTGATCAGGATCTATCGGAGAATATCATCCACCCGGTTCTCGCCCGTATCGAGGGCGACCCTGCCGGAACCAAGGGCATCTCTATTTTCCTGGTACCGAAATACCTCATCAACGAGGATGGCTCCCCGGGCAAGCGCAATGACTTCGAGGTCGCCAAGATCGAGGAAAAGATGGGCATCCACGGAAGTGCCACGTGCCTGATCAATTTCGGCGACAACAACGAGTGCTATGCCGAACTCCTGGGGGAGGAGCGCCAGGGCATGAAGATCATGTTCCAGATGATGAACGAGGCGAGAATCGCCACAGGCCTTCAGGGAGTCACGAGTGCATCCATCGCCTATCTCCATGCTCTGCAGTATGCCAAGGAGCGCCTGCAGGGGTCATCTCTGATGGAATTCAAGAATCCCGAGGCCCCAAGGGTGCCCATCATCCAGCACCCAGATGTGAGACGGATGCTCCTGTGGATGAAGGCTAATGTGGAGAGCATGCGGGCGTTGATTTACTATGCCACCGTCTGCGGCGACAAGGCTGGATGCTTCGAGGACGAGGTCGAGGCCGAAAAATGGCTTGGCATCGTCGAAGTGCTCACCCCCATCGTGAAGGCCTACTGCACTGATATCGGGTTCCGGGTTACGGAGACAGCCATGCAGGTCTACGGTGGATATGGATACTGCAGTGAATACCCTGTCGAACAGTTCCTGCGGGACGAAAAGATCGCCTCCATCTACGAGGGAACCAACGGCATCCAGGCCCTTGACCTCGTCGGCAGAAAGATGGGGATGAAAAAGGGCACGTATTTCATGACGCTGCTGGGAGAAATGGGCAATACCGTTACCCGGTACAAGGATGACCCTGTTCTTCGACCCCTTGCGGATGATGTGCAAACAGGAGTCAACACCCTTGCAGAAATGGCTATGTTCTTCGGATCATGCGCCAAGGCCGGCAAGTTTCTCGTCCCGATTGGGAACGCCTATCCATTCCTCATGATGATGGGCAAGATCGTCTGTGCGTGGCTCCTGCTGTGGCAGGCGGGCATTGCACAGGAAAAACTCGGGAAGATCTGTGCAGACAAAGGAGTGGACAGGTCAGATCCACAGGCATTCGCCGCACTTATGAAAGAGAACAAGGACGCTGCATTCTACGACGGTAAGATCAAGACCGCACAATACTTCATCAAGAACATACTGCCAGAGGCAGCTGCCGCTGCCACGGCGATCAAGTCCGAAGACCTCTCGATCATGGAGATCGCAGAGGAGAGCTTCACCGCATAACAGAGAAACCCGTGCCTCACGCAGTCGGAGGGGAAGAGTCCTTCCCCTCTGCCTGCGTACCCTTCTCACGCCCGCGGACTCTCGAATTCGAACAGGAGCCAGGGGGCAGATACGACCAGCCCAATGGAGCATTCTTTTCGGCATTCGTTCTCCAATCGGTCGGCGGCCTCGCACGGAGCACTATCTGCTGTGTGGCAAGTGTTTCCTAGATATGGATGGGCTCGAGGTGATTCTTGTGGTACACACAGAGAAAATGGCATACTACGTTCCAGGAAAGGTATCGTGCCATGCTGAGCAAGAGAATCATCATCTGTCTCGATGTCAGGGCCGGCAAGACGACGAAGGGAGTCAAGTTCAAGGGCAACATCGACGTCGGAGACCCGGTGGAGATGGCCCGTGACTATTACGATCAGGGGGTGGATGAGCTCGTGTTCTACGATATCACCGCATCGTCCGACATGCGTGAGATCATGATCGATGTGGTCAGAGGAGTCGCGGAGAACATTTTCATCCCCTTCGCGGTGGGGGGAGGCATCAGGACCATCACTGACATGTACCGTGTCCTCGATGCGGGGGCGGAGAAAATCAGCATCAACACCTCTGCAGTGCTCAACCCCGACCTCATTTCCACAGGCGCCCGCCGTTTCGGGAGCCAGTGCATCGTGCTGGGAATAGACGCGAAGAAGGTGCGGAAAACCGCGACCATACCATCCGGATACGAAGTGGTGATCAACGGTGGGAGAACGCCCATGGGGATGGATGTCCTGAGCTGGGCCCTGATGGCGGAAGACCTCGGGGCAGGGGAGATCTGCCTGAATTCCATCGATGCGGACGGGACGACAGAAGGCTACGAGCTCGAACTGACATCGCTCATAGCACACAGAGTCCATATCCCGGTGATCGCCTCCGGGGGCGCGGGCAAACCCGAACACCTCAGGGATGTCTTCCTTCGTGCAGATGCCGATGCAGCACTCATTGCATCCATGGTTCACTTCAAGGAGTACACCCTTCCCGATATCAAGGCGTACCTGAAATCAGAAGGGATCCCGGTCAGAGATGTGACCTGACCAGACGCTCCACCGCAAAAGCACCTGCATACCGTGTGGTATTCCTGAATGCCCTCAGACTTCCCTCCGTTCCAGAGCACCCTCCTCTCATGATTGTCACTGCGGATGGCAAAAAGAATGAGAGTTGAACTCAGAAGACATTCCATGTAAGATGATATAACTATAATACGGTATGTGGTCTGGTGACTTTCTGTGACTGCTGCATGATTTTGTTGGGAGGGGTTTCAGTATGTCTGTACTTGATACATATTACACGCAGGAACATTCCATTTTTCGAGAATCCATCAGGAGATTCTTTGCAAAGGAGGTGACCCCGTTCGTCGATCAGTGGGAACACGACGGGATTGTGCCGCGGGAACTCTGGACCGCGTTCGGCCAGCAGGGCTTTCTCTGCCCGTGGCTGAGCGAGGAGTACGGGGGAGTTGGAGCTGATTTTCTCTACACGACGATATCCATCGAGGAAGCCGCCAAAACACACTGCAGCGGGTTTGCCTTCCCCCTGCACTCGGATATCATCGTCCCCTACCTGTCAAATTTTGCCAGCGCGGAGCAGAAAGAGCGATGGTTGCCTGGATGCGTCTCAGGGGATATCGTGACAGCGATCGCAATGACCGAACCAGGTACCGGCTCCGATCTCTCATCCATCCGCACCAGTGCCGTGAGAAGAGGTGAGACCTATATCCTCAACGGGCAGAAGACCTTCATATCCAATGGCATCCTGTGTGATCTCGTCCTGGTGGCAGCAAAGACCGATCCCCATGCTGACCCCCCGTACACCGGGATATCCCTCATTGCCGTGGAGGATGGAACTCCGGGCTTTGAAAAGGGGAGAAATCTCGACAAGATCGGGTTTCACTCCCAGGACACCTCGGAGATGGCCTTCGTGGACTGCGAGGTCCCCGCGGAGAACCTCATCGGAGAGGAAGGTCACGGGTTCTACTATCTCATGGAAGAACTCCAGCAGGAACGCCTGGTGTGCGCCGTGATCTGTCAGACGGCCGTGGAAGAGGCACTGAGGCTCACTATAGACTACACAAAGAGCAGGGAGGCATTTGGGAGGCCTATCAGCCGCTTCCAGTACATCTCCTTCGAACTCGCAAAGATGGCCACAGAAGTCGAGGTGGGGAGGGCCTTCCTGGAAAGCCTTATCCTCGACCACATGGAGGGCAGAAAGATCGTGATGAAGGCATCCATGGCCAAGTACTGGATAGCCGAGATGCTCAATCGCGTGGTGGCGCAGTGTGTTCAATTTCATGGCGGATACGGATACATGGAGGAGTACCCAATCGCGCGTATCTTCAGGGACGCCCGGGTTCAGACCATCTACGCAGGTACGTCTGAGGTCATGCTGCTCATCATATCACGTCTTCTCGGGCTGTGATGACGGCTGCACTCCGAATGGATCCACTGCGACCATAGTGACCGGGCACGACAAGAGCTGAGCGGTGTAGGTATCCCTCCCAGATGAAGGAGAATACCGGTATGGCAAGAAAGAGTTTTTCACTCCTGTTGGCGGACATGGCACGCTATAATCCGAACGGTCTCTGCGTGACATGCGGGCAGAGGAGGATCACCTGGAAGGACATGAACACGAATGTCAACAGGCTCAGCAACGCCCTGAAGCAGGTTGGCGTCCGCAAGGGTATGCATGTCAGCCTCATGTTCCACGACTGCCCTGAGTTCATCGAGGTAAACTACGCTCTCCAGAAACTCGGTGCGGTGCCGATCCCCGTGAATTTCAGATTTGTGGCCCGGGAAATCGAATACCAGCTCAAACACTCCGACTCCGAATTCCTGATCTTCGAGGACCTTTTTGCTGAAGAGGTGGAGAAAGCGATCCGAGACGTTGATGGCCTAAAGAAGGTGATCTACCATGCACAGGAGGGAGGAAAAACACCGGAGGGGATGATCGAGTACAGATCCCTCCTCTCCAACACACACGCCACTGAACCCGAACCGTGTACAGATGAGCATGATGTCTGCACCATCTGCTATACCGGAGGAACAACGGGCCTCCCGAAAGGAGTGGTGCTCACCTACGCGAACTTCTGGCACCTGGCTGAATCCCTCCTGGGAGACCTTCTGGGCAGAATCGCCACCAATGAGGACGTGAACTTCGGACGAATCATCTCAACATTACTCCCTCTCCCCGGCATAGAGAAGGGACTGAATGCCCTCATGAAATCTCACCATGTCCGTGAACATCTCTCCTCTTCATTGCCCCGCACGCTCAGGGATCTCTCTGGTTCCCGGGTGGGGCCTCTCATATCGCGCCTCTCCGGAGGATTGTCCCTGTTCATGAATATGCCCCTGTTCCACATGGCCAATTACCAGCTCCTCGTTATCGGCCCCATGAGCGGCCTGACCCGGTTCATCCTCAGGGAAGGAATCCATTTCGATCCCAGAGAAGTGCTCGAAACCATGGAACGAGAACGACCCATGGCCTTGATCATGGTGCCAACACAGTGGAAGATGGTGCTCGATCACCCCGATCTGCACCGGTACGATCGGAGTTCCGTACTGGTCGCCATGACCGGTGCCGGTGCCTCATCAGCCGAAAGGAAGCGACAGATTCTCGGTGCATTTCCCAACGCATTTGTCATGGATGTCTTTGGCCAGACCGAGATGACGCCCGATACGACCATCAGGATCGATGCATCTGCAGAACAGATAAAGAACAAAGCCGTTGGGAAACCCCTGTCCGGCATCAGGATCCGCATTGTTGACGAAGATGGGAAAGACCTGCCTCAGGGCCAGATCGGAGAGATCCTCTACAACAGTGCGACGATCATGAAGGAATACTATAGTGATCAGGTGCGGACCTCTGAGGTGATCCGGGACGGCTGGTTCCATTCAGGAGATCTCGGGTATTTCGATGAGGACGGGGAACTTCTGGTGGTGGACAGGAAGGGTGAGTGCATCAATACAGGGGCTGAAAAAGTGTATCCCCTCGAGGTCGAAGAGATCATTGCACAGCACGAAAAAGTCGATACTGTCTGCGTCATCGGTATCCCGGACGAGACCTGGGGACACGCTGTCAGGGCAGTGATTGTTCTGAAACAGGGTGAAACAGCAAGCGAAGAAGAGATCATCCAGTGGTGCAAAGACAAGATGACAGGGTACAAGCGCCCGAAATCTGTTGTATTTACCGAAGAACTCCCCCTCAGCCCGGTCGGGAAGGTCCTGCGAAGCAAGATCCGGGAACAGTATGGGCGGGTGTGAGTATGCATGTGATCTGTGAACACGTTCCATCTCCTGTTTCCCGGGGGAAACCCCGTTCAGAGGCATTTTTCGAACCCGAATGCCGTGAATGGTACCTGTCCATCATACGAGGCATTCCATGAACAATAAATCCTTTCTCGAAATCATCAGAGCGATTCCAGAAATCTCATCGCTGGAGCAGACCAGAGGGCTCCTGAAGTCATTCACCACCCAGTGGGGCAGGATGAATACACTGCGTATCCTTCACCGGACAGGCAAGAAGACCGGGCACCTCAGAGCGATTTCGTCTCTTGCCACCTTCAGGCTGGAAAACCTCACTGCACAATTTTTGGTTTCCATGTGGGAGGTCTTCGGGAACAGGGAGGCGATCATCTGCGGGGAGAGGCGTTTTTCATACCTCGACTTGAAAGACCGTGTCCTCAGACTCGCCAATGCCCTTATCTCCCTTGGTCTCAAACCAAAAGATCGCTGTGCTGAGCTGCTCTATAATGGACCTGAATTCTTTGAGGCATTCTTTGCCTGCTCCATCATCGGGTGCCCCATGCCCTTCCTCAACTGGCACCTGTCGAGGAATGATCTGCAAGAAGCCATCACCCGGGTGAACTCAAAGGTCCTGATCCTGGATGCAGCATTCGGAGAAGACATTACAGCCATACAGGACCGTCTTCCCACGGTCGAGCACTTCATCGTCGTGGGAGATACAGCCCCCCCAGGGATGCTTTGCTATGAGGATCTCATCTCCCAGTCAAAACCGGACATGCCGGAGACACGCTTCATCGTCGCACTGAATCCCTATACAGGTGGGACCACCGGAACGCCGAAGAACGTGAACTACTACGACACCGTGGGGTATGCGTTCAGCGATCTTGCCGAAGCGCCGAAGATCCCCTTCTCGGAATACCTGCGCCTGCTCTTCATGCAGTTCAGTTTCATATACTGGTTTGGGGGGACTGAGATCAAGGACCCGGTCACGCACAACATGCGCTGCCTCATCCCCGGACCTCTGTACCATGCCGGCTCCATCGCAGGGTGGGTGCCTTTCATTCTGCTGGGCGGCACCGGGGTACCCATGAGAAAATTCACCCCTGAGGATTTTCTTATGCTGATCGAGAGAGAACGGATCAACTGGGTCTTTGTTGTTCCCACCATGCTGGAGCGGATCCTCACCCTGCCCTCTCGTGTCCGAAAGCAATATGACCTGAGTTCCATGCACAGTGTGATCTGCGCAGCAGCACCTGCCACCCCGGAGCTCAAGATCGCCACCAATGCCTTCTTCCGGCAGCAGGGTTGCCTGAAAAACGTGTTTTCCGAGTTTTACGGCTCCTCCGAGACCGCGGTCACATCCGTTCTCCTTCCGCGGGACTATGAGGCTGACCCCAGACGATACGGCAGTGTGGGAAAAATCAGGTGCGCTGAGACAAAAATCTTTGACAAGGCAACCAATACCTGGTGTCCGCCCCACAAGGAGGGGAATATCCTCACCAGGTCACTCACCACCATACACCTCGATTACGTGGGATCTCCCGAAAAGCTGGAAAAGGCATTCCTGCTCATCGATGGAGTCCTCTGGTTCGACGATGGTCTGATTGGATTCATGGACGAAGACGGATTCCTCTACCTCACAGGCAGGGAAAAAGAGATGATCATCTCAGGCGGAGTCAACATCTTTCCCAACGAGATAGAGGCTGCCATCAAGAAACATCCTGCCGTATTCGATGTTGCCATCGTCCGGTATCCGGACAAGGAACTGGGTGAAGTCCCCGCTGCCGTGATCCAGCTGAAGGACGACGCGTCACTGAGTGTCGACGAGATCCTCCAGCACCTGAAAAATGAATCTATTACCGGCTACAAGCTTCCCAGGCATATTGAGTTTGCCGAAACCCTGCCCCGCCACATCGACGGGAAGATGCACAAGCGGGAGATCGAAGACCGCTTCTGGACGGGCATCGAACGGAGGGGATAGAGACGCCCGCTGATGGGTGTCCCTGCATGAACTATGGAAGGAGCGCGCCCAGCCGCATTCTCCCATTGTCTTGTGCGGCATTCCGATACCAGCGGCAGTTGAAACCTGTGGGTGATCAGATAATGTATCCTCCACTTCTTTGGGATAGACGTTGAATCCTCCACAGATATACATTTCTTTGCTCCGGCCGGCGATATGATACAACCCGTCGTCATCCTTCCGGGCCAGGTCGCCCGTATAGAACCAGCCATCACCGCTGAAAGCTGCGCGCGTTTTTTCCGGCATCCCCAGTTTTCATAGACCCCCTCCTTTTTTCAGATTTACTACTCCTTAATATTGCAGATTGCCTTGACGTTGCCGATCTGTGTCAAGAGATCGTAGTGTCGAAGCACCTCGAGCCGGTTTGTTTCCGGTGTACCGACGGCACAGATCGCACTGGATAAAAAGTACCCCCCAAAACGTGAAGCAGTGAGTTCCTGAATAAAATACAGAAGTTTTAGCCTGTCTTCTGTGGAAACATTCCCCTTGGCCTTGAAATACTTGTCGATCAGCGGCCGGGTTTTTTCATTTCGATAATCAGCAACCGTGGGCATGGTCGTCACCACGCCGCCAGCCATTTCCATCAGCATTCCCAGAAATTCTATAAACTTGAGTCTGATATGATACAGCCCTGCATTGCTGATGGATATATCAGGATAGACCATTCCGGAAGGATGCACGTGGCATTCATTGATAGAACCCATTACGCAACCCCAGCCGATTTCCGAACACAGGACCATTTCATTGAGTTTGTGCCGTATGTGACTTGCTTTCGATACGCCGTTATATTCGGCGATCAACGCTGCTGCGCCAGCAATCATATCCGTGCGCGCGGAAATACAGGTGGCTTTGACCGGACGGCCGTATGAAGAAAAATACGTGATGAAATTTTCCGTGAACTCCCATTCCCCGCACATAAACACGTCTTCCCATGGGATGAAGACGTTATCAAAGACCGTGAGACATTCCACCATGGTGTGTTTGGTCGAAGCTGGGTTGGTCATGTCATCAGGATTGGGAGGACAGGGGCCTGGCCTGGTAATATAGGTGATCCCTTTCGTATCCACCGGACAGGCGAAACTGAGCGCATACTCTTCATCCTCCGCCGTCATCGTGCGACTTGGCGCCGTAAACACATAATGCGTCACTGGAGCTGATGAGGTGTGCATTTTGGCGCCGTTGACTACAATGCCATCCGGGCGTTTTTCCACCACCCTGAGGAAAAGATCCGGATCTTCCTGCTTGCTCGGGGCCAAAGAACGGTCGCCCTTCGGATCCATCACCCCGATACAGCACCGCAGATCACCTTTCTGCACCCTTTTGCAGAAATTCAAAAAATTTTCATGGTAATTCGTCCCCTTGGCCTGGTCGATGTCCCACGTCATCATATAAAAGACATTCCAGCCCGAACCCATGCAAAATGAACAAAAATTGCGGGCATTATTCTTCTTCATGACCTTGAGCATCTTCTTCAAATCTTCCGGCGTCCGGCGCAGATGAGTCCAGAAGCTGACCTCCTCATCGATAAGGTCGGACCAATACACAAAATCATCCCGGTATTCGGGTTCGTTTGACCAATCGTAAAACTTCATGCCCTCTTCAAGACTCTGCTTGAAAAACCTGCTCTGTGTAACGTCTTCAATCCGTTCGCCCAGCAGCCAAACCTCGGGCTTCTGCGTGCTGATACTTTCCAGATATTGTTTTCCCGTCATTAACCCCATACAGTCACCTCACATGTAGTAGTGGTAAAACCAGGCCCGTGGAATCGGCCACGTTCATTCGCACCCATGGCCTGCTCAGATTTTTTATGGGCACATCTCTCCAGCCATTGATTCTCAGGATTTTCGTATGCCTGGGGGGTCCTGTGAAAAGATGCGATCACCCCCTTCCACAAGCTGAAGATGAGACGGTGTGCCGGCAATCTGAATATCTCCAAACTTTTTTGCCCACATTCGCTTGCCTATGCCATCATATTCCAGCATCGCCTCTGCAAGCTCAATCCTCACCGATGCGTCAAGCAGCTCATCCGGCAATAATGGATCCATGATCAATTTATGAACCGCATCGCTCCCCACAAGATACGATTCAACAACTGCGTTCTCCACTGGTATGTTGTTGAGTCTCAATGTGCTTCTGTCGATCTTTTTCTTTATTTCCCTGCCTGTTTTTTTTCAACTTATCGAGCGGCCACAGATACCTTCGCCATTGTTCATCGCGCTGTTTTCCTTGGACAGCACCCCCATCTCTCTGTGCCTGAGCATGTTCCCGTAGGAGCAGTTCAGGCTGACCAAAGGTGCGGTGAAACTATATCTATTGCGTGATAATGATGGGTGTCTTCCAACCTATGCCTATATCTTCAAAGGGAAAAGCACGATGTCACTGTTGCACGCGAGGTTCTTCATTCTAAGAAGTGCGCCCAGCAAGACTCGAACTTGCGACCTTTGGATTCGTAGTCCAACGCTCTATCCAGCTGAGCTATGGGCGCACAGAAACGTTACACGCTTATAAAAGGATTCTTCCCAAGAGTCAATACGCCTGAACATAAAAAGAGGGACCCTCCGGTCCCTCCAGCTTGTGTTCTCTTAAAAACAGATGCAAATCTTATTTACTATGTTCCCAGTTCTCGGCCACCCTGAGTTTCACCTCAGCGCGTTTGAGGCGTGTATCCCACCGTGAGTATTCGGGATCCTCTTTGTTCAGAGACTTGAGTTTCTCCTGAGCCTGCTCCAGTTCTTGCTTCACATTCTCAACATTGATATCCTCGGCCATAACTGCCGATTCAGCGAGAATGATGACCCTGTCGCTGATGACCTCGGCAAAGCCTCCGCCTACCGCTATATAGATATCCCTGTCCTCGGTTTTCGCGACGATCTGACCGGGCCTCAGGGTGGTGAGGAACGGGGTGTGACCGATGAGCACACCGAACTCCCCCAGAGTCCCTGGAGCGGAGACCTCGTAGATCTTGCGGCTGAGGACCGCCTTCTCTGGGGTAACGATATCGAGCTGCATGTACTGTTCAGCCATTCTGGACTACCCCCTCTTAGTCTTCCGCCAGCTTCTTTGCTTTCTCGACGGCCTCTTCAATTGGCCCGACCATATAGAACGACTGCTCCGGCAGATCGTCCATTTCTCCGGACACAATCATCTTGAAGCCTCGAATCGTATCCTTGAGCTCGACATACTTGCCGGGCATGCCGGTGAACTGCTCGGCAACACTGAACGACTGGGAGAGGAACCGCTGGATCTTCCTCGCACGGGACACGATCAGCTTGTCATCCTCTGACAGCTCGTCCATACCGAGGATGGCGATGATGTCCTGGAGTTCCTTGTACTTCTGGAGTATCTGCTGCACCTCGCGGGCAACGGTGTAGTGCTCGATGCCGACAATCTTCGGATCGAGAATACGCGATGTTGAATCCAACGGGTCCACCGCAGGGTAGATCCCAAGCTCAACGATCTGACGGGAAAGCACTGTCGTGGCATCCAGGTGGCTGAACGTGGTTGCCGGTGCCGGGTCCGTGAGGTCGTCCGCCGGGACGTAAATTGCCTGAACCGAAGTGATTGACCCCTTGGTGGTGGAGGTGATGCGCTCCTGGAGCTCACCCATGTCCGTACCCAGGGTCGGCTGATATCCCACGGCTGACGGCATCCGGCCCAGCAGAGCGGACACCTCCATACCGGCCTGGGTAAATCGGAAGATGTTGTCGATGAAGAGCAGCACGTCCTGGTTCTGCTCATCCCGGAAATACTCGGCAACGGCGAGACCGGACAAACCGACTCGGGCACGGGCTCCTGGAGGCTCGTTCATCTGGCCATAGATGAGGGCCGTCTTGTCGATGACGCCCGACTCCTTCATCTCGAGCCAGAGGTCGTTTCCTTCACGGGTTCTTTCGCCCACACCAGAGAACACGGAGTACCCGCCGTGCTTCAAGGCGATGTTGTGAATGAGCTCCATGATGAAGACCGTCTTTCCCACGCCGGCTCCGCCGAACAGTCCGATCTTGCCGCCCCTCATATATGGGGTCAGCAGGTCGATAACCTTGATGCCGGTCTCGAACGACTCGATAGAGGTGCTCTGGTCTGTAAAATGAGGAGGTTCGCGGTGAATGGGGTAGCGCTTGTCGCTCTCGATCGGACCGGCCTCATCAACAGGATTGCCCACAACATTCATGATCCGGCCGAGCACCGTGTCACCCACCGGAACTGTGATGGGTGCAGCGGTATCCTTGACCGGCATCCCCCTGACAAGACCGTCTGTCGAGTCCATGGCGATGCACCGGACCCTCCGGTCGCCAAGGTGCTGAGCCACTTCGAGTACCAGGTTGTCTTCCTGATCCGAGATAAACGGATTGGTCACGAACAAGGCGTTATATATGTCAGGCAAATCTCCCTGGGGGAACTCGACGTCCACCACAGCGCCAATAACCTGTGAAATCCTCCCATTCTGCTGCATAGGTCCACTCCTCTCGATTTTATTCCTTACTCTTATCCTTTTAAGGCCTCAGCACCGCCCACCACCTCCATGAGTTCGGTGGTGATGACCTGCTGTCTGGCCCTGTTATACTTGATGGTCAGTTTATCGATCATCTCTGCAGCGTTCCCTGACGCACTTTCCATAGCTGTCATCCGCGCACCATGCTCTGATGCGGCTGATTCGAGCAGTGCCCGGTAGAAAAAGATCTTCAAGCTCATGGGGAGCAGTGCATCCAGCAGCAGTTCTTCCGACGGCTCATAGAGATATTCCACAGTGAGCATTTCATCGTCGGATTCGATGGGTTCCACGGGGAGCACTCTATCCTCATGGAGAATCTGGGTCATAGCCGAACGGAACTCGTTGAAGATGATGGTGAGCTCGTCGTACTCCTCGTTGATGTACCCCTTGATAAGATTGTCTCCGATCTCGGAGGCCAGCTCGTACGACGGGGTGCCGATTGTAGATGTCTTCCTTTTCTTGTAGGGCTTGCGCTTGAAGTAGTCCACAGCCCGTTTCCCCACCAGGACGAGAGAGAGGTCCTCGTACCGGGACTGATGCCCTTTAATAAAAGCCTCTGCCTTCCTGAATACATTCTGGTTGAAAGAGCCGCACAATCCTCTGTCCGAGGCTATAACGACCAGCACTCCACGCTTCGGCTCGCGAACCCTCAGCAGCGGGTGCATGTCCGGATTCGTCCGAGTTACCAGAGAGACGAGTACCTCGTTTGCCTTGATCGCATATGGCCGCGCAGCAATGATATCGCTCTGGGCGCGTCTCAGCTTTGCGGCCGCAACCATACGCATGGCCGAGGTTATCTGCTCTGTCTTCTTGACAGAGTTTATCCGATTCTTGAGGTCCTTTAGGCTCGCCATCGCAGCACCCTATTCTTCGACTATGAAGATCTTCTTGAACTCGGCAATGGCATCCTTCAGGGACTTTTCGGTATCTGCATCAAGCACGCCGGATTCACGGATGCTCTTCAGGATCTCAGGATGCTTGTTTTCCATGAAGACAAAGTACTGTTCTTCGAAACCCCCGATGGCTGAGACTGGATATTCATCGAGGAACCCATTGGTTCCCACATAGATGATGCACACCTGTTTTTCGACGGACAGTGGCTTGTACTGAGGCTGCTTGAGCACCTCCATAAGCCTCTCACCCCTGTTGAGCTGTGCCTGGGTTGCCTTGTCGAGGTCACTGCCGAACTGCGAGAATGCAGCGAGCTCACGATACTGTGCGAGGTCGAGCCTCAGGGTTCCTGCAACCTTCTTCATGGCCTTGATCTGCGCGTTTCCACCCACGCGGGATACCGAGATACCGACGTTGATGGCAGGACGGAATCCGGAGTAGAAGAGGTCGGTATCAAGAAAGATCTGACCATCGGTGATGGAGATGACGTTTGTGGGGATATACGCGGACACGTCGCCGGCCTGCGTCTCGACGATGGGGAGCGCCGTCAGTGAACCGCCGCCCATGGCATCGCTGTACTTCGCTGCCCTCTCCAGAAGCCGTGAATGGAGGTAGAACACGTCGCCGGGGAACGCCTCACGTCCCGGAGGTCTTCTCAGCAGGAGGGAAAGCTGTCTGTAGGCCTGGGCCTGCTTGGTGAGGTCATCATAGATACACAGTGCATGACCGCCCTTATTCATGTAGTATTCACCGATTGACGCTCCGGCATAGGGAGCGATGTACTGAAGGGGTGCAGGATCGGAGGCGGTCGCAGCCACCACGACCGTGTACTCCATAGCACCAAATTGTTCCAGCGTTGCCACAACCTGGGCCACGGTAGACTGTTTCTGGCCTATCGCCACATAGATGCAGATAACACCTGTACCCTTCTGATTGATGATGGTATCGAGAGCAAGGGCTGTCTTGCCAGTCTGGCGGTCGCCGATGATGAGTTCGCGCTGTCCCCTGCCGATGGGTGTCATGGCATCGATGGATTTCAGCCCTGTCTGGAGAGGCTCCTTCACCGGCTGTCTCTTGACGATTCCAGGGGCCTTCACATCCACAACCTTGGTCTCTGACATCTCGATGGGCCCTTTCCCGTCGATGGGCAACCCAATGGCATTCACGACACGGCCGACGACATTCCCGCCAACAGGGATCTCCACGATCCTCTTGGTTCTCCGGACCTGGTCGCCTTCCTTGATACCCACTGATTCGCCGAAGAGCACGCACCCGACGTTATCCTCTTCCAGGTTCAGGGCCATGCCCATGACATTGTGGGGAAACTCGATGAGCTCACTGGCCATCACGTTCCTCAGACCATACACACGGGCAATACCGTCACCGACCGAGAGGATGGTACCGGTTTCTGCAACGTCTATTTCCTTCTCATACCCCTTGATCTGGTCCTTGATAATCTTGCTTATCTCTTCCGCCCTTATCTGCATCCTACATCTCCCCTTTTAAACTCTGTTTTAATCTCGATATCTGTGTCTTTATGCTTCCGTCGTAGATCATGCCCTCGACTTCGGCGATGAGTCCGCCGATGAGCGATGGCTCGACCGAGACATCCACGTCTACTTCCTTCTTGACTAATGTGGAGAGCGTCTTCGAGATCTGGCTGATCTGCTCCTTGTTCAGCTCGAAGGCCGAGGTGATGCTCGCCCGCACTCTGCCTGAGGACTCATCCATGAATTGCTTGTATGCATCCCTGATCTCCTGGAGATGGACGAACCTGTCCTTGTCCAGCAGGATGTTGAGAAAGTTCTCAATATACTGCGAGATCTTGAGCGTGGAGACGATATCCTTGAGGATTCTCTTTTTCAGGATGATATCATACAGCGGAGATTCCATGATGGATCTGAACTCGCCACTTTCCTGTACAACCAGGGTCATCTTCTCCAGGTCATCGAGCAATCCCTGGTGAATACTCTCCTCATGACCCAGTTCGTAGAGGGCCCTTGCATATCGTTTTGCTATGACGTCCCCTTTCAATTTTCCCTCACCACCTTCTGCAGGTATTCTTCTATGATTTTCTTCTGATCATCAGGGGTCATGTTTTTTGAGACCATTCCGGCTGCCATGTCGCCGGCCATATCCACCACCTGATTCCTCAGATCGTTCTTCGCCTTGATCACTTCCTGCTCGGCTGACCAGTGGGCCTGCTGGATGATCCGTTCGGAGACAGCCTTTCCTTCATCGATGATCCGCTGCTTCTCGTTCTCCAGTTCACCCATGATGGCATTCCTGATCTCCTGGATGTCCTTTTCCACATTCTTGAGCTTATCCTGGACCTCTGTGAACTGCTTCTCCGCCTCGGCCTTTGCTTCATCCGCCTCCTGCAGCATCTCGGCGATCTCCACTCTGCGATCAGAGAAGTACGCCTTGACTTTGTCAGCCAGCAGCTTCCACAGGATCCCGGCAAGGATCAGGAAGTTGATGATCCTCCAGGCCATATCCCATATCTTTTTCCCGCCGCCTCCTCCCTCTTCGGAAGCGAGACACGTGGATACCAGGACCAGGATGAACACTGCCAGAATGGGGATATACTTTGCATACCGCTTCATCACGCAACCTTCCTCCCCAAGATCTGCTGAGCTATGGTCGCAGCCATGATTCCCAGCTCAGGCTCGAGTTCCTTCTTTACCCGTGCTATCTCCTGAGACATATCCTGCTGCATCTGGATGATGATCTCATCAGCTTTCTTCCGTGCCTCTTCAATGATTGCGTTGGCCTGTTCCACCGCTTGATTCCTCGAGGCATTCTTGATGTTCATTGCCTCGACCTTGGCAGCATAGAGCTTCTGGTTGTACTCCCGGAAAAGATTCTCCCTCTCATCGGTGAGTTTCTTCGCCTTCTGCTGTCCGCCAACTATCCTCTCATCCCTCTCGTCAAGCACCTTGAGAATCGGCTTGTAGAGAATCTTGTTCAGGATGAACATCAGGATGAGGAAGTTGACTACCTGGACAAAAAAGGTCCAATTGAGCTCTATCAAAACCTACCTCCTTATACGACAAATATCAAGAGTAGGGAGACAACAAGTGAGTAGATTCCGGTTGACTCAGAGACTGCCTGTGCAACCAGCATTGTTCGAGTGAGAAGGCCCGCCTCTTCGGGGTTTCTTCCGATTGCTTCGCATGCCTTGCCACCGACAAATCCTTCCCCGACACCAGGCCCGATCGCTCCAAGACCCATCGCAATTCCTGCACCAAGAAAAGCCGCCGCTCTCACCAGATCCGCACCGCTGATATCCATAGCCATAGTATCTTCCTCCCTCTATGAACTTTTCTGTTATACGACAAACATGAGCACAAAGGCGACAACCAGTGCATAGATGGCCGTTGACTGGGCCACCGCCTGCGCAATGAGCATTGTCCTCATGAGCAGGCCTGACTGGTCAGGACGCTCTGCGAGCGCCTCGCACGCCATTGCCCCTGCTAATCCGTTCCCGTAGCCGGGCCCGATTGCCCCGAACCCCATCGAGATGCCCGCTGCAAGCAACGCGATGGAAGACTGCAGCGTGGGGACATCCGAATAATTTCCGAATAGCAGCATGAGGGAGACCATGAGGGCAAAGATGACCGGTGTCTGCCCTACGGCCTGACCCACGAGCATGAAGGTCATCATGCCTTTCGCCAGGCTGGATTCCCGTGCAATTGCCCTGCATGCAGAATCCGCATTGACCCCATTGCCCAGACCGGACCCGATGGAGCCCAGCCCGATGGAAAATCCAGCCCCGAGCATGGCCATAGTCGCCATGAGATTGCCCTGGGTGGGTCCCACGGTGATGAGCATCAACCCGACCAGCAATGCAAAGATTGCCGGGGTCTGACTCACGGCCTGACCCACGAGCATGACCGTCATGAGGTTTCCCCTCAACCGGGGCTGTCGTGCAGCTCCTTCACAGGCTGCACCACCTGCCTGTCCACCGCCCCACCCGCTTCCGATGGCGCCGAAGCCCATGGCAAGGCCTGCACCGATCAGGCTTGCACTGTAGGGCCACGAGGGAAGGCCGGTGAAATCCTTGAAGATGAGAAGAAATGCTATGACCAGGGCGAAGATCGCCGGTGTCTGGCACACTGCCTGGCCAACGAGCATGGTGGTCATCATGTTCGAGGCGGTCTTCGGCTGCCGTGAAACCCCCCAGACGGCCTGTGCCCCAGGGAACCCCGCACCGATGCCCGAGCCGAAAGACCCCAGCCCGATACTGAGCCCGGCGCCGATTGCGGCCGCCCAGTTGCACAGCCCCCTCGTGGAAAGATCGGTGAAGATCAACAGGATCGCCACCATGAGGGCAAATATTGCGGACGTCTCCGCCACTGCCTGCGCCACCAGCATGTTTCTGGTGAATGCCGCGGACATCGGAGGCCTCCGGGAAATCGACACGTTGGTGTAGCCGCCCGTCATGCCTTCGCCAAGGGCCGCTCCTATTGCACCGAAGCCCATGGCAAGCCCGGCACCCATATACTGTCCTGCTTTTACGATGAATTCAGCTTCCATTGGTCACGCCTCTACCGGATCTGAACGACGATGTAGACTAGGGTCAACATGGTGAATACGAAGGCCTGTATGGTTCCGACGAACAACCCGAAGAAGCCGTAGAGGAACGGTGGGAGGAGCAGAGAGTAGACCAGTGCACTCACCACCAGGATGATGATCGCTCCACCCTTGATATTTCCGAAGAGACGAAACGATATGGAGATCACCTTGGACAGCTCGCCGATGATATTCAGGGGTGCCATGAAGAAAATAGGCTCGCAGTAGCTCTTCAAATAACTCTTGATTCCCTTGAACTTGATGCCGGAGTAGTGCGCCACGAAGAATCCTGTGACACCCAGGCTCAACGTGGTATTGAGATCCTGCGTGGGCTCGGACAGCCCGGGGATGATTCCCACCATGTTGCTCAACCAGAACAGCAGGAAAATGGTACAGATGAACGGGAAATATTTCCTGTCGTCCAGCCCGAGCCCATCCTTGACGAGATCATCCCAGGTTCCCACCAAGAGCTCTGCAACTGACTGAAGGGGATTGGGGATCATCTTGGTCTGCTTCGTCGCCAGCAGCGAAAAGAGAATCCAGACACCCATGACCAGCCATGTCATGATGATGGTCTCTGAATTGATCGTAATCTTGTAGCCGCTGATAGTGAAGATCCATTGGGGAATACTGGTAATCTGTTCCGATAAGTTCTCCATTACCCTACTTCTCCTGTTCTGCTCGCTCTCACTTGATCAGAGATAAAGAGCACATGAACAAACAACACGCCAGCAACTGCAGCAAAGAACGCATGCATGGATACCAAGATTCCCCCAACAAAAACGATGCCGATAATGCAATACCTCAAGAGAAATGCCTTGACAGGACCTGATCCCGTGACCACAGTATAGGACATGAGAAAAGATTTCACGATACCACCGGCGATACCGATGAACAGGCCCGCTGAGATGTCTCCATACCCGAGGATGTACACCACCCCACCCGCGATGAGGCCGACAGGAACGGCAACGGATATGGTGTTTTTCACATAGCTGAAAAAGTCCATCTCACTTTTTTCTCTTCTGTGTCCCCGGTTTCTTATACACGTCCTGTATCTGTCTGTATGC